>NZ_JBIAHN010000009.1:0-388168 GCF_042870555.1 Streptomyces sp. NPDC006487
AGTACACGGGCTTCCGCCCGGCACGCCGAGAGCACGCACCAGACGCCGCGAGGCCGCCCTTCGGGCGACGACGGGAGTTTGACGACAGGCCCTAGCCGCCCGGCCCGGCCGGGCCGGGCGTCGGCTCGGTACCATGGGCGGGTGACGCAGACCAGCCTCTCCTTCCTCAAGGGCCACGGCACCGAGAACGACTTCGTGATCGTCCCGGACCCGGACAACGCCATCGAGCTGACGCCCTCCGCCGTCGCGCGGCTCTGCGACCGGCGGGCCGGGATCGGGGCGGACGGCGTGCTGCACGTCGTGCGCTCCGCCGCGCACCCCGAGGCGGCGCACCTGGCCGGCGAGGCCGAGTGGTTCATGGACTACCGCAACAGCGACGGCTCCATCGCCGAGATGTGCGGCAACGGCGTCCGCGTCTTCGCCCGCTACCTCCAGCACGCGGGCCACGCGGAGCCGGGCGACCTGGCCGTCGCCACCCGCGGCGGAGTCAAGCGGGTGCACCTCGACAAGACCGGCGACGTGACCGTCTCCATGGGCCGTGCCGAGCTTCCCGAGGGCGAGGTCACCGTCTCCGTCGGGGCCCGTTCCTGGCCCGCGCGGAACGTCAACATGGGGAACCCGCACGCGGTGGCCTTCGTTGACAGCCTGGACGATGCCGGGAAGCTGCTGGACCCGCCCCCGTACAGCCCGGCGTCCGCCTACCCGACGGGTGTCAACGTCGAGTTCGTCGTCGACCGCGGCCCCCGGCACGTCGCCATGCGCGTGCACGAGCGCGGCTCCGGCGAGACCCGCTCCTGCGGCACCGGCGCCTGCGCGGTCGCCGTGGCCGCCATCCGCCGCGACGGCGCCGACCCGGCCGTCACCGGCGCGCCCGTCACGTACACCGTCGACCTGCCCGGCGGCACCCTGCGCATCACCGAGCACCCCGACGGGCGGATCGAGATGACCGGACCCGCCGTGATCGTGGCCGAGGGCGAGTTCGATCCCGCCTGGCTCACCGAAACGGCTTTCGCCTGAAGCTTCCCTCTAATGGGTGATCCATTTCACGCTGAGCGAGAGGTGGACTGCGCCACGTGGTGGGGTCGGTAGCATCAGGCACCGGCCCTGCGGGCGCACCCCATGCCCACCACCGCCGGTCGAAGCCGTCGGAGGTGCCCATGAGTGCAGAGGCCACGAACCCCGAAGCACGTCCCGAAGCGCTCCCCGAACTTCGCAGACGCGGCCGTACCAGGCTTGACCTGCGACGACTCGGACGCGCTGCGCTGCTCGGCCCCACGCCCCGGGACCGACTGCCGGACGCCATCGGCCATGTCGCCGAGGCGCACCGCGCCCACCACCCCGACGCGGATCTGTCGCTGCTGCGCCGCGCGTACCTGCTCGCGGAGACCTCGCACCGCGGCCAGATGCGCAAGAGCGGTGAGCCGTACATCACACATCCGCTCGCCGTGACGCTCATCCTGGCCGAACTGGGCGCCGAAACCACCACGTTGACGGCCTCGCTCCTCCACGACACCGTCGAGGACACCGACGTGACCCTCGATCAGGTCCGCGAGGAGTTCGGCGACGAGGTCTGCTTCATCGTCGACGGCGTCACCAAGGTCGAGAAGATCGACTACGGCGCCGCCGCCGAGCCCGAGACCTTCCGCAAGATGCTCGTCGCCACCGGCAACGACGTCCGCGTGATGTCCATCAAACTCGCCGACCGGCTGCACAACATGCGCACCCTCGGCGTGATGCGGCCCGAGAAACAGGCACGCATCGCCAAGGTCACCCGCGACGTCCTCATCCCGCTCGCCGAACGGCTCGGCGTGCAGGCCCTGAAGACCGAGCTGGAGGACCTCGTCTTCGCGATCCTGCACCCCGAGGAGTACGAGCACACCCGCGCCCTCATCGCGGCCCACGCGGGCGAGCGCGACCCGCTGCCCGCCATCGCCGACTCGGTACGGTCCGTCCTGCGCGACGCGGGCATCGCCGCCGAGGTGGTCGTACGGCCCCGGCACTTCGTCTCCGTCCACCGCATCTCCCTCAAGCGCGGGGAACTGCGCGGCTCCGACTTCGGCCGCCTGCTGGTCCTCGTGGGGGAGAACGCGGACTGCTATGCCGTGCTGGGGGAGCTGCACACCTGCTTCACCCCGGTCATCTCCGAGTTCAAGGACTTCATCGCCACCCCCAAGTTCAACCTCTACCAGTCCCTGCACACCGCCTTCGCCACGTCGGAGGGGCCCACCACCCAGGTCGCCGAGGTCATCGTGCGGACCCGGCAGATGCACCGGGTCGCGGAGGCGGGCGTGGTGGCGCTCGGCAATCCGTACACGGCCCCGCCGTCGGCGGAGCCGATCGCGGCGGCCGACTGCGACGAGGAGCGGGTGGACCCGACCCGGCCCGGCTGGCTGTCGCGGCTGCTCGACTGGCAGCAGTCGGCGCCCGACCCCGACACCTTCTGGGACGTCCTGCGCTCGGAGCTGGCGCAGGACCGGGAGATCACCGTGTTCCGCGCCGACGGGGGCACCCTGGGCCTGCCGGCCGGCGCCAGCTGTATCGACGCCGCCTACGCGCAGTACGGCGAGGCGGCCCACGGATGTATCGGCGCCCGGGTCAACGGGCGCCTGACCTCCCTGTCCTCCCGGCTCTCCGACGGGGACACCGTCCAGCTCCTGATCGCGCACGACGCCTCCTCGGGGCCCACCGCCGACTGGCTGGACCACGCCAAGACCCCGGCCGCCCGGATCGCCGTCAGCAGCTGGCTCGAGGCCCACCCCGACGGGGCCCGGCCCGCCGACGCAGCACCCAGGGCGCCGCTGTCGGTGATCGGCCTGCGCAGCGGCGGGGGCAACGCCGTCGCCGACCTGCCCGACGCCACCGTGCGGCTCGCCGGGTGCTGCACCCCGGTGCCCCCGGACGCCGTCGAGGGGTTCGTCGTACGGGGCGGGGCCGTCACCGTGCACCGGGTCCACTGCGCGACGGTGGCCCAGATGCGGGCCGTGGGGCGGACCCCCATCGCCGTGCACTGGCGGGCCACCGCGGACTGCCGGGTCACCCTGCTCGCCGAATCGTTCGGCCGCCCGCACCTGCTGGCCGATCTGACCGAGGCCATCGCCCGCGAGGGGGTCGAGGTGGTCTCCGCGACGGTGGAGCCGCCGGTCGAACAGCGGGTCCGGCACAGCTACACCCTGCAGCTGCCCGACGCGACGGGTCTCCCGGCGCTGATGCGGGCCATGCGGGACGTGCCCGGGGTCTACGACGTCAGCCGGGCGTAAGGGGTCCCGGGGAGGAGGCCACCAGCCCGCCCTACCCCTTTCGGGTGGAGCCGTCGCGCGCCGTTCGCGGGCGCGTGGCGGGCGCTGATAAGCGGTGGGGGATGCAGCTCACCTCCGCGCGCCTGCGCGCCGCCCTGCTCGCCGCGGCCTCCCTCACCCTCGTCGCCGCCGTTGTGCCCCCGCCCCGGGCGCTCGGCATCGGCGACCCGCTCTTCCCCGAACTCGGGAACCCCGGGTACGACGTCCTCTCGTACGACCTGTCCTTCGCGTACAAGGACAACAGCAGCCCTCTCGACGCGGTCACCGTCATCGACGCGCGCAGCCTCACCCGGCTCGAAACGGTCAACCTCGACTTCACCCACGGGAAAGTGGCCTCCGCAGAGGTCAACGGGGAACCCGCCGGCTTCGCGAGCATCGGCGAGGACCTCGTGCTGACCCCCGCCCGGCCGGTGGAGCCGGACCTGCCCCTCCACATCACCGTCCGGCACACGAGCGACCCGCGCGGCCGCGGCGACGGCGGCTGGGTGGTCACCGACGACGGGCTGGCGATGGCCAACCAGGCCGACGCCGCGCACCGGGTCTTCCCGTGCAACGACCACCCCGCCGACAAGGCGTACTTCACCTTCCGGGTGAGCGCCCCGGCCGGGATGACGGCCGTGGCCAACGGGGTGCCGGGCGCACTGCCGGCCCGCCGGGCGGGCGCCGCGACCACCTGGACGTACCGGACGCTGCACCCGATGGCCACCGAGCTCGCCCAGGTCTCGATCGGCGATTCGGCCGTGGTCCACCGCACCGGACCGCACGGGCTGCCGCTGCGCGACGTGGTCCCCGCGGCGGACCGGGAGCGGCTCGAGCCCTGGCTGAAGAAGACCGCCGGGCACATCGAGTGGATGGAGGCACGGATCGGCCGCTACCCCTTCGAGAACTACGGGGTGCTGATCGCGAAGGCCCGTACCGGCTTCGAGCTGGAGACGCAGACCCTGTCGCTGTTCGAGAGCGCACTGTTCGCGGGCAGCGGCGGCTACCCCGAGTGGTACGTGGAGTCCGTGATGGTCCACGAGCTGGCCCACCAGTGGTTCGGCGACAGCGTGAGCCCCCGCACCTGGTCCGACCTGTGGCTCAACGAGGGCCACGCCACCTGGTACGAAGCCCTGTACGCGGACGGCCTCGGCAAGTACTCCCTGGAGCGGCGGATGCGTGAGGCGTACCAGCGCTCCGACCAGTGGCGGGCGGCCGGCGGCCCCCCGGCCGCGCCCAAGCCGGCTGCACCGGGAGAGAAGATCGGGCTGTTCCGTCCGGCGGTCTACGACGGCGCCGCGCTGATCCTCTACGCGCTGCGGCAGGAGATCGGGGCCAAGGCCTTCGACCGGGTGGAGCGGCGCTGGGTGGGGGAGAACCGGGACGGGGTCGCGGGTACGGAGGACTTCGTGCGGCTGGCCTCGCAGGAGGCGGGCCGGGACCTCGGTGCGTTCCTGGAGCCCTGGCTGTACGGGAAGAAGACCCCTGCCATGCCGGGGCACCCGGAGTGGAGCGCCCCGAAAAGCGTGTGACGCGTGCGGAACGGGCATGCCACCATCGACGAGGCCGCTGCGCGGGGCACCACCGGGGAATCTCCGCGGTCCGGGGGAATCCCAGGGGAGTGTCACACGTTGGACGTGACAGTGTTATGTCACGCGCGGGAGTAGCTTTGGCCTTGGCTCCGCTTCGCCTGACGCGGACGCATTCGAAAACGACGTAAGGATCCAATGACCTCCTCTTCTTCCCCTTCCCAGGACGCGCGGGACGACGCACAGGGTGCGCCGGATCCGCAGAGCTTCACCGAGAGCCTTCGGGCCGACGCCCTGATGGAAGAGGACGTCGCCTGGAGCCACGAGATCGACGGAGAGCGGGACGGCGCCCAGTACGAGCGCTCCGAGCGCGCGGCCCTGCGCCGCGTGGTCGGTCTCTCCACCGAGCTCGAAGACGTCACCGAGGTCGAGTACCGCCAGCTCCGCCTGGAGCGGGTCGTCCTCGTGGGCGTCTGGACCTCCGGCACGGTGCAGGACGCGGACAACTCCCTCGCGGAGCTCGCCGCACTCGCCGAGACGGCCGGCGCGCTCGTACTCGACGGAGTGATCCAGCGCCGCGACAAGCCCGACCCGGCCACCTTCATCGGTTCCGGCAAGGCGCGCGAGCTGCGCGACATCGTGATGGAGAGCGGCGCCGACACCGTCGTCTGCGACGGTGAGCTCAGCCCCGGCCAGCTCATCGCCCTCGAAGACGTCGTCAAGGTGAAGGTGGTCGACCGGACCGCGCTCATCCTCGACATCTTCGCCCAGCACGCCAAGTCCCGAGAGGGCAAGGCGCAGGTCGCACTCGCGCAGATGCAGTACATGCTGCCGCGACTGCGCGGCTGGGGTGCCTCGCTGTCCCGGCAGATGGGTGGCGGCGGCGGTGGCGGCATGGCCACCCGCGGCCCCGGTGAGACCAAGATCGAGACCGACCGGCGCCGGATCCGCGAGAAGATGGCGAAGATGCGCCGGGAGATCGCGGAGATGAAGACCGGCCGCGACATCAAGCGGCAGGAACGGCGCCGCAACAAGGTGCCCTCGGTCGCCATCGCCGGATACACCAACGCGGGCAAGTCCTCGCTCCTCAACCGCCTCACGGGTGCGGGCGTCCTGGTGGAGAACTCGCTGTTCGCCACCCTCGACCCGACCGTCCGCCGGGCCGAGACCCCGTCCGGCCGGATCTACACCCTGGCCGACACGGTCGGCTTCGTCCGGCACCTGCCCCACCACCTCGTCGAGGCGTTCCGCTCCACGATGGAGGAGGTCGGCGACTCCGACCTCATCCTGCACATCGTGGACGGCTCGCATCCGGCGCCGGAGGAGCAGCTGGCGGCGGTCCGCGAGGTCATCCGCGAGGTCGGCGCCGTCAAGGTGCCCGAGATCGTGGTGATCAACAAGGCGGACGCGGCCGACCCGCTGGTGCTCCAGCGCCTGCTGCGGATCGAGAAGCGCTCCATCGCCGTCTCGGCGCGCACGGGTCAGGGCATCGAGGAACTCCTCGGGCTCATCGACGCCGAGCTGCCGCGGCCGGCGATCGAGATCGAGGCCGTCGTGCCCTACACGCGCGGCGGGCTCGTCGCCCGGGCGCATGCCGAGGGCGAGGTGATCTCCGAGGAGCACACGGCGGAGGGCACCCTGCTCAAGGCGCGGGTGCACGCGGAACTGGCGGCGGAGTTCGCTCCGTACGCCCTCGCGAAGCACTGACGGGTACCGAACGAACGACGGAGGGCCCCCGCAGCAGCGGGGGCCCTCCGTCGTGTGGTGTGCAGACGCGGTTACTTGAACTTGCCGCTCACGGCGTCGAAGACGCCCTTCGCCTCCGGCCCCAGCCGGGGCCCGGCCAGCCAGCCGGCCTTGGCGGGGCCGATGGAGGTGTTCGACACCAGCGCGGGCTTGCCGTCCCGGCCCGCCGCGACCCAGCCGCCGCCCGAGGAACCGCCGGTCATCGTGCAGCCGATGCGGTACATCGTGGGGTCGGTCGCGTTCAGCGACAGACGGCCCGGCTTGTCGGCGCACTGGAAGGTCTTCTGGCCGTCGAACGGAGCCGCCGCCGGGTAGCCGGTCGCCGTCATCTTCGCGATCTTGGGCGCGGCCGCGGCGTTGAACTCCACGGGGAGCGCCGTACCGACCGTCTCCTCCAGCGACTTGCCGCCGCCCTTCTCCGGGGTCACGTGCAGCACCGCGAAGTCGTACGGGGCACCCGCGCCGCCGGTCGGACCGCCGGTCGCGATCCACTGGTCCGAGGTCTGCGCCCAGTCGCTCCACCACACGCCGTACGGGGCCACTTCCTCGCGGGGCGCACCCTTGAGCGCGGCCGCGGACTTGCCCTTGTTGTTGTACGACGGGACGAAGGCGATGTTGCGGTACCAGCCGCCGGACTTGCCCGCGTGCACGCAGTGGCCGGCCGTCCAGACCATGTTGGACTTGCCGGGGTGCGCGGGGTCCTTGACCACGGTCGCCGAGCAGACCATCGAGCCCTCGGGACCGTCGAAGAACACCTTGCCGGAGGCGGGAACGCTCTGGTGGTAGGGCGCGGTCGCGGCCTTGGCCGCCACCGGAGCCGGGGTCGGGTCGGTGACGCCCTGGTCCTTGCCGGCGTCCGGGTCGACGGCCGGAGGCTGCGGAGTCTTGGCGGCGTCACGCATCCGGTCCGGGTCCCAGAGGTCCTCGATGATCGGGTTGATGTAGTCGCCCGCCTCGCGGAGCCAGTCCTCCTTCTTCCAGTTCTTCCACTCACCCCCCTTCCACTTCTCCAGGTCGATGCCGTGCTCCTTGAGCTTGTCCTTCAGCCCGTCCGGGATCTTCACCCCGTCCAGGCTGGTGGGCAGGCTCGCCGCCACGGTCGGCTTGGCGTCGGTCTCACCGTCGCCGGGCCCGCAGGCCGCGGCGGTCAGCGCGAGCGCGGCCGAGCACAGGATCGCGGTGACCGGTCGGATCGGTCGCATGTCGTGAAGCCCCCTGGATGGTTCTGGTTCGGGATGGTTCCGGTTCGGGACGGCGCCTGGGTGGGCGGGCGCCCGGGTTGCAGCACCCCACTATGCCGCTGCCGTGGGGGACGGCACAGCCCGGGGCGTCGGTTCCCCCCGGCCGGACAAGGATCTTGGGCCCACCCGTGATCCGTCGCCGCCACTGTCGTTGGTACGTACGGGGGATGGGGGAGCAGCGTGGGTGTTCGAAGCGCACCCCGGAAGGGCAACCGTGCGGGAGGAGCGACACTCGTGCCTTTGACGGCTTGGACGGGCGAGCAGGCCACGGCCGGGGCGGAGGTACCCGCGCAGGCGAACCGGGTTCCGGAGACAGGGTGGTTCGCGGATCCGGGCCCGGACGGGGCTCCGAGGTCCGATACGGCTCCGGGATCTGGTACGGCTCCGGGGCGGGCCGCGGGCGAGGGGATCCTGCGCAGGCAGGCACAACGGGAGTCCGCGGCGCGGACTTACGCGCGCTCCCTGCCCATCGTGCCCGTGCGTGCTCGGGGGTTGACCATCGAGGGCGCGGACGGACGCCGCTACCTCGACTGCCTCTCCGGTGCCGGAACCCTCGCCCTCGGCCACAACCACCCGGTGGTGCTCGAAGCCATCCGCGGGGTCCTCGACTCGGGAGCCCCGCTGCACGTGCTGGACCTCGCGACTCCGGTCAAGGACGCCTTCACCACCGAGCTGTTCGCGAGCCTGCCGGCGGAGCTGGCCGCGGACGCCCGCATCCAGTTCTGCGGACCGGCCGGGACGGACGCGGTGGAGGCCGCGCTCACCCTCGTCCGCACCGCGACCGGCCGGTCCGGGATGCTCGCCTTCACGGGGGCCTACCACGGCATGACCGCCGGAGCACTGGCCGTCTCCGGCGGCGCCACGGATGCCGGCGGCACCACGGACGTACGGGTGACCCGGCTGCCGTATCCACAGGACCGCCGCTGCCCCTTCGGAGTCGGCGGTGCCGAGGGAGCGGAACTGTCGGCCCGGTGGACGCGGAACCTGCTCGACGACCCCAAGAGCGGGGTGCCCGCGCCCGCCGGGATGATCCTCGAACCCGTCCAGGGAGAGGGCGGAGTCCACGCCGCCCCCGACGCCTGGCTGCGCAGCATGCGGGAGATCACGGCGGAGCGCGGGATCCCGCTGATCGCCGACGAGGTCCAGACGGGGGTCGGGCGCACCGGGGCCTTCTGGGGGGTCGACCACGCGGGGGTCGTCCCCGACGTGATGGTGCTCTCCAAAGCCATCGGGGGCAGCCTGCCGCTCGCGGTCATCGTGTACCGGGCGGAGCTGGACCAGTGGGCCCCCGGAGCCCACGCCGGCACCTTCCGCGGCAACCAGCTGGCCATGGCGGCGGGCACCGCGACGCTGGCCTACGTCAGGGAGAACGGCCTGGCGGAGCGTGCGCGGACCCTGGGCGCGCACATGCTCGCCGCGCTGCGCGGCCTGATCCCGTCCCATCCCTGCGTGGCGGACGTACGGGGCCGCGGGCTGATGATCGGCGTCGAACTGGCCGACCCCGACACCGGGGAAGCCTCCCCCGACCTCGCCGTGGCCGTCCGCCAGGCCTGTCTGGACCGGGGTCTCATCGTCGAACTCGGCGGCCGCCACGCCAGTGTCGTCCGCCTCCTCCCCCCGCTCACCCTGACCGACGAACAGGCCTCAGCCGTCCTCGACCGCCTCGCCGACGCCCTCTCCGCCGCTACCCGCCGCTAAGGACCCCGATGCCCGACCCCCTCCACCCCTCGTCTCCCCTCCCGCCCCCCGCCCCTGCGCACACCGACCCGCTCCACCCGACGACCTCCGTGGCCCCCACCCTCCCCCCGACCGCCTCGGCACACCCACCCGCCAACCCCGTACCACCGCCGCACCCTCAGCCCGCGGCCGCCCCACCGCCGCTGCTGCCCACCACTCCGCGACGGTCCGCGCCGTCTCCGGCCGAGTTCGCGCCGCCTATCAGTGCGCTGCCGTCGCCGGACTCGAGGCCCGCCCCCGCCCAGGCCCCCGCCCCCGCCCTGCCGCTGTCGACTGACCGGCTGGGCCCGCCGCTTCCCCAGGCCGTCCCTGCGCCACCCCCGCCGGCGCAAGCCGTTCCCTTCCGGCCGCCACTCGCTCCGGCTGCGTCGGCCCTTCCGGCACCGGTGCCCGCCGATCCACAGCCATCGGCGGATTCCTCGCCTGCACCCGCTTTGCCGGAGCCGGTGCCGCCCTCTGCCGATGGGCCGGCTTCGCCGCTTCCGCAGGCCGCCGCTGCGTTGCCCGCGCCGGTGTCTGCCGATCCGGTACGGTCCCTCCTTGCTTCGGCTGAGTCCGCGCAGCCGGTCCCGGTGTCCGCTGATGGGCCCGCTTCGCCGATTCCTCCGGCTGTTTCCGTGGCGTCGTCCCCGGCGTCCGTCGATCAGCCACGGTCTCCCCTTGCTGCGGCCGGGCCGCAGCCCGTGTCGATGTCCGCCGTTCCGCCCGTGAGGTCGGTGCCGGCCGTGGGCACGCCACCCTGCGCAGGGGTCGGTGCGGTCCCGTCTCCGGACGCCCCGGGCTCTCCCCCTGCCCGCGGGTACGGGGACACACCCTCCGTGCCCACTCCCGTCGGCCTCTCACCCCTGCCGACTCCGGAGGAGACGGGGCCCCGTTCAACGGCGTCCGTCCCTCCCCCCGGTGTCCCGGCCACCGTCGGGGCACCGCCGCCGGCGGCCGCCCAGGCCCCGGCCGCTGCGGCGGGGCACGGGCCCTCGCTCCGTTCGGCCGTCTCGACAGGCCTCCCGCAGCCGCCGGCCCCCGCACCCGGGACCCGACCCGTCGCCGAGCGCACGCCGGCACCGTCTCCCGCCGCCCCGGCCACACCTACTCCGCCGCCGGACCCGGCCTTCGGCGCCGCGCCTACGCCGCCGTCGACCCCGGCCCCCGGTGACCGCCCCTCTCCGCCCTTGGCGGCCTCCACCGGGCACCCGCCGCCCCGGCGTGGGAAGGCCTTCGGTACCGAGCCCCCGGCTCCCGCTCCGAGCCCGAGCCCGACTCCGGCCGTCGCACTGGGGGCCCCGGACGGGCCGGTTCCAGTCAGCGCCGCCTCGGCCGCGACGGCTGCGCCCGCGCGCCCCATCCCCTCAGTCTCCCTCGACGGCAGGCCGAGCCCGTCACCGTCCGTTGCTACGGCCCGACCCGAGCAGCCCGGTCCGGCTCCGGCCACCGATCCTCCGCCCGGCGCCACCGCGTGGCAGCCGCCACCCGCTCCAGCGGAACGTTCCCCCCAACTCCCCTTCGCGCCGACCGGGCCCAGCGGGCCTTCCCCCACCCCGACCGCATGGCCGCCACTGCTCGCTCCCGCGGGCAATGCCCCCCGCCCCGCCACCGACCCCGCCGAGTCAGTGGGCCCTTCGCCCACCCCGACCGCGTGGCCGCCACTGCTCGCTCCCGCGGACAGCGCCCCCCGGCCCACCCCCAACCCGGCTGTCTCGGCGGACCCTTCACCCGCCCTCACCGCGTGGCCGCCGGTGGCCGGTGCCGTGGCGTGGTCCGGGGTACCGGCTGCCGGTGAGGCCTCAGGCAGTGCGCCTTCGCCCGTTGCTCTGCGACCGGCTTCCGGGGCTGCGGCCGACTCCGGTCCGGGAAGCCGGGCAGGGGGTCCGAGGGCCGAGGGTTCCGCGGAGTCTCGGGGAGCCCAGCCCGGCCCGGGCCCGGGCCCCGTCTCGTCGGGCGGATCGGCGCCGCCCGGCCCGGGGCGTTCGGGGGAGCCGGACTCGGGGGGACAGGGCAAGGCCGCTCCGAAGGGACCCTCCGCGGCGGACCCGCGACTTGGCGCAGCCGAACCGGGGGAGCGGGCCGCAGCATCCGCGCCGCCGGGGGACGGCTCTACCGGTCCGGCCTTTGCGTTCCCCGGCATGCCGCCCGCGGGGATGCCCTGGCCGGCGGCCGAGCCGCAGGCACCCGCCGCGGTGCCGCGGCAGCAGGACGGCACCGTCCGTCCCCGCGCGGGAGCGGCGGACCCGTTGGACCACCCCGACCCCAGAGTCGCCGCCGAGGCCGCCTCGGTGGAGAACCTGCTGCGCTGCTGGGTCCGCGAGACCGGACTCGAACAGCCCGTCGGCCCCGTCCTGCGCATCCCCCTTCCCGCATCCGGCGCCGCCCTGCTCGTCGCCGTCCGCTACTGGTCCGCGGCCGGCTGGCACCGCTTCGGTCCGGCCCGGTTCGCAGGCGTCCCGGCCGACGCCCCCGCCCTGGACGCGGTCACCCTCGCGGCGCTGATCTCCCGCGAAGGAGGCGGCCCCGGAACCGGAGCCCAGAGCGAAGGTGCCCACACCGCCGGTGTCCACGGCGACAGCGCCCCCGGAGCCGGCGACCTGGTCGGGCGGGTCGCCGATTCGGTGCGCCACACGGCCGAGTTCATCACCGACCGCCGTCAACGCCCGGCCGCACCCGCCCCCGTCGGCGCGGACCGGTTCCTCACCGCCGAACAGTCCCTCCTCCTCGGCCACCCGCTGCACCCGACCCCGAAGAGCCGCGAAGGCCTCTCCGAAGCCGAAGTGCGCCGCTACTCACCCGAACTCCATGGCTCCTTCCCCCTGCACTGGGTGGCGGTCGAACCCGCCGCCCTCGCCACCGACTCCGCCTGGACCGAACGCGGCCGCCCGGTCTCCGCCGGCCGCCTGCTGGGCCGCCTCGCCCCCGGCCTCCCGGTTCCCGACGGCGCCACCCCCCTTCCCCTTCACCCCTGGCAGGCCCGCGACCTGCTCCAGCGCCCCGCGGTAGCCGCCCTCCGCGACGCGGGACTCCTGCACGACCTGGGCCCGTACGGCGCCCCCTGGTATCCGACCTCCTCCATCCGCACCGTCCATCAGCCCGGCGCTCCCGCGATGCTCAAGCTCTCCCTGGGCCTGCGCATCACCAACTCCCGTCGCGAGAACCTCCGCAAGGAACTCCATCGCGGTATCGAGGTGCACCGACTGCTCCGCACCGGACTCGCCGAGCGGTGGCAGGCCGCCCACCCGGGCTTCGACATCGTCCGCGATCCCGCCTGGGTCGCCGTCGACGCCCCGGACGGCACTCCCGTCCCCGGACTCGACGTCCTGCTGCGTCACAACCCCTTCCGACCGGGCGACGACGCCCTCTGCGTCGCCGCACTCACCTCACCCCGCCCGTGGCCAGGGCGGACCACCACGAGCTCCCGCCTGGCCGAGACCGTCTCGCGCCTCGCCGCCACCACCGGGCGGACGACCTCCGCCGTCGCTGCCGAGTGGTTCCTGCGCTACCTCGAACACGTGGTCCTGCCGGTCCTCGCCTTCGACGCGCTCGCCGGCATCGCCCTCGAAGCGCACCAGCAGAACACGCTGGTCCTCCTCGACCCGGCCGGCTGGCCGGTCGGCGGCCGCTACCGCGACAACCAGGGCTACTACTTCCGCGCCTCCCGCCGCACGGAACTGGAGCGCCGGCTCCCCGGAATCGGCGCCACGAGCGACACCTTCGTCTCGGACGCCGTCACCGACGAACGCTTCGCCTACTACCTCGGCATCAACAACGTGCTCGGTCTCATCGGGGCCTTCGGATCCCAGCGGCTCGCCGACGAGCGTGTCCTGCTGGCAGCCTTCCGCCGGTTCCTCGGCAAGGCCAAGGGCCTCGGCCCGCTCCCCGAGAGGCTTCTCGACTCGCCCACCCTGCGCTGCAAGGCGAATCTCCTCACCCGCCTCGGAGGCCTGGACGAGCTCGTCGGTCCCGTCGACACCCAGTCCGTCTACGTCACCATCGCCAACCCCCTCCACGATTGACGCGTCAGCACAGAAAACGGAGAAGAGCCACCGATGACCTCGACCGACTTCCACACCGGCGTGCTCCTCACCGATGTGCTCCGCCCCGGTATGCGTCGCCCCGATGTGCTCCGCACCCCCGCGCCGCGTCTCAGCGCCGAGTCGCTGCCCCAGCTGGCCGAGGCAGATCTCCTCGACTCCCCGGCCGCCTGGGGCGGCGTCACGACGCGGTCCGGCTTCTTCCGCCTCGAACCCGTGCGGCTCGCCCGCGACCTGGATCTGCTCACCGGCTGGATGAACGACCCTCAGGTGGACGCCTATTGGGAACTCGCCGGCCCGGCCGCCGTCACCGCCGCCCACGTTTGGGCGCAACGGGACGGGGACAGCCGCAGCATCCCGTGCCTCGGCCTCCTCGACGGCACGCCGATGAGCTACTGGGAGATCTACCGGGCCGACCTCGACCCGCTCTCCGCGCACTATCCGGCGCGACCCCACGACACGGGTATCCACCTGCTCATCGGAGACGGCACGAACCGTGGCCGGGGTCTGGGCACCACACTCCTGCGCGCCGTCGCCGACCTGGTGCTCGACAACCGCCCACGCTGCATGCGTGTCATCGCCGAACCGGACATCCGCAACACCCCCTCCGTATCAGCCTTCCTGAACTCCGGCTTCCGCTGTCCCGCCGAGATCGAACTGCCCGGCAAACGAGCCGCCCTGATGATCCGCGAGCGGGCGCTGCGCAATCTCCTCTGATTGCCGCCCCGCACTCCCCGTACATCCGGGCCGTTCCCGTACATCCCTTCACTTCCCGTACATCTCACCTCGAAAACTCTGCGCCACACAGCAAAGTTCCCGATCCTGAGGAGTCCCGTGCAGAATTTCTCCGCAGCCCCCGACTCCCCAGGCCCCCACTTCCCGCACACCGTGCCCCCGTCGCCCCAGCACCCGTGCACGCCACCCGAACTGAACCGCCCGACCTGGGATTTCGCCGCCCGCCGCCTGCTCGCCAAGATGCTCGGCGAGTTCGCGTACGAGGAGATCATCACCCCGGTCCCCGCCCCGGCGGCCTCCGGCGACGCCTGGACGCTGACCCTCGACGACGGCAGCAGCCTCGGCTTCCGGGCCCGCCGCCGCTCATACGGCAGCTGGCACGTCACACCCGACACGATCACCCTCACCCCGCAGCCCGCCGAAGCCGGGTCGCCGACCGCCTTCGGGGACCCGTACGCCTTCCTCATCCGCGCACGCACGCTCCTCGGCCTCGACGGCGCCACCTTCGGCCACCTCGTCCGCGAGCTCAGCGCCACCCTCGCTGCCGACGCCCGCATCGACCACACCGCGCTCACCGCGGACGTCCTCGCCGATCTCGACTACGCGGCCCTCGAAGGCCACCAGACCGGTCACCCCTGGCTCGTCCTCAACAAGGGGCGGATCGGACTCTCCGCCTCCGACACCGCCGCGTGGGCGCCCGAGGCCCGCACCGCCCAGCGTCTGCCCTGGCTCGCCGCGCACAGTTCCCTCGCGCACTACCGCGGCACCGCCGGCCTGGAAGACCCCGCGCGCCTCTACTCCGCCGAGCTCGACCCCGTCACCCGCGCCCTCTTCGACCGGACCCTGCGCGACCGCGGTCTCGACCCGCTCGGCTACCTCTACCTCCCCGTCCACCCCTGGCAGTGGGACGAGGTCCTCCTGCCCCTCTTCGCGCCGGCCCTCGCCGCGGGCACCCTGGTCCCGCTCCCCGCCGACCCCGACCTCCGTCTCCCCCAGCAGTCGATCCGCACCTTCCTCAACCTCACCCGCCCCGACCGCCACAGCGTCAAACTGCCGCTCTCCGTCTTCAACACGATGGTCTGGCGCGGCCTGCCCTCGGACCTGGCCCTCGCGGCGCCCGCCGTCACCGCCTGGATCCATTCCCTGCGCGACGACGACCCCTTCCTGCGCGAGGAATGCGGGGTGATCCTGCTCGGCGAGGTCGCCTCCGTCACGGTCCGCCACCCCGTCTACGACGCGCTCCCCGAAGTCCCGTACCAGTACAAGGAGCTCCTCGGCGCGATCTGGCGCGAGCCGCTGACCGGACACCTCGCCGCCGGGGAGCGGGCCCGCACCCTCTCCTCACTCCTGCACACCGATCCCCGTGGCCGGTCCTTCACCGCCGAGCTCGTCGCCCGCTCCGGCCTGACCCCCACGGTCTGGCTCCAGCGCCTCTTCGCCGCCCTGCTGCCTCCGCTGCTCCGCTTCCTCTACCGCTACGGCACCGTGTTCTCCCCGCACGGCGAGAACGCCGTCGTGATCTTCGACGAGCACGACGTCCCGGTCCGGCTCGCGATCAAGGACTTCGTGGACGACGTCAACGTCAGCGCCGAACCGCTGCCCGAGCTGGCGTCCATGCCCGACGAGGTCCGTGCCGTCCTGCCCGCCGAGCCCGCGGACTTCCTGCCCCAGTTCATCCACTCCGGGCTCTTCGTCGGCGTCTTCCGCTACCTCTCCGCACTCTGTGAGGACGGGCTCGGGGTTCCGGAAGACACGTTCTGGTCCCTCGTGCGGGCGGAGATCCTCCGCCACCAGGCCCGATTCCCGGAGCTCAAGGAGCGCTACGAGCTCTTCGACCTCCTCGGCGAACGCATCGTGAGGCTCTGTCTCAACAGGAACCGTCTCTACGAGGACGGCTACCGCGACCGGCCCGACCGCCCCAACGCCGTGCGGTTCGGGACCGTACCGAACCCCCTCCACCGGTCATGACCGCTCGCCGGTGCGGTCACTGTCGGCGGGGCCCCGTAGGGTTGGCACTGCTATGACGAAGCCCTCCCTCCCCGACCTGCTGCACGCCGCCGTCTCCGCCGTCGGCGGCACGGAGCGCCCCGGCCAGGTGGCCATGGCCGAAGCCGTCGCCGAAGCGATCGACGACAACTCCCACCGCCTCATCCAGGCCGGTACCGGCACGGGTAAGTCCCTGGGCTACCTGGTGCCGGCCCTCGCGCACGGCGAGCGCGTGGTCGTGGCCACGGCGACGCTGGCCCTCCAGCGCCAGCTCGTCGAGCGCGACCTGCCCCGGACGGTGGAGGCACTGCATCCGCAGCTCCGCCGCCGCCCGCAGTTCGCCATGCTCAAGGGCCGCTCCAACTACCTGTGTCTGCACCGGCTGCACGAGGGCGCACCGCAGGACGAGGAGGAGGGCCTCTTCGACCAGTTCGAGGCGGCCACCCCGACCAGCAAACTGGGGCAGGACCTGCTGCGGCTGCGCGACTGGGCGGACGAGACCGAGACGGGTGACCGCGACGACCTCACCCCGGGTGTCTCCGACAAGGCCTGGGCGCAGATCTCCGTCTCCTCCCGCGAATGCCTGGGCGCCACGAAGTGCGCGTACGGCGCGGAGTGCTTCGCCGAGGCCGCCCGCGAGCGGGCCAAGCTCGCGGACGTGGTCGTCACCAACCACGCTCTCCTCGCCATCGACGCGATCGAAGGCGCCCCGGTGCTCCCGCAGCACGAGGTGCTGATCGTCGACGAGGCCCACGAGCTGGTGTCCCGGGTGACCGGGGTCGCCACGGGAGAGCTCACCCCCGGCCAGGTCAACCGTGCCGTGAAGCGTGCGGCCAAGCTGGTCGACGAGAAGACGGCCGACTCCCTGCAGACCGCGTCCGAGACCTTCGAGCGGGTCATGGAGCTGGCCCTCCCCGGCCGGCTGGAGGAGATCCCCGAGGACCTCGGCTACGCGCTGATGGCCCTGCGGGACGCCTCGCGCACCGTGATCTCGGCGATCGGCAACACGCGCGACAAGTCCGTCCACGACGAGGACGCCGTCCGCAAACAGGCGCTGGCCGCGGTGGAGAGCGTGCACGGGGTGGCGGAGCGAATCGTGGCCGGCTCCGAGTACGACGTGGTCTGGTACGAACGCCACGACCGGTTCGGTGCCACCCTCAGGGTTGCTCCGCTCTCGGTGTCCGGCCTGCTGCGCGACAAGCTGTTCGCGGACCGTTCCGTGGTCCTGACCTCGGCGACCCTGAAGCTCGGCGGCGACTTCAACGGGGTCGCGGCGTCGATGGGCCTGTCCCCGGAGGGCGTCGAGGGTGAGGACGTGCCCCAGTGGAAGGGCCTCGACGTCGGCTCGCCCTTCGACTATCCCAAGCAGGGCATCCTCTACGTCGCCAAGCACCTGGCCACCCCCGGCCGCGAGGGCACCCGCGGCGACATGATGGACGAGCTCGCGGAGCTGATCGAGGCGGCGGGCGGCCGCACCCTCGGACTGTTCTCCTCCATGCGCGGGGCGAAGGCCGCCGCCGAGGAACTGCGCGGACGGCTCGAGAACCCGATCCTGCTCCAGGGCGAGGAGACGCTCGGTGAGCTGATCAAGGCCTTCGCCGCCGACCCGAAGACCTGCCTGTTCGGGACCCTGTCGCTGTGGCAGGGCGTGGACGTTCCGGGGCCCAGCTGCCAGCTGGTGATCATGGACAGGATTCCGTTCCCGCGTCCCGACGACCCGCTGATGAGCGCCCGGCAGAAGGCGGTCGAGGAGCGCGGCGGGAACGGCTTCATGTCCGTCGCGGCGACGCACGCGGCCCTGCTCATGGCCCAGGGGGCGGGCCGTCTCGTACGCGCCACCGGAGACAAGGGCGTCGTAGCGGTCCTGGACCCCCGGCTGGCCACGGCCCGGTACGGGAGCTTCCTGCGGGCCACACTGCCGGACTTCTGGTACACCACGGACCGCAATCAGGTCCGTCGCTCGCTCGCCGCCATCGACGCGGCCGCCCAGGCCGACGGGACGTAGTTACGGGAGCACGAGCGGCGACCATCAGTTGGGCAACCCAATCGTCGAGCAACCACGTCCGCGAGAGCGGCGGCGGTTTGGCCGCAAAGACAGGGGAGACACAAAGCAGCTCCGGGACCGGCGCAGGAGGTCCCGGAGCTGGATGGGGGCGCAGGCGGTCAGAGCCGGCGCAGTACGGCCACGACCTTGCCGAGGATGGTGGCCTCGTCACCGGGGATCGGCTGGTAGGCGGCGTTGTGCGGGAGCAGCCAGACATGGCCGTCCTCCCGCTTGAAGCGCTTGACCGTGGCCTCGCCGTCGAGCATGGCGGCGACGATGTCGCCGTTCTCCGCGACGGGCTGGCGACGGACCGTGACCCAGTCGCCGTCACAGATCGCGGCCTCGACCATCGAGTCGCCGACGACCTTGAGGCAGAACAGTTCGCCGTCGCCGACGAGCTGGCGGGGGAGGGGGAACACGTCCTCCACCGACTCCTCGGCGAGGATCGGGCCACCGGCCGCGATCCGGCCGACCAGGGGCACGTACGAGGCCGCGGGCTTGCCCGTGGTGTCCGTGGGCTGCGAGCTGGGCTGGTCGGATCCGCGCACCTCGTACGCCCGGGGGCGGTGGGGGTCGCGGCGCAGGAAGCCCTTGCGCTCCAGAGCCATCAGCTGGTGCGCGACCGAGGAGGTGCTGGACAGGCCGACCGCCTGGCCGATCTCCCGCATCGACGGCGGGTAGCCGCGACGCTGCACCGAGTCGCGGATGACCTCGATGACCCTCCGCTGCCGGTCCGTGAGCCCGGAGCTGTCGGCGCGGATGCCTGGAGGCCGCCCTGGCAGCGAGCGTGCGGGGCGTGCGGGCTCCGCCTCCGGGTTCAGACTTGCGTCATTCATGGCATGCACCGGCTCAAGTCGGCTCTGGGAGCGGTTCTGGGCAGTGATGGTGGCACTGTCTGCGGTGGTGGTCACGTCGGCCCCTCTCGAAATGTTCTCCCTAGCTGGACAACGGTAGTTGCTTTCGAAAGGTTGCGCCAAACACACGTTCGAGTGAAAAATCGGAGATCACCCACCGTGTTCACTTCGTGAGGTGTATATGCCGCCAGTGGGCTGTCCGGACCGAACGGGGGTTCGGCTGCGGAACCACTGCTTACGGTACCCTTCCGGGTCGGGTCGCCACCGTCCGGGTCTGCGCTCAGTTTGGCACCGAGAGGCCTGTTATCCGGCCATCGGACGCCGCGACACGCGGAGCGGTGTAAATCCACCACAACCCAAGATCTAGTGGTTGGATGAGCGCTGCCACCCAGAAGTTGTGGTCCTCGGTCTGCCGGGGTCCCCGACATCGCATATGCTTGTGGCTGCTTCGAGAGCCTCCTGCAGAGCTTCGACTCTGCCGTTCAGGAGTCTCGCGAGGTGATTCAGTCGTGCCAAGAGGAGGGTGAGGGAACCATGCACTGCCCCTTCTGCAGGCACCCCGACAGCCGTGTCGTCGACAGTCGCACCACCGACGACGGCACGTCGATCCGCCGGCGCCGCCAGTGCCCCGACTGCTCCCGTCGCTTCACGACGGTGGAGACGGCCTCGCTGATGGTGATCAAGCGCAGCGGGGTGACCGAACCCTTCAGCCGTACCAAGGTCATCTCCGGCGTGCGCAAGGCGTGCCAGGGGCGGCCGGTCACCGAGGACGCCCTCGCCAAACTCGGCCAGCGGGTCGAGGAGGCGCTGCGCGCCACCGGAAGCGCCGAGCTGACCACCCACGACGTGGGCCTGGCCATACTCGGCCCCTTGCAGGAGCTCGATCTGGTCGCGTACCTCCGGTTCGCGTCCGTTTACAAGGCGTTCGACACACTCGAAGACTTCGAGACCGCCATCGCGGAACTCCGCGTGCCGCGGCCTCACCCCGAAGAGTGCGAGCCCGGTGGGACCGTTCCGGTCCCCGTGCCCGCCTCCGCCGCCGACTGACCGGAGGGTCCGTTCCGCGCCGTACGTGCGTCGTGGAACGGCCGGTGGGTCAGGCGAAGAAGACGTAGATACAAGACACACAGCACCGTGCCGCGGAATAGCGCTGGCACTTTAGGGCGTTTTGCCCGCATTGGGAGGAACGGCATGACAGAGACGGCGAGCAGCTCGGCACGAGGTTCCCGCGCCAAGGGCACCAAGACTGCCAAGAGCGGCCTGCGTATCGAGCGCATCCACACCACCCCGGGCGTCCACCCGTACGACGAGGTGACCTGGGCGCGCCGCGACGTCGTCATGACCAACTGGCGCGACGGTTCGGTCAACTTCGAGCAGTACGGCGTCGAGTTCCCCGACTTCTGGTCGGTGAACGCGGTCAACATCGTCACCAGCAAGTACTTCCGCGGTGCGGTCGGCAGCCCGCAGCGCGAGACCGGTCTGCGTCAGCTCATCGACCGGATCGTGAAGACGTACACGAAGGCCGGCGAGGACTTCGACTACTTCACGTCGCCCGCTGACGCGGAGATCTTCGAGCACGAGCTGACCTACGCGCTCCTGCACCAGATCTTCAGCTTCAACTCCCCGGTGTGGTTCAACGTCGGCACGCCCCAGCCGCAGCAGGTCTCCGCCTGCTTCATCCTGGCCGTCGACGACTCCATGGAGTCGATCCTCGACTGGTACAAGGAAGAGGGCATGATCTTCAAGGGCGGCTCCGGCGCCGGCCTGAACCTCTCCCGCATCCGCTCCTCCAAGGAGCTCCTCTCCTCCGGCGGCAACGCCTCCGGCCCGGTCTCCTTCATGCGCGGCGCCGACGCGTCCGCCGGAACGATCAAGTCGGGCGGTGCCACCCGCCGCGCGGCCAAGATGGTCGTCCTGGACGTGGACCACCCGGACGTCGAGGACTTCATCGCGACCAAGGTGAAGGAAGAGGAGAAGATCCGCGCCCTGCGCGACGCGGGCTTCGACATGGACCTGGGCGGCGACGACATCACGTCCGTCCAGTACCAGAACGCCAACAACTCCGTCCGTGTGAACGACGAGTTCATGACGGCCGTCGAGAACGGCACCGAGTTCGGCCTGCGGGCCCGCATGACCGGCGAGGTCATCGAGACCGTCGACGCAAAGTCGCTCTTCCGCAAGCTCGCCGAGGCCGCGTGGGCCTGCGCCGACCCGGGCATCCAGTACGACGGTGTGATCAACAACTGGCACACCTGCCCCGAGTCCGGCCGCATCACCGCGTCCAACCCGTGCAGCGAGTACATGCACCTGGACAACACGTCCTGCAACCTCGCCTCGCTGAACCTGATGAAGTTCCTCGACGACGACGGCAAGGGCAACCAGTCCTTCGACGCCGAGCGCTTCTCCAAGGTCGTCGAGCTGGTCATCACCGCGATGGACATCTCCATCTGCTTCGCGGACTTCCCGACGCAGAAGATCGGCGAGAACACCCGCGCCTTCCGCCAGCTGGGCATCGGCTACGCCAACCTCGGCGCCCTGCTGATGGCCACCGGCCACGCGTACGACTCCGACGGCGGCCGCACCCTCGCTGCGTCGATCACCTCGCTGATGACCGGTACCGCGTACAAGCGCTCCGCCGAGCTGGCCGCGATCGTCGGCCCGTACGACGGCTACGCCCGCAACGCCGAGTCGCACAAGCGCGTCATGAAGCAGCACGCCGACGCCAACGCCGTCGCGCCGCGCACCGAGGACCTGGACAACGTCATCTGGGCCGCGGCCACCGAGGCATGGCAGGACGTGATCCGCCTCGGCGAGAAGAACGGCTTCCGCAACTCGCAGGCCTCCGTCCTCGCGCCGACCGGCACCATCGGTCTCGCGATGTCCTGTGACACCACCGGTGTCGAGCCGGACCTGGCCCTGGTCAAGTTCAAGAAGCTCGTCGGCGGCGGCTCGATGCAGATCGTCAACGGCACCGTTCCGCAGGCCCTGCGCCGCATGGGCTACCAGGAAGAGCAGATCGAGGCGATCGTCGCCCACATCGCCGAGCACGGCGTGGTCGTCGACGCCCCGGGCCTGAAGCAGGAGCACTACTCGGTCTTCGACTGCGCGATGGGCGAGCGTTCCATCTCCGCGATGGGCCACGTGCGCATGATGGCCGCGATCCAGCCCTGGATCTCCGGCGCGATCTCGAAGACGGTCAACATGCCGGAGACGGCGACCGTCGAGGAGATCGAGGAGATCTACTTCGAGGCGTGGAAGCTGGGCGTCAAGGCGCTCGCGATCTACCGCGACAACTGCAAGGTCGGCCAGCCCCTCTCCGCGAAGAAGAAGGAAGAGGAGAAGGAGGAGGTCACCGCCAAGGCGGAGGACACCATCCGGACGGCCGTCGAGAAGGTCATCGAGTACCGCCCGGTCCGCAAGCGCCTCCCGAAGGGCCGCCCGGGGATCACCACCTCCTTCACGGTCGGTGGCGCCGAGGGCTACATGACCGCGAACTCCTACCCGGACGACGGTCTCGGCGAGGTCTTCCTGAAGATGTCCAAGCAGGGCTCGACCCTCGCGGGCATGATGGACGCCTTCTCGATCGCCGTCTCGGTCGGTCTGCAGTACGGCGTCCCGCTGGAGACGTACGTCGCGAAGTTCACGAACATGCGCTTCGAGCCGGCCGGTATGACGGACGACCCGGACGTGCGCATGGCGCAGTCCATCGTCGACTACATCTTCCGCCGCGTGGCGCTCGACTTCCTGCCCTTCGAGACCCGCTCGGCCCTCGGCATCCACTCCGCCGAGGAGCGTCAGCGCCACCTGGACACCGGTTCCTACGAGCCCCTCGACGAGGAGCTCGACACCGAGTCCCTGACCCAGGCGGCCCCGATCGCCGCGGTCCAGACCGTCCCGGCCGCCAAGCCGGTCGCGGTCGCCCCGGTCCCGGCCCCCAAGACGGCGCACTCCAACGCCGAACTGGTCGAGATGCAGCTCGGCGTCTCCGCCGACGCCCCGCTCTGCTTCTCCTGCGGTACGAAGATGCAGCGCGCCGGCTCCTGCTACATCTGCGAGGGCTGCGGCTCCACCAGCGGCTGCAGCTGACGAGCACGAACGCTCCTGCTGAGCAGCTGAGCAGCTGAGCAGCTGAGCAGCTGAGGAAGCGGGGACCGGCCCAGGGCCGGTCCCCGCTTTTTCGTGTCGTCCCGGGCGGCGTGCGCCGTCATGATGACCATGGTGTGGGGCGCCGCGACGGGGTGCCCCCGAAGATCGTGCTGCGTCGAGCGGGGGATATATGTGGAGCGGTGACGGACTGGATCTGGACGCCTATCTGGCGAGGATCGGCTGGAGCGGCGGGGAACTCCGCGCCGACCTGGCGACGTTGAAGGCAGTGCACCGGGCGCACACCGGTGCGATCACCTTCGAGAGCCTGGACGTGCTGTTCGGCCGCCCCGTCGGGCTGGACGTCAAGACGATCGAGAACAAGCTCGTGCACGAGCGCCGCGGCGGCTACTGCTACGAGCAGAACACCCTGCTGGCCGCCGCCCTGGAGCGGATCGGCTTCGAGGTCTCCGGACGCGGTGCCCGCAACCGTTCCCGGGGGGACGCCCTGACCGCGGTGACGCACGCCGTGCTCGTCGTCACCGTCGAGGGGGAACCCTGGCTCTGCGACGCCGGGTTCGGCTGGCAGGGGCCGCGCGAGCCCGTGCCTCTGGCGCGCCCCGGTGCCGAAGTGCGCCAGGGGGAGTGGGTGTTCCGCGTCCGGGAGGAGGCGGACGGGGTCCTCGTGCTGTGCGTGCCGCGCGAGGGTGCCTGGCGGGACCTGTACGCCTTCGCCCCACAGCCCTACCACCCCGTCGACTACGTGGTGCTGAACCACTACAGCTCCTCGCACCCCCGCTCCGCCTTCGTAGGCCGGGTCGTCGTCCAGCGGCAGGGCGACTCCGAGCGCCTGGCCCTCGTAGGGCGGGAGCTCTCGCGGCTGCTCCCCGACGGGCGGACCGAGCGGCGGGAGGTGCCGGCCGAGGAACTGCTCGCCCTGCTCGGCCGGGAGTTCGGGCTTCGGCTGTCCGAGCGGGACGCGGACGAACTCCTTCGGTTGTACCGCGCCGAGGACTGACCCGGGCCCCGCCGGGACCGTACGATGGCGCAGTGCTGGTCAAGTGGATTCGCTGCACGGTGACGGACCGACGCGGGTTCGAGCGCGGGCAGCGCAAATGGGCGGGACTGCCGGGGGAACCGGGATTCCGGGGGCAGGGCGGCGGCTGGAGCCGGGGCCGGCAGGGGGTGGCGCACGTCTTCACCTTCTGGGAGAGCCGTTCCTTCTACGATTCCTTCATGGCCCGCTCGCACGACCGGCTGGCCGCTTCGCAGAACGGCACTTACACCGACGCGCGGGTCACGCTCTTCGACCACCGCTTCGACGTGAAGACCGGGTTCGAGCCGCGGTTCACCGACGCCGATGTCGTCAGGGTCGCCCACACCCGGGTGCGGGAGGGTCGCGTGGACCATTTCGCGCTCATGCAGGAGAAGGTCTGGAACCCGGCCATGGCGGGTTCGCCCGGCATGGTCCGCGGCCTCTTCGGCGAGGCTCCGGGCCGTGAGTTCCTGGTGCTGTCGATGTGGCACGCGGCGGCCGAACACGGCAAGTACCGGCAGGAGCGCGTCGAGCGGCTGTCGCTGCGCGCCCAGATCCAGGCCGACGTGGAGGCCCTCACCGGGGACGTCGTCGACCTCGAACCCTCCTGGACGGTCTGACCCGTACGCCGTGGGCGGCCCCGCCGGAGAGCCGGCCGCCGGGCCGCCGCCGGGGCCGTACGGCGTGCCCGGTCCGCGCGCCCGCCGATGGCCGAATAGGGTCGTGGGATGGTACGACCACGGCGCATCGTCCTTGTCCGGCACGGGGAATCGGAGGGCAATGCCGATGACACGGTGTACGAGCGGGAGCCCGACCACGCCCTACGGCTGACTCCCACCGGGCGCGAGCAGGCAGCGGAGGCCGGCGGACGCCTGCGCGAGCTCTTCGGGGACGAGCACGTCAGCGCGTACGTCTCGCCGTACCGCCGGACCCTGCAGACCTTCCGGGAGCTGCGCCTGGACCCGACGCGCGTGCGGATGCGCGAGGAGCCGAGGCTGCGCGAGCAGGACTGGGGGAACTGGCAGGAGCGGGAGGAAGTGCGTCTGCAGAAGGCCTACCGGGACGCGTACGGGCACTTCTTCTACCGCTTCGCGCAGGGGGAGTCGGGCGCGGACGTCTACGACCGGGTCGGAGCCTTCCTGGAGAGCCTCTACCGCAGCTTCGAGGCCCCGGACCATCCGGAGAACGTGCTGCTCGTGACGCACGGCCTGACGATGAGGCTGTTCTGCATGCGCTGGTTCCACTGGTCCGTGGCCGAGTTCGAAGCCCTGTCCAACCCGGGCAACGGCGAATACCGGGTGCTCATGCTGGGTTCCGACGGCCGGTACCGGATGGACCGCCCGTTTGAGCGGTGGACCACACCCGAGCCTTATGATCTGGACGGCTAGAGTGACGCGCGATGACCGCTGACTCCTCCCCCGAAGGGCGCTACGCACGCGCCATGGCCAGCCTCCGCGGGCTGGCCCTGGGTGACGCACTGGGCTCCCAGTACTTCGTCCCCGTGAACTACCCGCTGCTCAAGCGGCGCGAGCTGCCCGCCGGCAGCGATCCGTGGCAGTGGACCGACGACACCGAGATGGCCTGCTCGGTGGTGGCCGTGCTCGCCGGACACGGCCGGGTGGACCAGGACGCGCTGGCCGCCTCCTTCGCCCACCACCACGACTTCGACCGCGGCTACGGGCCCGCCGTGAACCGGATGCTGCGCCTGATCCGCGAGGGCGCGGACTGGCGCACGCTCGCCGCGGAGCTGTTCAACGGGCAGGGCTCCTGGGGCAACGGCGCGGCCATGCGGGTCGCCCCGCTGGGCGCCTGGTACGCCGACGATCCGGAGCAGGCCACGCACCAGGCGGAGATCTCCGCCTACACCACCCACCAGCACCGCGAAGCGGTGTGCGGCGCGATGGCCGTGGCCGCCGCGGCCGCGCTGGCGGCCGATCCGGCCGGGCCGCCGAAGGCCGCCGACCTGCTGGACGGTGTGATCGCGCTGGTCCCGCGGAGCGCGGTGGGCGCAGGGGTGAGGCGCGCGCGAGACATGCTCGACTACGGCGACGCGACCACCGTCGCGGCCGTACTGGGCTGCGGGCGGCGCACCAGTGCCCACGACACCGTGCCGTTCGCCCTGTGGTCGGCGGCACGGGGCCTGGACGACTACGAGCGGGCCTTTTGGACCACCGCCCAGGTGGGCGGAGACGTGGACACCACCTGCGCGATCGTCGGCGGAGTGCTGGGCGCACGCGGGGACGCGGTGCTGCCGCAGGCCTGGCTGGCCCGGACCGAGGCACTGCCCGCCTGGCTGCCGGAGGCGGCGGGGTAGGGGAGCAGCGGGGGCGGGGGCGGTCCGCGCCGGTTCGTGGCCCTCTGTTTGTCACGGTCCTGCCACAGGCCTCTTTTGAGCCTGTTCAAAACTGCAGGTGACCGGCCTACTCTGTCGGCTTCGTCGCCCCCCGCCTGACGGCCGGGGGCGACCGACAGGGGAGGGGAACCCGATGTCAGCAGAGAACGCCGAGACGGCGGACACCGCGGGGGCCGCCGCGGGTGCGGCGGCCGACGCAGGGTCCGTAGCGTCCGCGTCCGTAGCGTCCGCGTCCGTAGCGTCCGCGCCCGCTCCGCCCGCGCCCGTACCGTCCGCGCCGCCCGGCTGGGATCCCAAGGCTTGGCGGGCCCACCAGTTGCGCAAGGAGCGCGCCGCCTCCGGTGCCTGGTCGATGGCCCCGCTCGCCTGGGCCGAGGCCGCACGCCCGGCCGCCGTCGGACCGGTGCCTGCCGTCGTGCTGGGCGCCGTACTCGCCTCCGGCATCGCCGCTTCCCTGCTCCTCGGCGAGGGGCTGGGGCCGGGCCTGCTGCTCGCGGTGGTGCCGGCGCTGCTCGCCGCCTACGCGGCCGCCCGCGCGGCCGGCCGCAGGCTTCGCCCGTGGACCGCGCTCTGGGCGCTCGGCTGCCTCGCGCTGCTCGCCGTGCCCGCCCTGCGGGCCTCCGCCTGGCCGGCCGTCACGGCCCTGCTCGCGGCCCTCCTGACGGGTGCCCTGGCCCTGCACGGCAGCCGCAGCGGGCCCGGCATCCTGCTCGGCCCGGTCGGCCTCCTCGATTCCGCCGTCCTCGGGGTGCGCTGGGTCTGGAGCGGCCTGCGGTCGCGCGGCGAGGGGCGCCGGGAGCGCTGGCTGCCGGTGGCGAAGGCCGTCGTGGTGGCGGTGGTTCTGCTGGCGCTCTTCGGCACGCTGTTCGCCTCCGCCGACGCGGCGTTCGCGGACCTGCTGAGCGGGCTGACCCCCGACATCAGCGGTATGGGCGGCCCGGTTCGCTTCCTGCTCTTCGCGCTGGGCCTCGTCGTCGCGATCGCCGTCGCCCGCGCGGCGGCCGCCCCCTCCCGCTGGGACCGCATCGAGGTGCGCCCGGGGAAGGCGCGCTCCCGGGTGGAGTGGGCCCTTCCGCTCATCGTGCTGAACCTGCTCTTCGCCGCCTTCAACGCCGTCCAGCTCGCGGTCCTCTTCGGCGGCTACCGCAAGGTCCTGGAGGCCACCGGCCTCACCTACGCCGAGTACGCGCGCCAGGGCTTCTGGCAGCTGCTCTGGGCCACCCTGCTCACCCTCGCCGTCATCGCGCTGGCCCTGCGCTGGGCCCCGCGCGACGGAGCCGGCGACCGGCGGCTGGTGCGCGCCGTGCTCGGCACCCTCTGCGTGCTGACCCTCGTGGTCGTGGCTTCGGCGCTCCGCCGCATGGACCTTTACGTGGACGCGTACGGCCTGACCAGGCTGCGGCTGTCGGTCGCCGGTGTGGAGCTGTGGCTCGGGCTGGTCATCGTACTGATCATGGCCGGCGGGCTGTTCGGCGCGCGCTGGCTGCCGCGCGCGGTCGCGGGGAGCGTCGTGGCGGCCGTACTGGCCTTCGGGTTGATGTCCCCGGACGGGGTGATCGCGGAGGGCAACGTCACGCGGTACGAGCAGGACGGCAAGATCGACTTGGCCTACTTCCAGTCCCTGTCGGCCGACGCGGTACCCGCCCTGGACCGGCTGCCCGAGCCCCGGCGTTCCTGCGCCCTGCGCGGGATCGCCAGGGAGCTGGCGGCGGCCGGTCGCACGCCCTGGTACGCGACGAGCCTGGGGGAGCGCAGGGCCAGGGAGATCCTCAGGGAGCGCGGGGTGAGCGCCTCGTACGAGGAGTGCAAGAGCCTGGGGACCTTCGGGAGCCGGGTGGAGTACTGATCACCCCGGACGGGGCGGTGGTGGAGACTCGAACGGGCGATTCTCCATGCCGCGTTGGAGCAGCTGAACGCCATGGGCCGGTACTGCTTCGCGAGTGCGATCACGCGGATGCGGAGCGGTTCCGCGAGCCGGTCCGGGCCGGGCGGTGCGGTCCGGGCGGTGTGGGCCGGTGTGCATGCTGATCGGCGAGCTTTTTGCCATGGAAGCAAGCGGAGGGACGTCGGGCCGCGCGTGACCCGTCCGCGTCTCGTCGAGGTCATCCCGGTGCCGGTGATGAACCGCGCGAAGGTGTGCGGGAGCGAATGCTTGGGCGCGGAACTCTCCGAGACGGCTCGCGGGGTGACGGCGCCGCCGCCCAGGGGGTGAGACGGGGCGGGGTGCGTGGCGCGGCGCGGAGGTGGCCTGGGTGCGGCGGGGAGGGGGCGGAGGCGCGGCGGGGAGGGGGCGGGGTGTGCAGGCGGCCCGGGGCGGCGTAACCTTGCTGGCGCCATGCCGTACGAAGCACCCACTCACACCGTCGAACGCTCCCTCCGGGCGACCACCGGCGCCAAGGTCATCGCCGGGGTCGACGAAGTCGGACGAGGGGCCTGGGCCGGTCCCGTCACCGTCTGCGCGGCGATCACCGGTCTGCGCCGGCCGCCCGCGGGACTCACCGACTCCAAACTGCTCACCCCCAAGCGCCGCGACGCGCTCGTCGGCGTCCTGGAGGACTGGGTCACCGCTTACGCACTGGGCCACTCGTCCCCCGAGGAGATCGACGAACTCGGTATGACCGCCGCCCTGCGCCTCGCCGCGGTGCGTGCCTTGGAGGGGCTGCCCGTGCGGCCCGACGCGGTGATACTCGACGGCAAGCACGACTACCTCGGTGCGCCCTGGCGGGTCCGAACGGTGATCAAGGGCGACCAGTCCTGCGTCGCCGTCGCCGCGGCCTCGGTGATCGCCAAGGTCCGGCGCGACCGGATGATGGCAGACATCGGTGAACAGGGCGGCGGAATCCAGGACTTCGCTTTCGCGGCCAACGCCGGATATCCCTCGCCCGTGCACCGGGCGGCGCTCGAGGAGCAGGGTCCGACCGCGTACCACCGGCTCTCCTGGTCCTACCTTGACGCCCTGCCCCGCTGGAGCCACCTCAAGAAGGTGCGCCGCAGCGAGGAATCGATGGAGCTGGAAAACGGAGGCCAACTCGGCTTCGATTTCTGATCGCACGCACGTGCCACCAACCGGTACGTTTCGCACCGATGTTTGATAGATATCAACTCATGCCTCTCACCCCCGCCCCCGAGGAGCCTCAGATTCACGAGAGTGCCCAGGGTCCCCGCGTCACGCCGGCCGCGAGCCGCACCGCGCAGACCCCCCGCCCCGTACCCGGTCCCCGTCCCGCCCCCAGGCCCGCGCCGCCCGCGCCGCGGAAGCCGCAGGCCGCCCGCGTTCCCGCGGCCGCCACCACGCCCTCGGTCTCCGCGTCCGTACCGCAGGTCCAGCTGATCCCGGCATCCGCCGAGGGTGCGCTGGACGCGGCCGAGGAGGCCGTGGACCTGCTGCTCGACACCGGGCGTGCGCCCGGCGACATCCTGGTGCTCACCACCGGCGACCCGCACCCGTGGGCCGCGCACGAGCTGTCCTTCGGCGAGGCCGCGTACTGGGCCCTGCACGATGCCCGTGACGACGTCTTCTACGCGGACGCCGCGCAGGTCCAGCGCGCCGCGGGCCGTCCCGTCGTGGTCTTCGCGGCCAACGGCGGACCGGCCGACGCGGCTGCCGGAGCCCTGCCGGTCGCTCTCGCGCGAGCCGGTGCCCTCCTGATCGTGTGCGGCGAGCCGCAGCAGATCAACTCCGTGCTGGGGGCGGGCGTCTGACGCCCCGTACTCCCGTACGGTCGAGGGGTGGGGCGGGCCGGTGGCCGGCCCTGCCGAAGTCCGAGGCCTGACCAGCCGTACGCCCGTTTCGGGTGTACGGCCGTTGGTCGTTCCCGGGTAGGGGCCCCGCGCGCTCCGGGTGCGGCGGCGCGGGCTCAGAGCGGCGGTGCGCCGGCAGGGGACGAGCGCGGCGGTGCGACGCTACGGGCTCAGCGTGCGGCGGTGCGACGGTACGGGCTCAGCGTGCGGCGGTGTGGCGCAGGGCCTCCGTGGCTCCGCCGCCGCGCAGGGCGAGCGGGGCGAACTCGGACGGCGTATCGCCGAGGCGCTCGGGCCGGGAGTTCGAGCTGGGGCTCCGGCCGCCGCGGCCTTCGCCCAGTACGTGCCAGCCGCCCCGGGTCAGCGTGATGTACGCGCCGCAGCGCAGCCCGTGCAGGGTGCAGGCGTCCCGCAGCCCCCACATCCAGGCGCCGTCCTCCTCGGTCCAGCGCTCGTCGCCGTCGCGGCAGAAAAGCAGCACCGCGGTCCGCACCGGGGTCCGCCGGCGCAGGTCGTGCGGAAGGACCCGGCGCAGCCGGGACAGCAGGGCGTTGCGGTACTCCCAGCCGTCGGCCGCGGTGGAGCGCTGAACGAAGGAAGCGCTGGCCACGAGCCGCTCCTCGGGCCCGAGCACGGCGATCACCGCCGTGGACGGGGCGGGACTGTGCCGCGAATGCAGTCCGCTGACTACCTCGCGCGGATTGCGCAGCAGGGGGATGCCCGACGCCGTCCAATCGGAGGGTTCCAGCAGCCTGCCGTGCCGGCTGGCGCCGCCGGTGGTCGTTCTCAGGGACGTGGTCGAGGGCGGGGCGAATCCGAAGGTCACGGTCCTCCCTTCGGGTACACGCCCGCGAGCGGGCACGGCTGGAGTGCGGGCGCGCCGCGGCACGGCCCAGGAGAGCGCCGTCGAGCCGAGCGGGAGCAGGACAATTCTCGCGTGGCCCGTGAGCATGCGGCAACGAGCAATTGGAGCCGCCGACCGGAATTCGCCGGTATGCCGTTCATATCCTTGCCCCGCCACGCCGAAGATGACTCATTCGGTCCGGGCCTGTGCACCGGCACCAGGAGAAACAGTTCCCAGGCGGCCGTCCGTCCCGGCGGTCACGCGCCGCGACGGACGGCCTGTGGGCCGGACGTCACGCTGGGTGAATTGGCCGATTGTCCTAGGCATCGGGTTGCATGGGGGCATGGACAACCTGGAGCTCCGCGCTGAAGCCGATGCCATCCTCGCTGAGCTGGTCGGTGCCCCGGGGGGTTCGGCGCGGCTGCGGGAGGACCAGTGGCAGGCGGTGTCGGCCCTGGTGGAGGAGCGCCGGCGGGCGCTGGTGGTGCAGCGCACGGGGTGGGGCAAGTCGGCGGTGTACTTCGTGGCGACAGCCCTGCTGCGCCGTCGCGGCGCGGGCCCGACGGTGATCATCTCGCCGCTGCTGGCGCTGATGCGCAACCAGGTCGATGCGGCGGCCCGGGCCGGAATCCAGGCGCGGACCATCAACTCGGCCAACCCGGAGGAGTGGGAGACGATCTACGGGGAGGTCGAGCGGGGCGAGACCGACGTCCTCCTCGTGAGTCCGGAGCGCCTCAACTCGGTGGACTTCCGCGAACAGGTGCTGCCCAAGCTCGCGGCCACGACCGGCCTGCTGGTCGTCGACGAGGCCCACTGCATCTCCGACTGGGGCCATGACTTCCGCCCCGACTACCGTCGGCTGCGCACCATGCTCGCCGAGCTCGCCCCCGGCGTCCCCGTGCTCGCCACCACGGCGACGGCCAACGCACGGGTCACGGCGGACGTGGCCGAGCAGCTGGGCACGGGAGGCGGGGGCGCTCTGGTCCTGCGCGGCCCCCTCGACCGGGAGAGCCTGCGGCTCGGTGTGCTGGAGCTGCCGAACGCGGCGCACCGGCTGGCGTGGCTGGGGGAGCGGCTGGGGGACCTGCCGGGCTCGGGGATCATCTACACGCTGACGGTGGCGGCCGCGGAGGAGGTCGCGGCGTTCCTGCGGCAGCGCGGGTATCCGGTGGCCTCCTACACGGGGAAGACGGAGAACGCCGACCGGCTGCAGGCCGAGGAGGATCTGCTCGCGAACCGGGTGAAGGCCCTGGTGGCGACCTCCGCGCTGGGCATGGGCTTCGACAAGCCGGACCTGGGGTTCGTGGTGCACCTGGGCTCTCCCTCGTCCCCGATCGCCTACTACCAGCAGGTGGGCCGTGCGGGGCGCGGCGTGGACCACGCCGATGTGCTGCTGCTGCCGGGGCGGGAGGACGAGGCGATCTGGGCGTACTTCGCTTCGGTGGGGTTCCCGCCCGAGGAGCAGGTCCGGCGGACCCTGGACGTACTGGAACAGGCCGGCCGTCCGCTGTCGCTGCCGGCGCTGGAGCCCCTCGTGGACCTTCGGCGTTCGCGGCTGGAGACGATGCTCAAGGTCCTGGACGTGGACGGTGCGGTCAAGCGGGTGAAGGGGGGCTGGACCTCCACCGGACAGCCGTGGGCGTACGACGCGCAGCGGTACGAGTGGGTGGCCCGGCAGCGGCAGGCCGAGCAGCAGGCCATGCGGGACTACGTGGCGACCACGGGGTGCCGGATGGAGTTCCTGCAGCGCCAGCTCGACGACGAGAAGGCGACCCCGTGCGGCCGCTGCGACTCCTGCGCCGGGCCCTGGCTCGACCCCGCCGTGTCCCACGGGGCGCTCGACGCGGCGACCGGTGAGCTGGACCGTCCCGGAGTCGAGGTCGAGCCCCGCCGGATGTGGCCCTCGGGCATGCCCGCGGTCGGCGTCGACCTCAAGGGCCGCATCCCCGTGGGCCAGCAGGCGTCCACCGGGCGGGCGTTGGGGCGTCTGTCGGACATCGGCTGGGGCAACCGCCTTCGCCCGCTCCTGTCGGAGCAGGCCGCGGACGGGCCGGTGCCGGACGACGTACTGGCGGCCGTGGTGACGGTGGTGGCCGACTGGGCCCGTTCGCCGGGTGGCTGGGCGGGCGGCTCGATGGCCCGGCCCGTGGGGATCGTGGCCATGCCCTCCCGCTCCCGCCCGCGGCTGGTGGGCTCGCTCGCCGAGGGCCTGGCCCGGGTCGGCCGGCTCCCGCTGCTGGGCAGCCTCGCCTACACCGCGCAGGCGGGCGAGTACGGCGCGCACCGCAGCAACTCCGCCCAGCGGCTGCGCGCCCTGGCCGCCTCGTTCGCCGTCCCCGAGGAACTCGCCGCCGCCCTGGCCGCCACCCCGGGACCGGTCCTGCTCGTCGACGACTACGCCGACTCCGGCTGGACCCTGGCCGTGGGCGCGCGCCTCCTGCGGCAGAGCGGAGCAGAGCAGGTGCTTCCGCTGACCCTTGCCCTGGCGGGCTGAAGGCGCCCGGTCGGCCCCGGCGGCCCCGGCGGCCGGTCGGTGGGCCGCTTGGGGCGGGTCCGCTCGGGTTCGGGCGGGTCTGCCCGGGGGTTATCCACAGGGGTTTCCGGATCGGGCCGGACACGGGACCTTCGGGACATGACGAACAATCACGAAGCAGCACGCACCCCGTCCGACCCCTCGTCCCCCTCGTCCACCGGTCCGTCCGGAGGCGTGGACGCGTCCAGGATCACCCTGCGCAGTCCGGCCGAACTGGCCGATGCACTGCCCTACATGCTCGGCTTCCACCCGAGCGACTCCCTCGTCATGGTCGCCGTCCACGGGGAGGCCGGCCGCTTCGGCGGTCGGCTCCGGGTGGGGATTCCCGCGGCCCCCGAGGAATGGGAGGACACTGCCCGGCAGGTCGCCGACTGTCTGATCCGCGGCAGTGTGCGGCGCGGGACCAGGCCCGACGGCATCATCGTCTTCCTCTGTCAGGATCCGCCCCACGGCGACAGCGCGCAGCGGGTGATGACCAGGCTGCGCCCGTTCGCCCAGCGGATCCGGCTGGCCTGCGGGGCTCTGGACGTCCCCGTACTGGAGGCCCTGTGCCTCTCCGCCGGGCGGTACTGGTCCTACTGCTGCCCCGACGAGCGGTGCTGCCCCGCCGAGGGCAGCGCGCTGGCCGCGCCCGGCACCTCGGTGATGGCCGCCGCGGCCACGTTCGCCGGACTCCAGGTGCGCGGCTCCCTCCGGGAGATCGAGCACAGGCTCACGCCGCTGCGCGGGACGGTGGCCGGCGAGATGGAGGGCGCCCTGGACCGCGCTGCCGTCGCGCTGGTGCCGAAGATCCTCGACGGGGCCACCCGGGAGGAGGTGGGGGCCGAGACCGTCCTGCTCGCCCGCGCGCTGATCCAGCGCATGACCCTCGCCCCGCCGGCCGCAGGCGGTCCCGGAGCCGATGCTTGGGACGACGCGCTGCTGGGCCACGACGAGGCCGCCTCGTTGATCCTCGGGCTCCAGGACCGCGAGATCCGCGACATCGCCGCCGAGTGGATGGAGGGCGAGGAGGCGGCACCCGCCCTGCGGCTGTGGCGGGCCCTGGCCCGGCGCTGCGTCGGGGCCTACGGAGAACACGCGGCGGCTCCCCTCACCCTGGCGGGCTGGGTCTCCTGGTCCACCGGGGACGAGCCGACGGCCAGGATCGCCCTCGGGCTGGCCCTGCGGGCGGACGACGGGTACCGCTTCGCGCAGCTGCTCCACCACGCCTGCAACGAGGGGATCGACCCGGAGGGGCTGCGGGAGTGCTTGCGGGAGGAGCGGCGGCGACGCGAGCCCCGCCGGGGGCGCCCGCCCGCAGGACCCCGGCGGGCGGGCGCCGTCACCAGGCCGCCCGGCCGCCCGGGCGGGACGAGCAGCCGCCGCGAGTCCGGCAGCACCGCGGGGAGCGAGCAGTGAACCGCGGCCGGGGTCGTGACCGGGGCAGCTGCATGGGCCAGGCCCGCGTCCGCGGTCGGGCCCAGGGCCGGGGCCGGGACGGAGGCGGCTGTGCGGGCCCCGGGCGTGGCCGGGGCGAGGGCCGCGGGTCCGGCTTCCGGCGGTGGCTGCGGGACGGGGCGCGAGCGGTCCTGCGGCGGCGGCCCCCGCGAAGGCCCGTACTCCGCCGGGCGCAGCCGCCACCGGGGCCCGTGACCCGGGCGGGGGCGGGGGCGTTGCGCTGGGGGGTGGTGGGGACCCGGCCGCGCCGCCGCCCAGCCGATCCACCCGGAGCGCAGACAAGGCGACCCATGTCCCACCCCGTACCCCCGGCCCGCGTGGCCCCCGCCCGTGTGGCTCCCTCCGGCAGGGCCGACTTGCCGCCCGTGCACGGTGCCGTCCTCTGCGTCGCCGCGCCGTGCCTGGTCATCTCGCCCGAGCACGGCCAGCTCACCGGGCGGGGGGTCGACGGGATCTACCGCGCCGGGCTCCGGCTGCTGTCCCGCTGCGTGCTGCGCGTCGGCGGGCGGGATCCCGTCGCGGTCCAGGCCCGCAGTCTCGGCGCCGACCGGGCCTCCTTCACCGCGACCGTGCGGACCGGAGCGGAGCCAGGGCCCGATCCCGACGTCGGAGTCGAGCGGATCCGGCACGCCGACGGCACCGAGCGGATCACCCTGCGCAGCTTCACCGGCCGGCTCCTGCGGATCCCGGTCGAGGTCTCGCTCGGCACCGACCTGGCGGAGCTGGCCGAGGTGGCCGCCGGCCGGGCCGGGCCGGAGCTGCCCGCCGCGGTGCACGCCGCAGGGCTGCGCTGGACCAACGGCGAGGACCAGGCCGTCACCGCGGTGGAGCCGCCCCCGGACGACGCGCTGGCTTCGGCCGGGCTGCTGCGCTGGCAGCTCGAACTGCGCCCCGGCGAATCCCGCACCATCGAGCTGCGGACCACCCGGGACCGAGGGGCCCGCGCCCCCGCCGGACAGGTGGCCAATCCGCTGTCCGACGACGCCCGCGCGGAGGGAGACGACCCGCGGGCCGAGGCGTGGCTGCGCACGAGCGTGCAGGACCTGGGCGCGCTGCTGCTCAGGGACCCGAAGGAACCTGCCGACAGTTACGCGGCGGCCGGAGTTCCGTGGCGGCTGGGACTGGCCCCGGCGGAGTCCCTGTGGGCCGCCCGCATGGCGCTCCCGCTCGGCACCGGGCTCGCCGCCGCGACCCTGCGCGTCCTGGCCCGGACCCAGACCGGGGGGCGGGGCGCCGACGCGGGGAAGATCCCGGGGCCGCTCCGCGGGGCCGGGCCACAGCTGCCCCCGGGATGCACCGGGACCGAGGCGACGCTCGCCTTCCCCGCGGTCCTCGCCGAAGCCCGGCGCTGGGGGATGCCCGAGGCGGAGGTGGCCCGGCTGCTGCCCGCCGCCGAGCGATGCCTGGAATGGATCCGGGGCGCCTTCGGGGAGGACGGCTTCCTGGCCGATCCCGATCCGGGACCCCGGCGCTGTGAAACCCAGGCCCACGCCCATCGGGCCGCGCTCCTCGGGGCCGACCTGCTCGCCGGGTGCGGTCGGCCCGGAGCCGAGGAGTGGCGGGACCGGGCCGCCGGGCTGCGGGAGCGGTTCGCAGCCCGGTTCTGGGTCGACGGCCCCGACGGCGGCCGGCCCGCGGCGGCCCTGCATCCCGACGGGCGGCCCCTGCCCCGGCTGACGGGGGCCGCCGCCCACCTGCTGGACACCGGGCTGCTCGGAGGCGGCCGGCTCGCGCCGGGGCTGCTCGACCGGGTCCGTACCGAGCAGCTGGCCCGGCTGCTCGGAGCTCCCGCCATGGATTCCGGCTGGGGGCTGCGGAGCATGGCGCTCCGCGAGCCCGGGCACAACCCGTTCGGGTACCGCTCGGGCGCGGTCCGGCCGTACGAGAGCGCGGTCGCGGTGGCGGGCCTGGCCCAGGCGGGCTTCGAGAAGGAGGCCACGGGGCTGCTGAAGGGCCTGCTGGACGCGGCGGAGGGCTTCGGGTACCGCCTCCCGGAGATGTACGCCGCCGAGCAGCGCACCGAAGGCAGCGCCCCGCTTCCGCATCCGGCGGCCTGCCGGCCGGCGGCGGTCGCCGCCGCCGCGGGGATCCACGTACTGACGGCCCTGGCCGGGATCCGCCCGGACGCCCCCGCCGGTACGGTCGCCCTCGTACCGCTCCCCGGCGCCCCGCTCGGCGGGCTGCGCCTCTCGGGACTGCGGGTTTCGGGGGAACCCTTCGCCGTCCGGATCAGCCGGCTGGGCCTTGGCATGGTGGAGGAGGCCGCCGGTGCACTGCAACTGGGCGGGTAGGTACGACCGGGCGCGTAGGGGGCGCCCTGCCGATCGGGCCGGATCGGCCCCGGGCTTCCGCTTCCGTGGCCGGTTCCAGGGTCCGAAGATCTCCAAAGCTCTGTTTATCGTCAGGCAGACGACTATGATCGCGGCATGTCGCCCTACGACCCGTCGGCCTTTCCGCCCTTCGCCGTCACCGTCGACCTGGTCGTGCTCACCGTGCGGCGCCATGCGCTCTGCGCGCTGGTCATCCGACGGGGTGAGCAGCCGTTCCAGGGACGCTGGGCGCTGCCCGGCGGCTTCGTGCGCGGGGACGAGGACCTGTCGGCGGCTGCGGCCCGCGAACTGTCCGAGGAGACCGGCCTCTGCGCCCACGACCCGGCCGCACCGGACGTGGGCAACGGGGCGCACCTCGAACAGCTGGCGACCTACGGTGATCCGAAGCGGGATCCGCGCATGCGCGTGGTCAGCGTGGCGCATCTGGTGCTGGCTCCGGATCTGCCCGCGCCCCGGGCCGGCGGCGATGCGAACAGCGCGCGCTGGGCCCCCGTCGACGAGCTCCTGTCCACGGAGGGCCAGACCGGCGCCGGACTCGCCTTCGACCACGAGCAGATCCTCGCGGACGGGGTCGAGCGGGCCCGCTCGAAGATCGAGTACTCCTCGCTGGCCACCGCGTTCTGCCCGCCCGAGTTCACCGTCGGCGAGCTGCGCCGGGTCTACGAAGCTGTCTGGGGGGTCGCCCTCGACCCCCGCAACTTCCACCGCAAGGTCACCGGCACTCCCGGGTTCCTGGTGCCGGCCGGGGGGACGACGACACGTCAGGGCGGCCGTCCCGCCCAGCTGTTCCGGGCCGGCGGGGCAACGCTGCTCAACCCGCCGATGCTGCGCCCGGAAGTCTGAGACGCAGGCGCCCGGCACCGCCCGCGGATCGCCACCAGAGCCGGTGGACCGGCGGGTATGCAGGCTCGCGCCCCCGTTTGAAACGGCCACGGCGCCGACACGGGCACGCTTCGGGACCGGCTGCGCCTTAAATCGGACATATCGCGTTATCTTGTTAGCGGTATTCACCCTGCCGCAGAGCGGTCTCACCCCCCGCGAGAGAAGCGATGCTCCAGGCCATCGGACTCACCAGCGCCCCCCGTCGAAACCTCCCGCCCCTCGTGGACGACCTCACCTTCGAGGCCCGCCCCGGGAGCGTGACCGCACTGCTCGGCGAGCCCGGCTCGGGCAAGACGACCGCACTGCGGCTCATGCTCGAACTCGAACCGGGCCGCGGAGTCACCTACTTCCGCGGGCGCCCCCTGCACCGGATCCCGCATCCGGGCCGTGAGGTCGGCGTTCTCCTCGGCGATCTCCCCGGCAACCCCTCGCGCACCGTGCGCGGCCAGCTGAGGATGCTCTGCGCCGTCGCCGGCGTGCCGGCCGCGCGTGCCGACGCCATGCTCGAGGTCGTCGGCGTCGCGGGACTGCGCGACCAGCGGCTCGGGTCGCTCTCGCTCGGCATGGAGCGCAGGGTCGCGCTGGCCGCCGCCCTGCTCGCCGACCCCTGCACGCTCCTCCTCGACGAGCCCTCCGCCGGGCTCTCGCCCCGCGAACGGAGCTGGCTGCACGGGCTGCTGCGCGGCCACGCCTCCCTCGGCGGCGCGGTGCTCTTCACCACCGACGACGCGAAGGAGGCCGCCCGCAGCGCGGACCGGGTCGTGAGCATCGAGGCGGGCCGGCTCGTCGCCGACCAGGACGCCGCCGAGTTCGCCCGGACCCGGCTCCGGCCGCGGGTCGCCGTGCGCACCCCGCACGCCGCCCGGCTGGCCGACGTACTCGGCCGGGAAGCGCGGGCGGCCCAGCGCACGCTGGAGATCGTGGAGGAGAGTGGCAGCCGGCTGTCCGTCTACGGCAGCAACTGTGCCGAGGTCGGCGAGGCCGCCTTCCGGCACGGTGTGCTCGTCCACCAACTCGCCGACGAGACCGGCGACGCGGGAGCGGAGCCGTCGCTGCCGCGCGCCCGGGACCGCGCCGGATCCGGTGCCCCGGCCGCGGCAGGCGGTGCAACACCGGCCGCGCCCGGAGCGGGCGCCGCGGACCGGCGCCGCCCGGCACGCGCCGGGGGGCCCACCACCGCCGTGCGCCGGCTCGGCGGCCCGCTGCGCCCCCTGCGCTACGAGCTGCACCGGCTCTTCGGCACCGCCACCCCCGTACTCACCACCGCCTTCGTCGTCGCCTTCTCCGTCGTCACGGCGCTGGTCCTGGCCCGGATCGGCCACACCCCGCAGAACCGGTTGCTCGCCGCCTGGCCGGAGTTGCTCCCGCTGCCGCCCGCGGCGCTGGGCGCCGGGCTGCTCGGAGCCCTGGCCTTCGGCGAGGAGTACCGCTACCCCGCGCTCGCCGCCGACCGCGGCACCGTCCCGCGCCGGCTCGGGCTGCTCACGGCGAAGCTCGGTGTCAGCGCGGCCATGGCACTGCTCCTCGGCGCCCTCGCCGTGACCGCCGACGCCGCCACCCTGGCACTGGTGTTCGGCGGCGGGCCGCTCCGTACGCCCGCGGAGTGGGTCTCCCCGGCCGCGAGTTGGGCGGGGCTGCTCATCGGCTGCGCCTGGTCCGGAGTGCTGGCCTCCGGCGTCTTCCGGTCGGCCTCCGCCGGGCTGGCGGCGGTGCTCGCCGTACCCGTGATGGTCGTACCGCTGGTGCGCAAGGCCCTGGACGGCCCGTCCGCGTACCCGGTCACGGGACTGGCTGAGCGGCTGCGGGGCCTGGCCTGGGCGCAGTGGCCGCCGGAGGCGGACCGGGTGGTCCTCGGGGCGATCCGGGTGATGGCCCAACCGGTGGGCACCGCGCTGGCGTTGTCGCTGATGGTCCTGTTGTGCGCCTATGGGTTCACAGGACTGCGCGGCCGCGTCCGTTTGTGAGGGATCGTTGGTGATCGTTCCGGCGCCGGTCCGGACCCAACGGGACCGTTGTGGCCCACATCAAGCCCGCCGGACCGCAACTCCCCGCAAAAGGCCCGGTTCTTTACGATAAGTCGTCAATTGCGTAGGTGGCACCGATCACCCTTTCGTGTGCTTTTCACCAAAGACCTCAAGGGTCGCGGAGACACGGCCGACAAAGGATTCGTGAGTACCCTTGCGCACACCATGATGACCGCCGCCCGCCATGCCGATTCCGGCCTCGCCGGCGCGGGCGAACTCGACCGCTACCCCTACCCGGAGGCCTCGGGGGCCGACCGGGTGGGAGTGCCCCACTGGGACGGATCCGAAGTCGAGTTGAGCCGGGTCGGCCGCCGCGCCGCGGGCAGCCGCGGCCGCGGCCTGCACGGCCAACTCGTCCAGCAGCTCGGCCAGATGATCGTTTCCGGCGACCTGGGTGCGGACCGCCCGCTGGTCCCCGAGGAGATCGGACAGCGTTTCGAGGTCTCCCGGACCGTCGTCCGCGAATCGCTGCGGGTCCTCGAGGCCAAGGGCCTCGTCAGCGCCCGCCCCAACGTCGGCACCCGGGTCCGCCCGGTCGCCGACTGGAACCTGCTCGACCCCGACATCATCGAGTGGCGTGCCTTCGGCCCGCAGCGCGACGACCAGCGCCGCGAGCTGGGCGAGCTCCGCTGGACCATCGAGCCGCTCGCCGCCCGCCTCGCCGCCGGCCACGGGCGCCCGGAGATCCAGCAGCGCCTCGCCGACATGGTCGAGATCATGGGACACGCCCTCGGCCAGGGCGATTCGATCACCTTCGCGCGTGCGGACAACGAGTTCCACGCCCTGCTCATCCAGGTCGCGGCCAACCGCATGCTGGAGCACCTCTCGGGCATCGTCTCCGCCGCCCTGCAGGTGTCCGGCAGTCCCGTCACCTCCTGCGACCGCCCCAGCGAGACCTGCGTCGCGCACCACGCGCGCATGGTCGAGTGCCTCGCCGCCGGCGACGCGGTGGGCGCGGAGAACGCCATGCGCCAGCTTCTGACGGTGCATCCGGAGGTCGAGCGCGTGGTTCCCGCCCCGCGCGAGCACTGACGGGCCGCAGCGCACGGGCGCGGGCGTGAGCGCGAGCGTGTCGAGGGGGAGCCGGTCCCGAGCGGCGCCCCCCGGACCCGGTCCGGGGAGGGTCCGGCGGCAGCGGAATCCGGCTCCCGGTCCGGATCCTGAGAGTCCCGGCCGGCTCCCGGCTCCGGTCCGCGGTCGCCGGGACTCCGCTTCGGGGGAGTCGTCCGGCCCGCGAAACGGGGCGTGTTCGGACACACCGGACGTGCAGAAATAACGGTATGACCGGCATGGCATCAAACGGGGTGTGACTCGGGCCACGAAGATTGGGCGTAACGCTCAGCGAGGTCACGCGATGACCTAAGAGGTGATGGCCGACGGAGGGAAGACAGCAGCCCTTGCGGGTGCTGTGCAGCTCCCCGGCCCCTGCCCGCGCCCCCGGCCCATCCCCAGTCGTGGTCGTCGGCTCCGGTCCAGCACCACCAGGCCGGGGTCGGAAGCCGTTTCCATCGTTCCGAGAGGTTGTTCGTGTCGGCCAGCACATCCCGTACGCTCCCGCCGGAGATCGCCGATTCCGAGTCTGTGATGGCGCTCATCGAGCGGGGCAAGGCCGAGGGGCAGATCGCCGGCGATGACGTGCGTCGGGCCTTCGAGGCTGACCAGATTCCTGCGACCCAGTGGAAGAATGTTCTGCGCAGCCTCAACCAGATCCTCGAGGAAGAGGGTGTGACGCTGATGGTCAGTGCCGCGGAGTCGCCCAAGCGCGCCACCCGCAAGAGCGTCGCAGCGAAGAGCCCCGTCAAGCGGACGGCCACCGAGCCCGTCGCCAAGAAGGCCGCGGCCAAGACGGCGGCCGCGCCCGCAGTGGCCGTACCGGACGCGGCGGCCGGGACGGCGGAAGCGGACCCCGTGGACACGGCTGCCGACGCCCTCGCGGAGGGGACCGCGACCGAGCCCGCCGCCAAGAAGACCGCGGCGAAGAAGACGGCGGCGAAGAAGACGGCCGCCAAGAAGACCGCGGCGAAGAAGACGGTGGCGAAGAAGACGGCCGCCAAGAAGGACTCCGACGACGCGGGCGACGAAGAGACCGCCGAAGAGGGTCCCGGGGCCGCCAAGGCCGAGTCCGAGGACGAGGAGGAAGGTGCCGAGAGCAAGGGCTTCGTCATCTCGGACGACGAGGACGACGCCCCGGCCCAGCAGGTCGCTGTGGCCGGCGCCACCGCCGACCCCGTCAAGGACTACCTGAAGCAGATCGGCAAGGTTCCGCTCCTCAACGCCGAGCAGGAGGTCGAGCTCGCCAAGCGCATCGAGGCCGGACTCTTCGGCGAGGACAAGCTCGCCAACTCCGACAAGCTGGCGCCCAAGCTCAAGCGCGAGCTGGAGATCATCGCCGAGGACGGCCGCCGGGCCAAGAACCACCTGCTGGAGGCCAACCTCCGCCTCGTGGTCTCCCTGGCCAAGCGCTACACGGGCCGCGGCATGCTCTTCCTGGACCTGATCCAGGAAGGAAACCTGGGTCTGATCCGCGCCGTGGAGAAGTTCGACTACACCAAGGGCTACAAGTTCTCCACGTACGCCACCTGGTGGATCCGGCAGGCGATCACCCGGGCCATGGCCGACCAGGCCCGCACCATCCGCATCCCGGTGCACATGGTCGAGGTCATCAACAAGCTGGCCCGCGTCCAGCGCCAGATGCTCCAGGACCTGGGCCGCGAGCCCACCCCGGAGGAGCTGGCCAAGGAACTCGACATGACCCCCGAGAAGGTCATCGAGGTCCAGAAGTACGGCCGCGAGCCGATCTCCCTGCACACCCCGCTGGGTGAGGACGGCGACAGCGAGTTCGGCGACCTCATCGAGGACTCCGAAGCGGTCGTACCGGCCGACGCCGTGAGCTTCACGCTCCTGCAGGAGCAGCTGCACTCGGTCCTCGACACGCTGAGCGAGCGCGAGGCGGGCGTGGTCTCGATGCGGTTCGGCCTCACGGACGGCCAGCCCAAGACGCTCGACGAGATCGGCAAGGTCTACGGGGTCACCCGTGAGCGCATCCGCCAGATCGAGTCGAAGACCATGTCGAAGCTCCGTCACCCGTCCCGGTCCCAGGTGCTGCGCGACTACCTCGACTAGGCCGGACCGGTCCGCACCGGGCGCGGCGAGGGGTTCGCCGCAGGTCGTCGCCGGTGGCCGCGCGGGTGCGCGCGGCCACCGGGCGTCCCACTCTGAGTGGAGTCATGCACACTCGGAGTCAGGAGGCCTCATGCGTCGTCCCTTTGCCCGTGTCCTGGCGGGAGCGCTGACCCTGGCGGCGGGAGCGGCGGCGGCGCCGCTCTCCCAGGCGCCGCGAGCGGCCGCGGACAGCGTGGTGATCGGCGGAAGGCCGGTGAAGGTGGCCGAGGCCCCGTGGGTCGTGGCCCTCGCCAGCCGTGACCGGTTCGGGGGTACGCGCGGCGGCCAGTTCTGCGGGGGCGTCCTCGTCACCACGACCAAGGTCGTGACCGCGGCCCACTGCCTGGGGCGTCAGGTGCTGGGGGGCCCGGTGGACTCCGTCCGCGATTTCCGGGTGATCACCGGGCGTACGGAGCTGCGCGCGAGCGAGGGCCGGGAGATCGCGGTGCGTTCCGCCCGGGTGAACCCGGCCTACGACCCGGGCAGCAATGCCGGCGACCTGGCCGTCCTCGAGCTGGTCGAAGCCGTGGCCGCGCAGAACGTGCTGCCGATGGCCGCGCTCGGGCATCCGGCGTACGGGGCCGGCACCGAGGCCGCCGTATACGGCTGGGGCGACACGAGCGGATTCGGCGACTACGCCTACGGGCTGCGGGCCGCCGGGGTGACGGTGCTGGCGGACGAGGTGTGCGGGCGGGCCTACCCGGGAGACGCCGACGGTCAGTACCGGGCCGACTCCATGGTGTGCGCGGGCGACCGCGCGGGCGGCAAGGACGCCTGCCAGGGGGACAGCGGAGGACCCCTGGTGGCCCAGGGCCGGCTCATCGGGCTGGTGTCCTGGGGGCGCGGCTGCGGGCGCGCGGACAGCCCGGGGGTGTACACGCGGATCGCACCGCTGATCGGCTTCGTCGCCGACTCCGCCGGCGGCCCGGAGACGACCCGGGGGGACTTGGGTCGTCCTGGTGCCCGCGGAGTCCTGGGGATGGGCGTACGCCCCGCTCAGGGGCCCGGGAGGGGCCTCGCGGCAGGGGACCGGCCCGCGCCGAAGCGCTGAACCGCATCCGGGCATGAGGACGGGCGGTGTCTCTGGGTCGCAGAGATACCGCCCGTCGACCGGCTTAGCCGGTCCTGGCTCGTCGGATGCGAGGTGTAGGCCTTGTGTCAGCGGTCCTCGGGGTCGGCGGCACTGGCCGCCGGAGCGGACGTAAGCCGCTCGGTCTCATCCTGTATTTCCGCGGCGATCTTCTTGAGTTCCGGCTCGAACTTGCGCCCGTGGTGGGCGCAGAAGAGCAGTTCACCGCCGCTCAGCAGGACGACGCGCAGATATGCCTGGGCGCCGCAACGGTCGCATCGGTCAGCGGCCGTCAGCGGGGTCGCGGGTGTCAGAACAGTAGTCACGTCGCCTCTTCTCTAGCTCGACGAGCTGTCGTACCAGGGTCAACATCCAACCAGGCCGAAAACGTTCCCGCTCGCGGCTTTTCCTCGAAACTTCCTTCCGAAGCTGGCCGGCCGTTGCCGGTTGGCGGCGAAGGAACCGTATTGCGTTGCTTTACGGTTTCGCGGTGTCAGGTCGTTCGCTTGTCGCAGTTCTGCCCTCTCCGGCTGAGTGCCGGTTGTTGATGAGGACGTGCCCGAACACTAAATGGTTCATGCGCGGAAGGGAACGTGATGTTTGCTTCACCCTCACGGGGGATCGAACATGCGTACGGACCTGCACTAGGCTGGTGAAGGGGCTGGGATGGCGTTGCATCGGCTCTACCAGGCCTCGGTACCCTTCCAACGGCAACCGAGCCACCACTGCGCCCGACCGGGCCAGAAAAGAAATTCAGCGAGGAGCGAACTGCGTGACCGCCGACACGTCCGTGCCTTCCAGCGCACTCCTGACCGGAGCAGACCGGGACGGCTCCAACTACACCGCGCGGCACCTGCTCGTCCTCGAAGGCCTCGAGGCCGTCCGCAAGCGCCCCGGCATGTATATCGGCTCCACCGACAGCCGAGGCCTCATGCACTGCCTCTGGGAGATCATCGACAATTCGGTCGATGAGGCCCTGGGCGGGTACTGCGACCACATCGAGGTGATCCTCCACGAGGACTCCTCGGTGGAGGTCCGCGACAACGGCCGCGGCATCCCCGTGGACGTCGAGCCCAAGACCGGCCTCTCCGGAGTCGAGGTCGTCATGACCAAGCTGCACGCCGGCGGCAAGTTCGGCGGCGGGTCGTACGCGGCCTCCGGAGGCCTGCACGGCGTCGGCGCCTCCGTGGTCAACGCCCTCTCGGCCCGTCTGGACGTGGAGGTCGACCGGGGCAGCGCGACGCAGGCCATCAGCTTCCGGCGCGGCGTGCCCGGCATGTTCACCGAGCAGGGCCCCGACAGCCCCTTCGACCCCGCCAACGGCCTGCGCAAGGGCAAGCGGATCGCCAAGGGCAAGACGGGCACCCGGATCCGCTACTGGGCCGACCGGCAGATCTTCCTCAAGGACGCCAAGCTCACGCTGGACACGCTCTACCAGCGCGCCCGCCAGACGGCCTTCCTCGTGCCCGGCCTGACCATCGTGGTCCGCGACGAGCGTGCCCTGGAAGGGGCCGGCAAGACCGAGGAGACCTTCCGCTTCGACGGGGGCATCAGCGAGTTCTGCGAGTACCTCGCCCAGGACAAGGCGGCCTGCGACGTGCTGCGCCTGACCGGCACCGGCACCTTCAAGGAGACCGTCCCGGTCCTCGACGACCGCGGCCACATGACCCCCACCGAGGTCACCCGTGAGCTCGGCGTGGACATCGCCCTGCGCTGGGGCACGGGGTACGAGACGAACGTGAAGTCGTTCGTGAACATCATCGCCACCCCCAAGGGCGGCACCCACATCTCCGGCTTCGAGCGCTCGGTCACCAAGACCGTGAACGAGGTGCTGCGCTCCGCGAAGCTGCTGCGGGTCGCCGAGGACGACGTGGTCAAGGACGACGCGATGGAGGGCATGACGGCGGTCGTCACCGTCCGCCTCGCCGAGCCGCAGTTCGAGGGCCAGACCAAGGAGGTGCTCGGCACCTCGGCGGCCACCCGGATCGTCGCGGCCGTCGTCGCCAAGGAGCTCAAGGCCTTCCTGACCTCCACCAAGCGGGACGACAAGCAGCAGGCCCGCTCCGTGATGGAGAAGATCGTCGCGGCCGCCCGGACCCGGATCGCGGCCCGCCAGCACAAGGAGGCGCAGCGTCGCAAGACCGCGCTGGAGTCCTCCTCGCTGCCCGCCAAGCTGGCCGACTGCCGCAGTGACGACGTGGAGCGCAGCGAGCTCTTCATCGTCGAGGGGGACTCCGCCCTCGGTACGGCAAAGCTCGCCCGGAACTCCGAGTTCCAGGCGCTGCTGCCCATCCGGGGCAAGATCCTCAACGTCCAGAAGTCCTCGGTCTCGGACATGCTCAAGAACGCCGAGTGCGGGGCGATCATCCAGGTCATAGGAGCGGGCTCGGGCCGGACCTTCGACATCGACGCCGCCCGGTACGGGAAGATCGTCCTGCTCGTGGACGCCGATGTGGACGGCGCGCACATCCGCTGCCTGCTGCTCACGCTCTTCCAGCGCTACATGCGCCCGATGGTCGAGGCGGGCCGGGTCTTCGCCGCCGTGCCGCCGCTGCACCGGATCGAGCTCGTCCAGCCGAAGAAGGGCCAGGACAAGTACGTGTACACGTACTCGGACAACGAGCTGCGCCAGACCCTGCTGGAGTACCAGCGCAAGAACGTCCGGTACAAGGACTCGATCCAGCGCTACAAGGGCCTCGGCGAGATGGATGCCGATCAGCTGGCGGAGACCACCATGGATCCCCGTTTCCGCACCCTGCGCCGGATCAACATCGGCGACCTGGATTCCGCCGAGTCGGTCTTCGACCTGCTCATGGGCAACGAGGTGGCTCCGCGCAAGGAGTTCATCACCAGCTCCGCCGCCACCCTGGACCGCTCGCGGATCGACGCCTGAGCGGACCCGGGGCCACCGGGGACCCCCGGTGGCACTTCCGTGGCCCTGGCACACCGGTGCTCTTCACTCCATCACCTGATGGAGTGAAGAGCACCGGGACACCAGTCCGGAAACCGTCCCTCCCGCACATCCTTGTGGGCACGCGGCCACTGCGGCGGCGGACAAGGAGAGTTCGGTGGACAAGCACGAAGGTCGTGATGCCGGAACGATCCGGCTGGACGACCCCTGGTACGACGCGCTGGCCGTCGGTTGGGGCGAGGGCGAGGGTGCCGGGGTGGGCGAGGGGTCCGGCGGAGCGCCGGGCGGCGGAGCGGAAACGTCACCCCCGAGCTCCGGCCCCGGCGGCGCACCCGCGCGCGCAGCGTCCGACATCTACCTCGAAGTGCAGCGCAGCGCCGCCTTCCAGGAAGTGCGCGGCCGCTACCGGAGGTTCGTCGTCCCCGCGACCGCCGGCTTCTTCCTCTGGTACGTGGCCTACGTGATCGCCGCCACCACGGCGCCCGGCATGATGGCCCGGCCGGTGTTCGGGTCCGTCAACGTGGCCCTGCTGGCCGGTCTCGGCCAGTTCCTCAGCACCTTTCTGCTGACCTGGGCCTACGCCCGGCACGCCCGGCTGCGGCGCGACCGTGCGGCGCTGGACCTGCGCTGGACGGTCTTCGAGCAGGAGCAGGTCCGCCGGGCGGATGCCGGCGAGCGCACCCGGGCACGGGGGGCGGGCCGGTGACCACGGAGCACCAGACGCTGGCGCTGCTCCTGTTCAGCGTCTTCATCGCCGTCACCCTGGGCATCACCACCTGGGTGAGCCGCAACCGGCATGGTTCGGCAGAGGAGTTCTACGCGGGCGGGCGGCTGTTCTCGCCGATGGAGAACGGTTTCGCCATCGCCGGTGACTACATGTCCGCCGCCTCCTTCCTCGGCATCTCCGGCCTCATCGCCCTCTTCGGCTACGACGGCCTGCTGTACTCGGTGGGCTTCCTCGTCGCCTGGCTGGTCGTCCTGTTCCTCGTCGCCGAACTCGTCCGCAACTGCGGCCGGTTCACCCTCGCCGACGTGGTCGCCGCGCGGATGAGCGAGCGGCCGGTCCGGATCGCCGCAGGCACCTCGTCGGTGGTCGTCTCCGTGCTGTACCTCGTCGCCCAGATGGTCGGCGCCGGCAGCCTCGTGGGCCTGCTGCTCGCCGACTCGGGCCGGGCCGCACGGACGCTGACCGTCATCGGGGTCGGCGCCCTCATGGTGATCTACGTGTCCTTCGGCGGCATGCGGGCCACCACCTGGATCCAGATCGTCAAGGCCGTGCTGCTGATGGGCGGGGCGATCACCCTGACGGTGCTCGTGCTGCTGCGCTTCCACGGGAACTTCGACCAGCTGCTCAGCAGCGCCGCCGAGCGCAGCGGGCACGGCGACCGGTTCCTGGGCCCGGGGCTCAAGTACGGCGGGGACTGGACGGCCCGCTTCGACTTCATGAGCCTCGGGCTCGCCCTGGTCCTGGGCACGGCCGGGCTGCCGCACATCCTGTCGCGCTTCTACACCGTGCCCACGGCGCGGGCGGCCCGCCGGTCGGTGGTGTGGGCGATCGGGCTGATCGGCGGCTTCTACCTGATGACCATCGTGCTCGGCTTCGGCGCGGCGGCGCTGCTCGGGCCGGAGGAGGTCAAGGCCTCCAACGCCTCCGGGAACACGGCGGTTCCGCTGCTCGCGGCCTTCCTGGGCGGCGGGGCCGACTCGACCGGCGGCGCGGTGCTGTTCGCCTTCGTGGCGGCCATCGCCTTCGCGACCATCCTCGCGGTGGTCGCGGGGATCACCCTCGCCTCGTCGGCCTCCGTCGCGCACGACCTGTACGCCTCGCTCAAGCGCCGCCACGCCCGGCAGCGCAGCGAGGTGGCGGTGGCCAGGGTGGCGGCGGTCGGGATCGGAGCGGTGGCGATCGCGCTGGGTCTGCTCGCGCAGGACCTGAACGTGGCCTTCCTGGTGGGTCTGGCCTTCGCGGTGGCGGCCTCGGCGAACCTGCCGGTGCTCCTGTACTCGCTGTTCTGGCGCGGGTTCACCACGCGGGGCGCCGTCTGGTCGGTGTACGGGGGACTGCTCCCGGCCGTGCTGCTGGTGGCGCTGTCCCCGGTGGTTTCCGGCAGCCCCGAATCCCTTTTCCCGGGTGTGGACTTCCAGTTCTTCCCGCTGCAGAACCCCGGCATCGTGTCCATCCCGCTGGGCTTCCTGGCGGGCTGGCTGGGCACCGTGACCTCGGCGGAGGAACCGGACGAGCGGCGGCACGCGGAGACCGAGGTCCGCGCGCTGACCGGGGCCGGTGCGGTGTAGGTCCGCATGGGCGGGGGAGCGGGGTCGGCCGGACCGGCGGCCGGGGTCAGCCCGTGGTGGGCGGGCGCCAGGCGTAGCGGTGTTCCGGGCGGCCCGTTTCGCCGTAGCGCAGGGCGAGGGTGACGCGGCCGGTGCGGTCGAGGAGCTTGAGGTAGCGCTGGGCGGTCTGGCGGCTGATCCCCGCGCGGTCGGCGATCTGCTGGGTGGAGAGCGGGCCTTCGGCGGTGCGCAGGATCCCGCGGACCAGGTCGGCGGTGGTGGGGGAGTGTCCCTTGGGGAGGTCGCTCGGGGCGTCCGCGCCGGCCGCGGCTAGGGCGCCGAAGATCCGGTCCACCTCCGCCTGTTCGGCCTCCCCGCCCGTGTCCAGGGTGCGGCGCAGGGCTCCGTAGGCCTCCAGCCGGGTCCGCAGACCGGCGAAGGTGAAGGGTTTGACCAGGTACTGGAGGGCGCCGAGGCGCATCGCGGCCTGGACCGTGGCCAGGTCGCGGGCGGCCGTCACCATGATCACGTCGGTGTGGTGGCCGCGCTCGCGCAGGCGCCGGACCAGGTCGAGGCCGTTCTCGTCGGGGAGGTAGTGGTCGAGGAGGATCAGGTCCACCGGGTGTGAGTCGAGGAGGGCCAGCGCCTCCGCCGCGGAATGAGCCTGGGCCGACACGCGGAAGCCTGAAACCTTGGCCACGTAGGCCGCGTTGATCCGGGCAACACGCATGTCGTCGTCGACGACCAGTACGTCGAACACGCCGGAAATGCCGGATGCGCCGGATGTGCTGAACGCGCTGGAATCGTTCATCGCAGGGCCTCCGGGAGTACGACGGAGAACTCCGCCCCTCCGTCCGCTGCCTCGCCGGCCCGGACCGTGCCGCCCTGCCGCTCGGCCAGGCGCCGCACCAGGGCGAGACCGAGCCCGCGTCCGCGGTGGGCGCCGGCAGGGGGCTGTTTGGTCGACCAGCCCTCGGTGAAGATCTCCTCGCGGCGTGTCACGGAGACGCCGGGGCCGCTGTCGCGGACCAGCAGGACCGCCGTGCGGCCATCCGCCCGGATGTCCACCTCGACCAGGGGCGCGGGCGAGCCGACCGCGGCGTCCAGCGCGTTGTCGACGAGGTTGCCGAGGATGGTGACCAGACCTCCCGGGTCGACGAGGCGGTCGGGCAGCAGGGCCGAATCGGCGAGCCGCAGGGGGACCCCGCGCTCCGCGGCGACCGTGGCCTTGCCCATCAGCAGGGCGGCGAGCAGCGGGTCCTGCACCTTCTCGGTGACCTGCTCGGCCGTGCTGCGGTGCACGCCGACCACCTCCGTGACGAACTCCACGGCCTCCTCGTACAGGCCCAGTTCCAGCAGGCCCAGGAGGGTGTGGAGCCGGTTGGCGTGCTCGTGGTCCTGGGCGCGCAGGGCGTCGATCAGGCCCTTGGTGGAGTCGAGCTCGCGACCCAGGTGCTCCAGCTCGGTGCGGTCGCGCAGGGTGGCCACGGCTCCGCCGTCCTCGGTGGGCATCCGGTTGGCGACCAGGACCCTGCTGCCCTGGACCGTGAGCAGGTCGCGGCCGGTGACCCGGCCGGTGAGGACGTCGGTGGTGCGGCCGGCGCCGAGCACCTCGTCCAGCGCGCGCCCCGCCACAGCGCCGGCGGCCTCGGGCGCGAGCCCGAGCAGCCGGGCCGCCTCGTCGTTGACCAGCCGGACCCGGCCGTCCCGGTCGAGGGCGATCACGCCTTCGCGGATGGAGTGCAGCATCGCCTCGCGCTCGGCGAGCAGGCCCGCGATATCGGAGAAGGCCAGGTCGCGTGTCTGCCGGTGGATCCTGCGCGAGAGCAGGTAGGCGGCGAGAGCGCCCGCGGCCAGGGCCCCGCCCGCGTACGCGAGCAGGCCCGGGATGGCGCCCAGCAGGCGGCCTTGGACGCTGTCGTAGGCGATGCCGACCGAGACGGCGCCGACGATCTCGCCGTCGGCGGCGAGCAGGGGGACCTTGCCGCGCGCGGAACGGCCCAAGGTGCCCTCGTCGATCTCCATGACCTCGCGGCCGGCCAGGACGTCGCCGGGGTCGGTGGAGACGTGCCGCCCGATGCGGTCGGGGCTGGGGTGCGAGCGGCGGATGCCGTCCAGGTCCAGGACCACCACGTACTCGGCGCCGGTGGCAGAGCGGATCCGTTCCGCCGAGGCCTGTACGGGGCTGTCCGGCGAGGGAGCCGAGCCGATGAGGCCGGTGGCCAGGGCGGGGTCGGCGGCGGCGCTCTGGGCGATGGCCAGGGCACGCCGCATGGCCTGGTCGTCGAGCTGCGCGCTCAGCGGGGCCAGGAAGAGGCCGGTGGCCAGGGCGAGCACCCCGGCGGCGATGGCCAGCTGCGTCAGCAGGATCTGGGAGGCGGCCCGTCTGGGGAGCCCGAGCCGCCGAGGGCTCATGTGGAGGAACCGCAGGGACCGCATGAGTACGAACGGTAGGGCGGTTCGGGCATAAGTGGAATTCCTCCCCCTCACGCAAATGGCTTGCGTTATTTGCGCCCAGCTTGCGCAAGCGATGACGGCATGAAAGTGCGGTCAGAGATGTAGACGACTCGCCAAAGCTCTGCAACTCTCGCACCGCACACTGCAAATTCCTATCTCCCATGGTTCAGAAAGTTCATGTCGAGGGACGAGGACATATGAGAAGGCACAACTGGAGATGGCGGACCCTGGCCGCCTTGATCAGCACGGCCCTGCTGATGCTGGGCTGGCCCGCTCTGACCGCCGTGGCCGCCGGCGGACCGAGCGTCTCGGCGGGCAGGCCCGCCACGGCGAGCAGTACCAACGGCGCCTACACGGCCGGCAACGTCACGGACGGCAACCAGTCCTCGTACTGGGAGAGCGCCGGCAGCACCTTCCCGCAATGGGTGCAGACCGACCTCGGAGCCACCATCCGCGTCGACCAGGTGGTGCTCAAGCTCCCCGCCTCCTGGGAGAGCCGCAACCAGACCCTGTCCGTCCAGGGCAGCGCCGACGGCACCAGCTTCAGCACCCTGGTGAGCTCGACGACGTACACCTTCGGCCAGGGCGCCGGAAACGTGGTCACCATCGGCTTCCCGGCCACCCAGGCCCGGTACGTGCGGATCGACATCACCGCCAACACCGGTTGGCAGGCCGCCCAGCTCTCCGAGCTGGAGGTCCGCGCCCCCGGTGACTCCGGGACCAACCTGGCCCTCGGTAAGACCTTCACCGCGAGCAGCAACACCCAGGTCTACGTGCCGGGCAACGCCGGCGACGGAAACGCCGCCAGCTACTGGGAGAGCGTCAACAACGCCATGCCCCAGTGGATCCAGGCCGACCTGGGCGCCTCCGTGCGCGTGGACCGCGTGGTCCTCAAGCTGCCCGAGAACTGGGGTGCCCGCACCCAGACCCTCAAGATCCAGAGCAGCGCCAACGGGACGGAATACACCGACCTGACGGCGTCCAAGGCCTACGAGTTCAACACCGCCGCCGCCAACGCGGTGACCGTCACCTTCGATGCCACCACCACCCGCTACGTACGGGTGTGGATATCGGCCAACTCCGTACAGCCCGGCGGGCAGCTCTCCGAGCTGGAGATCTACGGCCCGACGACCGGCGACACCCAGGCCCCGACGGCCCCGACGGCGCTCGCCTACACCGAGCCCGCCACTGGCCAGATCAAGCTCACCTGGAACGCCGCCGCCGACAACACGGGTGTCACCGGCTACGACGTCTACGCCAACAACCAGCTGCGCACCAGCGTCGCGGGCAACGTCACCACCTACACCGACACCCAGCCCGCCTCCGCGAGCGTGACCTACTACGTCCGGGCCAAGGACGCGGCAGGCAACCAGTCGGCCAACAGCAACAGCGTCACCCGAGCCGGCGACACCGGCGACACCCAGGCCCCGACCATCCCGGGCGCCCTGGCCTTCACCGAGCCGGCCTCCGGCCAGATCAAGCTGGCCTGGCAGGCGTCCACCGACAACGTCGGCGTCACCGGCTACGAGGTCTTCGCCAACAACGTGCTGCTCACCACGGTCGCGGGGAACGCGACCACCTACACGGACACGCAGCCGGCCACCGCCACCGTGAGCTACTTCGTCCGGGCCAAGGACGCGGCGGGCAACCGCTCCGGTGACAGCAACTCCGTGACCCGCAACGGCAGCGGCGGAGGCGGCGGCTCCAACCTGGCCGTCGGAAAGCCCATCGTGGGCTCCTCGGTGATCCACACCTTCGTCGCGGAGAACGCCAACGACAACAGCACCTCCACCTACTGGGAAGGGGCGGGCGGTGCCTACCCGAGCACGCTGACCGTCAAGCTCGGGTCCAACGCCGACGTCGACCGCCTGGTCCTCAAGCTCAACCCGGACAGCAGCTGGGGCACCCGTACCCAGAACATCCAGGTCCTCGGCCGCGAGCAGAGCGCTTCGGGCGTCACCGGCCTGGTGGCCGCCAAGGACTACGTCTTCAACCCGGCCTCGGGTTCCAACACCGTCACCATCCCGGTGAACGCCCGGGTCGCGGACGTGCAGCTGCGCTTCACCTCCAACACCGGCTCCTCCAACGGCCAGATCGCCGAGTTCCAGGTCGTGGGCGTCGCGGCGCCCAACCCGGACCTCCAGGTCGCCGCGGTGAGCGCCAGCCCGGCCACCCCGGTCGAGTCGGAGTCCGTCACCCTGTCCGCCACCGTCAAGAACACCGGCCCGGCCCCGGCGGCGGCGACTTCCGTCTCCTTCCAGCTCGGTGGTTCGAAGGTCGCCTCGGCCAACGTGCCCGCGCTGGCCGCCGGCGCCACGGCCGAGGTCACCGCCGGGATCGGCCCGCGCGACGCGGGCAGCTATCCGCTGAGCGCGGTCGTCGACGAGGCGAACACGGTCATCGAGCAGAACGAGACCAACAACACCCTCATCGGCGCCCCGCTCGTGGTCCGTCCGGTCGACAGCTCGGACCTGGTGGCCTCGTCCGTCGGATGGTCGCCGAGCGCCCCGTCCGCCGGGCAGTCCGTGAACTTCTCCGTCACGGTCAAGAACCAGGGCACCGTGGCCGCCGCCACGGGCACCCACAACGTGACCCTCACCCTGCAGGACGCGGGCGGCGCCACCGTCCGTACCCTGACGGGATCCTTCAGCGGCGCGCTCGCGGCCGGTGCCTCCTCGGCCCCGATCGCCCTCGGCAACTGGACGGCGGCCAACGGCAAGTACACCGTCAAGGTGGTTCTGGCCGACGACGCCAACGAACTGCCGGTCAAGCGAGCCAACAACACCTCCACCAAGCCCTTCTTCGTCGGCCGCGGGGCGAACATGCCCTTCGACACCTACGAGGCGGAGGACGGAGTGGTCGGCGGCGGAGCCAATGTCGTCGGTCCCAACCGAACCGTCGGTGACATCGCCGGCGAGGCCTCGGGCCGCAAGGCCGTGAACCTGGACGCGACGGGCGAGTACGTCGAGTTCACCACCCGGGCCGCGACCAACACCCTGGTCACCCGCTTCTCCATCCCGGACGCCCCGGGCGGCGGCGGCATCGACTCCACCATCAACGTCTACGTCAACGGCGTCCTGAAGAAGGCCCTGCCGCTGACCTCGAAGTACGCCTGGCTCTACGGGGCCGAGGCCGGCCCGGGCAACGCGCCGAGCGCCGGAGCCCCGCGGCACATCTACGACGAGGCCAACATCCTCCTCGGCGAGACCGTCCCGCAGGGCAGCAAGATCCGCCTCCAGAAGGACGCGGCGAACACCACCACCTACGCGATCGACTTCGTGAGCCTGGAACAGGCCACGGTGGTCCCCAACCCCGACGCGGCGATCTACACGGTGCCCGCCGGCTTCACCCACCAGGACGTGCAGAACGCCCTGGACAAGGTCCGCATGGACACCACGGGCAAGCTCGTGGGCGTCTACCTGCCGCCGGGCGACTACGCCACGGCGAGCAAGTTCCAGGTGTACGGCAAGGCCGTGCAGGTCGTCGGTGCCGGACCGTGGTTCACCCGCTTCCACGCCCCGTCCACGCAGGACAACACCGACAACGGCTGGCGCGCGGAGGGCACCGCGAAGGGCTCGTCCTTCACGGGCTTCGCCTACTTCGGCAACTACACCTCGCGCATCGACGGTCCGGGCAAGGTATTCGACTTCGCCAACGTGACCGACATGACCATCGACAACGTCTGGAACGAGCACCAGGTCTGCCTCTACTGGGGCGCCAACACCGACCGGATCACGATCAAGAACTCGCGGATCCGCGACACCTTCGCCGACGGCATCAACATGACCAACGGCAGCACGGACAACCTCGTGACCAACATCGAGGCCCGTTCCACGGGTGACGACAGCTTCGCGCTGTTCTCCGCCATCGACGCGGGCGGCGCGGACATGAAGAACAACGTCTACGAGAACCTGAGCGCCATCCTCACCTGGCGCGCGGCCGGTGTCGCCGTGTACGGCGGCTTCAACAACACCTTCCGCAACATCTACATCGCGGACATCCTCGTCTACTCGGGCATCACCATCAGCTCGCTGGACTTCGGGTATCCGATGAACGGGTTCGGGACCGACCCGACGCTCTTCGAGAACATCTCGATCGTCCGGGCCGGAGGCCATTTCTGGGGGGCGCAGACCTTCCCCGGAATCTGGATCTTCTCGGCGTCCAAGGTGTTCCAGGGAATCCGCATCAACAATGTGGACATCGTCGATCCGACCTACAGCGGAATCATGTTCCAGACGCAGTACGTCGGCGGCCAGCCGGTCAATCCCATCAAGGACACCATTCTGAAGGACATCACCATCACGGGGGCGAAGAAGAGCGGTGACGCCTTCGACGCCAAGTCCGGCTTCGGTCTCTGGGCGAACGAGATGCCCGAAGCGGGACAAGGTCCGGCGGTGGGTGAGGTGACCATCCAGAATCTGAAGATGAGCGACAACGCCGTGGACGTACGGAACACGACCTCGACGTTCAAGATCAACCAGCTGCCCTAGCGGGCGGCCGGCACGGGGAACGAGGGCGGGGGGGCATCCCTGAGGGGTGCCCCGCCGCTCGCCGCGCGGGGGCTCGCCGGGGCGGGTGGGGCTCGGGGGGTTCCGCGCCGGTTTCCGATGGGCCAAACTGGCCGTAATCGAACTGCAAGGAACTTGCATTGTTTGCGCTACTCTTGCGCTCATGACGCGACGACTTGCTCAAGTGGCGAAGAAGGTGGGGGTCAGCGAGGCAACGGTCAGCCGGGTGCTCAACGGCAAGCCGGGCGTCTCGGAGACCACCCGCCAGTCCGTGCTCACCGCCCTGGACGTCCTCGGCTACGAGCGCCCCACCCAACTGCGCGGCGAACGCGCCCGGCTGGTCGGCCTGGTCCTGCCGGAACTCCAGAACCCGATCTTCCCGGCCTTCGCCGAGGTGATCGGCGGCGCGCTGGCCCAGCAGGGGCTGACCCCCGTGCTCTGCACGCAGACCACGGGCGGGGTCTCCGAGGCCGACTACGTCGAGCTCCTGCTCCAGCAGCAGGTGTCCGGCGTCGTCTTCGCCGGAGGGCTCTTCGCGCAGGCCGACGCCCCGCACGAGCACTACCGACTGCTCCACGACCGCAAGGTCCCGGTGGTGCTCATCAACGCCTCGATAGAGGACCTCGGCTTCCCGTGCGTCTCCTGCGACGACGCCGTCGCGGTCGAACAGGCCTGGCGCCACTTGGCCTCCCTGGGCCACGAGCGCATCGGCCTGGTGCTGGGCCCGCCCGACCACATCCCCTCCCTGCGCAAGCTGGTGGCCGCCCAGGCCGTCGCCGCGGCGGCCGGCACCGAGCTGCCCGCCGCGCACGTGGAGCGGGCGCTGTTCTCCCTGGAAGGCGGCCACGCGGCCACCTCGAGGCTGCTGGACCGCGGGGTGACCGGCATCATCTGCGCGAGCGACCCCCTGGCCCTGGGGGCCATCCGGGCGGCCCGCCGGCGCGGGCTCGACGTGCCTCGGGAGGTCTCCGTCGTCGGGTACGACGACTCGGCCTTCATGAACTGCACCGAACCCCCGCTGACCACCGTCCGGCAGCCCATCGAGGCCATGGGGCGGGCGGCCGTGGAACTGCTCACCGCGCAGATCCAGGGGGCCGCGGTGCAGCCCGGTGAGCTGCTTTTCGAGCCCGAGCTCGTCGTGCGGGGCTCCACCGGCCAGGTCCCGCGCCCCCGTCCGGCGTAACTCCCCACCGGGCTCCGCCGAGTCCGGCCCCCGCCCACAGGGCCCCGAAACGTCCCGCTGACGTTTCGGGGCCCTGTTTTGCGTTCGTGGACCGAGCTGTCCGGCGCCTGTCTGCCAATCTCTTGCGAAATCTGCGCGAGATATTGCGTTCATCTGTAGGTGGTGGTTGAGTGTGCCGCGCTCGCCTCCTTACACGCCCCACGCCTCCTGCTCGATGCTCGAAGGGGACCACCGATGAGAACCAACATCCGCCGCACCACCGCGACCGCCCTCGTCTCGGCGCTCGCCGTCACCGCCCTCGCGGCCTGCGGCACGAGCAGCGACGGGGACGACCCCAAGAACCAGCCGTCCGGCGGTTCCACGGACGTATCCGCGCCGCTCGACCCCAAGACCAAGGTCACCATCTCCATGGACTGCATGCCGCCCGCCGCGAAGAAGGCGGAGCTCAAGCAGTGGAAGGAGGACGTGGCGGAGTTCAACAAGACCTACCCGAACGTCACGATCGAAGGCCGCTCCACCCCCGGCCAGTGCCTGGAGCCCCCGCGGTTCACCGCGATGCTCAAGGCCAAGTCGCAGCCGGACGTCTTCTACGCGTACTTCACCGACCTCAAGCAGGTGCTGGACAACGACGGCGCCGAGGACATCTCCGCGTACGTCACGGCCAAGACGGTTCCGGGCATCGACGACATCGACAAGAACGTCGTCGGCACGCTGAAGCAGGACGGCAAGCTCTACGGGCTGCCCACCAGCAACTACACGATGGGCCTGCTCATCAACCGCAAGCTCTTCAAGGATGCGGGCCTCGACCCCGACCAGCCGCCGCGCACCTGGGACGAGGTCCGCGCGGCCGCCAAGAAGATCGCGGCGCTCGGCAACGGAACCGCCGGCTACGGCGAGTACAGCGTGGAGAACACCGGCGGCTGGCACTTCACCGCCGCCATGTACGGCCTGGGCGGCGACGTCGTCGGGGCCGACGGCAAGGCGGCCTTCAACAACGCGACCGGCAAGCAGGTCGTCGACAACCTCAAGGCCATGCGCTGGGAAGACGACAGCATGGGCAAGACCCAGCTGCTCAAGTGGGGTGACCTGCAGAAGCAGATGGCCTCGGACAAGCTCGGCATGTTCCTCGCCGCGCCCGACGACATCACTTACATGGTCCAGCAGCTCGCGGGCAAGTACGAGAACTTCGGGATGGGCCCCATCCCCGGCGGCGCGGCGACGCTGGCCGGCGGCAACGGCTACATGATCAAGAAGGGCAGCTCGCCCGACAAGATCAAGGCCGCGATCGCCTGGCTGAACTTCAAGACGCTCTCGGTCGGCAAGGGCCAGTTCCAGTACGACCGTTCCAAGACCGACGGCCTGCCGGTCGGGCTTCCGCAGCCCGCCTTCTTCACCGGTGCCAGCAAGGCCAAGGACGACGGGCTGAAGGCCGCCAGCGCCACCATGCCGGTCGTCAACTTCAAGTCCTTCCTGGACAACCCGGTGGCCGGCAAGGCCGAGCCGGCGAAGGCCCAGGAGGTCTACAAGGTCCTCGACAAGGTGATGTCGGGAGTCCTGACCAACAAGGACGCCGACCCGGCGCAGCTCCTGGCTGAAGCCGAGAAGGCCGTCAACCAGGTGCTGGCCAACCAGTAGCGGTCCCGGCCGGGGGAGGTCCGGGCGGCCTCCCCGGCCCGGGCCCGCCCGCAAGTTCCGTACACCGCAAATCGATGGCGACGACCCACCAAGGAGCGAGCGGCGATGTCGGCTCCCACCCTGCCCGGTACCTCTCGCGAGGAATTCGTCCGGGCGTTCAAGCGGAACCTCTCGGCCCACGGCTTTCTGATCGGCGCCGTCCTCTGCTTCTCCTTCTTCTCCTGGTACCCGATGGTCCGGGAGTTCCTGCTGGCCTTCCAGAAGACCGAGGGCGGAGCCGTCCACTGGGTCGGCTGGGACAATTTCCGCTACGTCTTCGACGATCCGGCGTTCTGGCAGGCCTGGCGCAACACCCTCCTCTTCAGCGGGCTCGCGCTGGTACTCGGCTTCGCCGTGCCGTTCGTGGTCTCGATCGTGCTCAACGAATTCCGGCACGCGCAGGGTTACCTGCGCCTGCTGGTCTACCTCCCGGTGATGCTGCCGCCGGTAGCCTCGATCCTGCTCTTCAAGTACTTCTACGACCCCGGCTACGGGGTCTTCAACAGGATTCTGGAATTCCTGCACCTTCCGGCGCAAGACTGGCTGCAATCCACCGATACCGCGATGCTCTCCGTGGTCATCGCTTCCACCTGGATGAACATGGGCGGCGCGACCCTGATCTACCTGGCAGCCCTCCAGGGCATCCCCGGGGAGCTCTACGAAGCGGCGGAGCTCGACGGAGCCGGGGTACTGCGCAAGATCTGGTACGTCACCATCCCGCAGACCAAGCTCATCCTCTCGCTGATGCTGCTGATGCAGATCATCGCGACGATGCAGGTGTTCGTCGAACCGTTCATGCTCACGGGCGGCGCCGGACCCGAGGGGTCGACCACCACCGTCGTCGTCCTCATCTACCAGTACGCCTTCAGCTTCAACCAGTACGGCGGCGCCGCGGCCCTGGGCCTGTGCCTGCTCGTCCTGCTCGCCGGCTTCTCCGCCGTGTACGTCCGGCTGAGCCGCGACAACGAGAACTGACGGGAGCACCTCACATGTCAGAGCGCACGCTCATATCGCCGGCCCAACTCGGCCGCCCCCGGGGCAAGGCCGCCTACTGGACCGTTCTGGCCGTGGTCGTGATCGGGTTCACGGTCGTCTTCCTCGGGCCCCTCTACTGGATGGTCGCCAACGGCCTCAAGAGCACCGCGGAGTTCACCCAGGTCCCGCCGACCGTGGTGCCGGACTCCCTGCACCCCGGCAACTACTCGGATGCCTGGGAGGTCATGGACCTCGCCAAGCTGCTGTTCAACACCCTCTACTACGCGTTCGGCGCCCTGGCCTTCCAGCTCGTCCTCGACGTGGCCGCCGCCTACTCGCTGTCCAAGCTCCGGCCGGTCTTCGGCAAGGCCGTCCTCGGCATGATGCTGGCCACGCTGATGATCCCGGCCACCGTCCTGGTCGTACCGCAGTACCTCACGGTCCTGGACATGCCGCTCATCGAGCGGAACCTGCTCAACACGCCCTGGGTGATCTGGCTGCCCTCGGTCACGAACGCCTTCAACATCTTCCTTCTGAAACGATTCTTCGACTCCATCCCGGGCGAGATCCTCGACGCCGCGTCCATCGACGGCGCCTCCTCCCTGCGCACCCTGCGCTCCGTGGTCCTGCCGATGTCCCGGCCGATCCTCGGCGTCGTGTCGATCTTCGCGATCGTCGGGGTCTGGAAGGACTTCCTCTGGCCCATGCTCACCCTCCCCGACCCGGCCCTGCAGACGCTCAACGTCGGCATCTACTCGCTCTCCAGGGGAGTGCCCGAGAACCATCTCGTCGCCGCGCTCGCGATGGCCTCGGCGCCCACGCTCATCATCTTCCTGATCTTCCAGCGCAACATCATGAGCGGCCTGACGGCAGGCTCCCTCAAGGGGTGAGCACCACCCCGCACCGCCGCCGTGCCCGGTCGCCCCCATGAAAAGACCGCTGTGAAAAGAATGCCGTGAAAGGACCCCTCCGTGGCTGACTTTCCCCTGCCCGAAAACGCCGCCGACTGGTGGCGCTCGGCCGCCATCTACCAGGTGTACGTAAGGAGCTTCGCCGACGGCGACGGGGACGGCACCGGTGACCTCGCGGGCGTCCGGGCCCGCCTCCCCTACCTCTCCGAACTGGGCGTCGACGCCCTGTGGTTCACCCCCTGGTACCTCTCCCCGCTCGCCGACGGCGGCTACGACGTCGCCGACTACCGCACCATCGACCCCGCCTTCGGCACCCTCGCCGAAGCCGAGAAGCTCATCGCCGAAGCCCGTGAGATGGGCATCCGCACCATTGTCGACATCGTCCCGAACCACGTGTCCGACCAGCACGCCTGGTTCAAGGCCGCCCTCGCCGCCGGCCCCGGCAGTCCCGAGCGGGAGCTCTTCCACTTCCGCCCCGGCCGCGGCGAGAACGGCGAACTGCCTCCGGGGGACTGGCCCTCGCAGTTCAACGGCGCGGCCACCTGGACGCAGGTACCGGACGGGGAGTGGTACCTGCACCTCTTCACCCCCGAGCAGCCCGACCTCAACTGGGACCACCCCGCCGTCCGCCGGGAACACGAGGAAGTCCTGCGGTTCTGGTTCGAGCGGGGAGTGTCCGGCGTACGGATCGACTCCGCGGCCCTGCTCGCCAAGGACCCGGCCCTGCCCGACCTGGCCGGCCGCTCGGCTGAGCCGTGGCCGCCCGGGCCCGGTGAGATCCACCCCTACATCGACCGTGACGACCTGCACGACATCTACCGCTCGTGGCGGGCCATCGCCGACGAGTACGGGGCCATCTTCGTCGGTGAGGTCTGGCTGCCGGACTCCGAGCGCTTCGCCCGTTACCTGCGCCCCGACGAGCTGCACACCGCCTTCAACTTCTCCTTCCTCAGCTGCCCGTGGGACGCGGGCCGGCTGCGCACCTCCATCGAGGAGACCCTCGCCGAGCACGCGCCCGTCGGAGCCCCGGCCACCTGGGTGCTGTGCAACCACGACGTGACCCGTACGGTCACCCGCTACGGGCGCGCAGACACCGGTTTCGACTTCGCCACCAAGGCCTTCGGCACCCCCGCGGACCTGGCGCTCGGCACCCGGCGGGCCCGCGCCGCCGCCCTGCTGACCCTGGCCCTGCCCGGCGCCGTCTACGTGTACCAGGGCGAGGAACTGGGGCTTCCGGAGGCCGACATCCCGCTCGGCCGGATCCAGGACCCCATGCACTTCCGGTCCGGCGGCACCGACCCCGGCCGGGACGGGTGCAGGGTCCCGCTGCCGTGGACCGAAGAGCCCTGGAGCGAGCCATGGCTGCCCCAGCCCGCGGACTGGCCGGCGTACGCCGCGGACCGCCAGGCCGGGGACCCGGACTCCATGCTCACCCTCTACCGGACGGCCCTGGGGCTGCGCCGGGCCGCGGCCGGGTTCGGCGGCGGATCCCTGGAGTGGCTGCCCACGCCGCCCGGGGTGCTGGCCTTCGGCCGCCCCGACGGGCTGGTCTGCGTGGCCAACCTGTCCCCGGAGCCGGTCCCGCTGCCGGCCCACACGAGCCTCCTGCTGAGCAGCTCCGCCCTGGATGCGGAGGGGCTGCTCGGTCAGGACGCGGCGGTCTGGCTGCGGACCTGACGCCGCAGCCGGACCGCCGGAACATCCTGTCCCCGCGTTCTCGGGCGGCGGCGGCCGCCCCGAACACCCGGGAACACCTCGCCCGTCACGGCAACGGCTGTGGCGGGCGGGGCCCGTGGTACTGCCCGCTCGGTCGCATCCGCAGCGGGCGCTCCTCGTACTCCTCCAGGGCGTGCGCGATCCACCCGGCCGTACGGGCCACCGCGAAGACGGTCTCCCCGGCCTCCGGGGCCATACCGCAGGAGACCGTCAGCACCGCGAGCGCCAGGTCCACATTGGGATACAGGCCGCCGCCGTGCCGGGCCATCACCCCGGCCACCTCGCGCGCCGCGCCCAGCGCCGGACCGGCCTGCGCCAGTGGCTCCAGCCGCGCGAACAGCGCCGTCGCCCGCGGGTCCTCGGCCTCGTACAGTCGGTGCCCGAGCCCGGGTACGCGGCGCCCGGCCCGCAGGTACTCCGCCACCACCGGGGCGGCGCCGCCGCGCTCCAGCACCTCCGTCAGCATCCGGTGAGCGAGCCGCCCGGCAGCGCCGTGCAGGGGGCCTTCCAGCGCGCCGAGCCCTGCCGAGACCACCGCGTACGGATGTGCGCGCGCCGACGCTGCCACCCGTACGGCCAGGGTCGAGGCGGCCAGATCGTGGTCGGTCAGCAGGGCCAGGGCCAGGTCCAGCACGGCCAGCGCGTCCGGATCGGGGTCCAGGGCGGAGAGCCGGGGCCACATCTGCCGGGAGAGGCGGCCGTCCCCGCCCCACTGCGCCGGGCCCACCTCGGGCAGGGCGCCGACCAGGGTGGGGATCAGGGAGCGCGCGGAGCCCAGTACGGACGCCGCGGACAGGTCGAAGCGCAGCGGGTCCGCGACCGCCGCGGCGGCGACGGCCACCCGCAGCCGGTCGATGGGGCCGCTGTGCTCGGGCAGCGCGGCGACGGCCCGCCGGGCCGCGGCGAGGGACTCCGGGGGAGCGGTGAAGCGGGCCCCGTGCACCAGGGTCCCCGTCCAGAGCCACTCGGCGACCTCCTCGTAGCGGTACCGCGAGGACAGCTCCACGGCGTCCACGCCGCGAAAGTAGTAGCGGTCGGCCTCGATGAGGGTGAGCGCGGTGCGTACGGAGAGCTCTCCGGCGGAGGCGGCGGAGCCGGAGGGCCCGGCCGCCTCGCGCCGGCTGCGCCGGGCCAGGGCCTCCACCTCGCGGGCGTCGAAACTGCTGCCGCGTCCGACCGGATCGCGGCGGCTCGTGAGCTGGCCGCGGCTGACGTACGCGTACACGGTCGCGGGTTTCACCCCCAGCAGCCGGGCCGCCTCCTGGGTGCCGATCCTTCGCCCACCGGACTCGTCGTTCATGACGCACACCCTACATATATTGATCCGATCAACATTGACAGTGATTGAGTCCATCATGGATGGTCGATCCATGAACAGCACCGTCGTACCCGCCGAAAGCCCCCGCGGACTCGCGGGAGTCGTGGTCACCGAGACTCGGCTCGGTGACGTCCGAGGCCGTGAGGGCTTCTACCACTACCGCCAGTACTCGGCCGTCGAGCTCGCCGGGAGCCGCACCTTCGAGGACGTGTGGCACCTGATGTTCCGCGGGACCCTGCCGGCCGACGCCGCCCAACGGGCCGCCTTCGCGGCCGAGATCGCCCCGCTGCGCCGGCTCCCCGACGAAGTCCGGGACGCCCTGCCCGCGCTGGCCCGCGCCACCGCCCTGTCCGGCCCGCTCGCCGGACTGCGCACGGCGCTCTCGCTGCTCGGCGCCAGCGCCGGCTTCCGCCCGGTCTACGACCTGACCCCCGAACGCCGTGCCGCGGACGCGCTGGCGGCCTGCGCCGCCGTACCGACCCTGCTCACCGCCCTGTACCGGCTCGGCCAGGGACTGGAACCGGTGGAGCCGCGGGACGACCTCCCCCACGCCGCCAACTACCTCTACATGCTGACCGGCCGGGAACCCGAGCCGGTCAGGGCCCGCGCGGTCGAGCGGTACCTGATCTCCACGATCGACCACGGCTTCAACGCCTCCACCTTCACCGCCCGCGTGATCGCCTCCACCGGCGCCGATGTCGCGGCCTGCCTCACCGGGGCGGTCGGCGCGCTCTCCGGCCCGCTGCACGGCGGCGCACCCAGCCGGGCCCTGGACACCCTGGACGCCATCGGCACGGCCGACCGGATCGACCCGTGGATCCGCGAGCGGGTCCTCGCGGGCGACCGGATCATGGGCTTCGGGCACCCCGTCTACCGCACCGAGGACCCCCGCTCGCGGATGCTGCGCGAGATCGCGCTGCAGTTCGGCGGCCCGCTCGTGGGCTTCGCCGTGGAGGTCGAGCGGCACGTCGAGGAGATCCTCGCCGAGCTCAAGCCGGGCCGGGAACTGCACACCAACGTGGAGTTCTACGCGGGCGTGGTCATGGAGCTGTGCGGGCTGCCGCGCGAGATGTTCACGCCGACCTTCTGCGCGGCCCGCGTGGTCGGCTGGAGCGCGAACGTGCTGGAGCAGGCCGGCGACTCGAAGATCATCCGACCGGCCGCCCGCTACACCGGCCCGACCCCGCCGCAGCCGGTCCCGGTGATCGGCTGACTCCAGTGCTGTGGCCGGGAAGGTTTCCCGGCCGAAGCACTGGCTACGATCGACCGGGTGAACAGCATCCCCGTCATCGTCCTCGCCGGCTTCCTCGGATCGGGCAAGACGACCGTCCTCAACCACCTCCTCGGCAACCGGGGCGGCACCCGCATCGGGGTCGTCGTCAACGACTTCGGCTCCATCGAGGTCGACGCGATGTCGGTGGCCGGGCAGGTCGGCGACTCGATGGTCTCCCTCGGCGGCGGCTGCCTGTGCTGCGCGGTGGACGGCAGCGAGCTGGACGCGTACCTGGAGAAGCTCGCCGACCCCGTCCACCGCATCGACGTCATCGTCATCGAGGCGAGCGGGCTGGCGGAGCCCGAAGAGATGGTCCGGATGCTCGTCGCCAACGAGAATCCGGCCGTCCGCTACGGCGGCATGGTGCAGATCGTCGACGCGGCGGAGTTCGAGGCGACCCGGGCCAAGCACCCGGAGACCGACCGGCACCTGGCCGTCGCCGACCTGGTGGTGCTCAACAAGACCGACAGGATCGACGCCGCCGAACGCACCCGGATCGAGGGCGCGCTCGCCGCGCTCTGCGCACCGGGGATCCCGGTCGTCGGCGCGGACCACGGACGGATCGACCCGGAACTGCTCTTCGACCGCCGCCCGTGGACCGAGACGCGCGGCCAGCTCTCCTTCGAGGACCTGCTGGCGCAGGCGCACGACCACTCCGACGGCCACGACGGCGACGGCGATCACTCGGGCCACGTCCACGCCGCCTACGCGAGCACGGAGTTCGTGTCCGAGCAGGCCCTCGGCCCGCGCCGGTTCATCGAGTTCCTCGACCGCCGCCCGGCCGGCCTCTACCGGATCAAGGGCTCCGTCTACTTCGGCGTCCCCGGCCACGAGGAGCGCTACGAGGTCCAAGCGGTCGGCCGCTTCCTCCGCTTCGCCCCGCACCCCTGGGGCCGGGGCGAACCGCGCCTGACGCAGCTCGTCCTGATCGGCTCGGGCACCGACGGCCCCGCCCTGCTCCGCGAGCTCGAGGCCTGCCGCGAACCGGAGCCGTGGCGGGGGACCCCGGAGAGCATGTGGGGTGTCCTGCGCTACGTACACCGCCCGGCGGAGATGGCTCCGGACCCGGAGCTCGAACCGGACCCGGAGCTCGAGCCCGACGCCGACCCCGAGGGCTTCTGAGAACAGCCGGTGCCGCTCAGGCGACCTCGATGCCGAAGTCGCCGAGGAGGGGTTCCAGGCCGCCCGGGTAGCCCTTGCCGCCGACGACGAAGTCCCAGTCGCCGCCCGGGCGGCGCCGGAAGGAGCCGAGGACCAGGGCGGTTTCGCCGGCGCGGCCGTCGGAGACCTCCAGTCGGCCCAACTCCTCGCCGGTAGGCCCCAGCAGCCGGATCCGGGCGTCGGTGAAGCCGGCCAGATCGGCGTGCGGATTGACCTCGGGGTCGATCGCGGCGACGAGGACCAGCCGGTCGGAACGCTGCGGCAACGTGTCGAAGGAGACCCGCAGTGCGGCCTTGTCGGGCGCCGCGTGCGCGTGGGTCCGTACCGAACCGTCCGGGGTGTTCGGGTTGTTGAAGAACACGAAGTGGTCCTCGCTGAGCACCCGGCTGCCTTCGCAGACCAGCGCGCACACGTCCAGCGCGACTGGCCCCGCCCAGGACATGCCGAGCACGTTGTGGTCCGCGGCGGGTTCCGGCTCGGCCGTCCGCTGGGCCGGGACCGAGGCCACAGTGCCCGGGCCGAGTCGGCCGCGCAGTCCGTGCTGGTGCAGCAGCTCCACGAGCGCGGCCCCGGGAACCAGCTCCAGCGGCTTGCCGTTGGCGAAGGTGTACGACGTGGGGCCGAAGGTCGCGGTGGTGACCAGCACTCCCTTGTTCGCCCCCTTGTCCTGCACCGTGCCGTAGAGATCCCGGACCGCCGTCGGTGACACGGTGTTGCGGTAGCGCTTGACCTGCACCACGATCCGTCCGCCCGTGATCGGGGACGGGTCGTTCGCCTCGATGTCCACCCCGCCGTCGCCCGAACGCTGCGTGGTCACCGCCTCCATGCCCATCGCCCGGAACAGCTCCGCGACCAGGTTCTCGAAGGCGATCGGGTCCATCGCGAAGAGGTCCGGCTCGTCCTCGTCGCGGCCCGCGTGCACTCCGTGACTGACGACGCCGCCGACCTCACCGGGCCGACGTCCCGGGCGCACGGCGGCCGGCTGGTCCGGCCGCGGCGACAACTGCCCGCCCAGCCCTTCCACCAGGCAGTCCACCGCACTCACCAGCTCCAGCCGCAGCCCGGTGAAAGCGGACCGCGCCGCCGACACCGAGGCGAGCACGAGCTGCGCTTCCCGACCCGTGGCCGGATCGTGGGCGTCCACGAAACCGTTGACGACGACGGACTCCAGTACCTCGAACTCGTCGGCCGCGTACAGATCGCGCATCACCAGCAGCACGCACTGCGCCAGCAGGTCCCGGTAGATCGCCCGCCGCTGCGTGACCGGGCGGGCCGTCTCCTTGTCCTGGTCCGTGCCCGGCACGTACCGCACCGACTTGGTCTCGGGCACCACCTCGTAGCCGGGCAGCTCCCAGTCCAGCACCAGCTGGCGCCGCGCCGGGTCGTAGGCCGCCGACACCTGTCGCGGGAGGTTCTCCGGCCAGCCGTCCGAGGCGTACAGGGCTGCCGAGAAGTACTCCACCGCGGCCTCCGCGTCGCCCGCGCGCAGCGCCCCGGCCAGCTCGGTGAGCCCGCCGTTGTGCCCGCGGATTCCGGCGAGCTGCTCCGCCGCCCAGCGGTCGTACTGCTGCCGGTACGCCGCGAGCTGCTGCTGCCGCTGTGCCTCCGCGGCCTGCGCCGCCTGCCAAGCCTGTGTGTATCGGGCGTGCGCCTCCCTCTCCGCCTGCGCCCGCCGGTTCGAGCCCAGCGTCCAGCCGCTGCTCTGCTGCTGGAAGTGGTGCAGCTGCGGCAGTGGCACGGGGTGCGCCAGGGTCCCCGGATCGAAGGGCTCGATCCGCTCGGTCCTGGCCAGGGCGGCCAGCCGGAACGCCGGAGCCCGGCAACCCGCGGCCAACAGCCCCTGCAGGGCCGCGACCTGGGCGTCGAGCTGCTCGGTTGCACGCCGTGCCTCGGCCTCGCGGTGCTGTTTGTAGGCGGCCTGCTGTTCGCGCTGCCCCCGGGCCACGTCCCGTTCGTACGCCCGCTGCCGGCGATCGGCCTCGCGCTGCTGGATCAGCTGCGTCTGCTGATGCCGGCGCTGCGCCTCCGCCCAGTTCCCGATCAGTCCGCTGCTCGATCGACGGCTCATCAGCTCTGTTCTCCCGCCCCACCCACCAGTGCCAAGAGGGAAAACACTAGTCGCCATTCGGGTGGTACGTCCCACGGACGTACCACCCGAATGGCCCCGTACTGCCTGCGGCCTTCCTACAGCGCCGCACCCGCCAGCGCCGCGACCACGGACGGCAGCGCCGTGCCCGAGCCGTCACGGCGCGGGTCGACGGCCGGCAGCAGGGCCGGAGTGCCGTTCGCCGCCGCCGCGCGGACCGGGGACGTGCCCGCCCAGGCCAGCAGCAGGATGTCCTCGCCCTTCAGGAAGCGCTGGCAGCGCACGCCGCCGGTTGCCCGGCCCTTGCGCGGGTACTGGTCGAACGGGGTCAGCTTCCCGGACTGCATCGAGTCGTCCAGCGTCCCGTGCGAGCCCGCCACCGTGAACACCACGGCCTCGCGCGCCGGATCCACCGCCGAGAAGTGGATCACCTTGGCGCCGTCCGCGAGCTTGATGCCCGCCATGCCGCCCGCGGGGCGGCCCTGCGGGCGGACCTGGCCCGCGGGGTAGCGCAGCAGCTGGGCGTCGTCGGTGACGAAGACGAGGTCCTCCTCGCCCGTGCGCAGCTCGACCGCTCCGATGATCCGGTCACCGTCCTTGAGGGTGATGACCTCCAGCTCGTCCTTGTTGGCCGGATAGTCCGGCACGACCCGCTTGACCACGCCCTGCTCGGTGCCGAGCGCCAGACCCTGCCCGGATTCGTCCAGCGAGGTCAGGCAGATGACCTTCTCGTCGGGCTCCAGCGCGGAGAGGAACTCCGTGACCGGGGCGCCTCCCGCCAGGTTCGGCGCGGCGTGGGTGTCGGGCAGTTGCGGCAGGTCGATCACCGCCAGCCGCAGGAGCCGCCCGTACGAGGTGACCACGCCGACGTCCGCCCGCGCGGTGGCGGCGACCTGCGAGACGATCAGGTCGTGCTTGGCGCGGGCGCCGCCCTCCTCCTCGGGGAGCGGGTCGGCGTTCGGCGTGCGGGCGAGCAGCCCGGTGGAGGACAGCAGCACCCGGCACGGGGTGTCCTCGACCTCCAGCGGCACCGCCGCGACCGGCGTCCCCGCCGACTCGAGCAGCACCGTACGGCGCTCCGTGCCGAACTTCTTCGAGACCGCGGCCAGTTCCGCCGATACGAGCTTGCGCAGCTCGCTGTCGGAGTCGAGGATCCCGGTCAGCTCGTCGATCTCGCCGGCCAGCCGGTCGCGCTCGGACTCCAGCTCGATCCGGTCGAAGCGGGTGAGCCGGCGCAGTGGGGTGTCCAGGATGTACTGGGTCTGGATCTCGCTCAGCGAGAAGCGCTCCATCAGGCGCTCCTTGGCCTGCGCGGAGTTGTCGCTGTCCCGGATGATCCGGATGACCTCGTCGATGTCGAGGAGCGCCACGAGCAGGCCCTCGACCAGGTGCAGGCGGCCCTGCCGCTTGCCGCGGCGGAACTCGCTGCGCCGGCGCACGACCTCGAAGCGGTGGTCGAGGTAGACCTCCAGCAGCTCCTTGAGGCCGAGCGTCAGCGGCTGCCCGTCGACCAGCGCGACGTTGTTGATGCCGAAGGTCTCTTCCATCGGCGTCAGCTTGTACAGCTGCTCCAGCACGGCCTCGGGGTGGAAGCCGTTCTTGATCTCGATGACCAGGCGCAGGCCGTGCGAGCGGTCCGTGAGGTCCTTGACGTCCGCGATGCCCTGGAGCTTCTTGGAGCCGACCAGGTCCTTGATCTTCGCGATGACCTTCTCGGGACCGACCGTGAAGGGCAGTTCGGTGACGACCAGCCCCTTGCGGCGCGGGGTCACGTCCTCCAGGGCCACCGTGGCGCGGATCCGGAAGGTGCCGCGGCCGTTCTCGTAGGCGTCCTTGATGCCCGAGAGGCCCACGATCCGGCCGCCGGTGGGCAGGTCGGGACCCGGTACGAAGCGCATCAGCGCCTCCAGGTCCGCCTCCGGGTAGCGGATCAGGTGGCGGGCGGCCGCGATGACCTCGCCGAGGTTGTGCGGGGCCATGTTGGTGGCCATGCCCACCGCGATCCCGGACGCGCCGTTGACCAGCAGGTTCGGGTACGCCGCCGGCAGGACGACCGGTTCGCGCTCCTGGCCGTCGTAGTTCGCGGCGAAGTCGACGGTGTTCTCGTCGATCCCGTCCGTCATCAGCGAGGCGGCGTCGGCCATCTTCGACTCGGTGTACCGCATCGCGGCCGGCGGGTCGTCGTTGCCGAGCGAGCCGAAGTTGCCGTGGCCGTCGACCAGCGGGAGCCGCATGGAGAAGGGCTGCGCCATGCGCACGAGGGCGTCGTAGATCGACGCGTCGCCGTGCGGGTGCAGCTTGCCCATGACCTCGCCGACGACACGGGCGCACTTCACGTAGCCGCGGTCGGGGCGCAGGCCCATCTCGTTCATCTGGTAGACGATGCGCCGGTGGACCGGCTTCATGCCGTCGCGGGCGTCGGGCAGGGCGCGGGAGTAGATCACCGAGTACGCGTACTCGAGGAAGGAGCCCTGCATTTCGTCGACGACGTCGATGTCGAGGATCTTCTCCTCGAAATCCTCCGGCGGCGGGGTCTTCGTGCTGCGGCGGGCCATCGCTGCGCGGCTCCTTAACCAAGAATCGGGATGAGCTGAGCTCTCACGGGGTGGGGATGGGACTGGGCTGGGACGGGGGCGGGCGGTTTCGGACAGGGGTGACGCGGACCATTGTGGCCCGAGGCACCGACAACGCCGACTCCGACCCAGGACTGGGCCGGGAACTTCTCCGCGCCCCGACACGCTTGCATACAGTGGCAGGTCTGACAGGAATCTCTGCATCGCGATCGAAGGGACCACATGCCCATGGGTCACACGGCCACAGCTCACGCAGGCTCCGGCGGCCTCACAGCGACCGAGCACCGGCTGGCCAACGGCCTGCGCGTGGTGCTGTCCGAGGACCACCTGACCCCGGTCGCCGCGGTCTGCCTCTGGTACGACGTCGGCTCGCGCCACGAAGTCAAGGGACGTACGGGCCTGGCTCACCTCTTCGAGCACCTGATGTTCCAGGGCTCGCAGAACGTCTCCGGCAACGGCCACTTCGAACTGGTCCAGGGGGCCGGCGGCTCCCTCAACGGAACCACCAGCTTCGAGCGGACCAACTACTTCGAGACGATGCCGACCCACCAGCTGGAGCTCGCGCTGTGGCTGGAGGCCGACCGGATGGGCTCGCTGCTGGCCGCCCTGGACGACGAGTCCATGGAGAACCAGCGGGACGTCGTCAAGAACGAGCGCCGCCAGCGGTACGACAACGTCCCGTACGGCACGGCCTTCGAGAAGCTGACGGCGCTGGCCTACCCGGAGGGCCACCCGTACCACCACACCCCGATCGGTTCCATGGCCGATCTGGACGCCGCGTCCCTGGAGGACGCGCGCACGTTCTTCCGTACGTACTACGCGCCCAACAACGCGGTGCTCTCGGTCGTCGGCGACATCGACCCCGAGAAGACGCTCGCCTGGGTCGAGAAGTACTTCGGCACCATCCCCGGCCACGACGGCAAGCAGCCGCCGCGCGACGGCTCGCTGCCCGAGATCATGGGGGAGCAGCTGCGCGAGGAGGTCGTCGAGGAGGTCCCGGCCCGTGCGCTGATGGCGGCCTACCGGCTCCCGCACGACGGCACCCGTGAATGCGACGCCGCCGACGTGGCGCTGACGGTCCTGGGCAGCGGCGAGTCCTCCCGGCTCCACAACCGCCTGGTGCGCCGCGACCAGAGCGCCGTAGCGGCCGGTTTCGGCATGCTGCGCCTCGCCGGCGCGCCCTCGCTGGGCTGGCTGGACGTCAAGACCTCCAGCGGGGTCGAGGTGACCGCCATCGAGGCGGCCGTCGACGAGGAGCTCGCGCGGTTCGCCGCCGAGGGCCCGACGGCCGAGGAGATGGAGCGCGCGCAGGCCCAGCTGGAGCGCGAGTGGCTGGACCGGCTGAGCACGGTGGCGGGCCGCGCCGACGAACTGTGCCGCTTCGCGGTGCTGTTCGGCGACCCGCAGCTCGCCCTGACCGCCGTCCAGCGCGTCCTCGACATCACCGCCGAGGAGGTGCAGGCCGTGGCCGCGGCCCGACTGCGCCCCGACAACCGCGCGGTGCTCGTCTACGAGCCCATCGCCGCGGATGACATCGAAGAGACCGACGCGAGCGACGAGAACGAGGGGGCGGAGCAGTGAGCGACACCGCAGCCGTCACGATGACCTTCCACCCGCGCCCCGAGGCCGGCGAGCCGCAGCCGTGGGCCTTCCCGGCCCCCGAGCGCGGGGCACTGGCCAACGGCCTGACCCTGCTGCGCTGCCACCGGCCGGGCCAGCAGGTGGTCGCGGTCGAGATCAACCTCGCGGCCCCGCTCGACGCGGAGCCCGAGGGCCTCGACGGAGTGGCCACGATCATGGTCCGCGCCCTGTCCGAGGGCACCGACAAGCGCTCCGCGGAGGATTTCGCCGCCGAACTGGAGCGCTGCGGCGCCACCCTCGACGCACATGCCGACCACCCCGGCCTGCGGGTCTCCCTGGAGGTCCCGGCCTCCCGCCTGCACAAGGCGCTGGGCCTGGTCGCCGAGGCGCTGCGCGCGCCGGCCTTCGCCGACGCCGAGGTCGACCGGCTGGTGCGCAACCGGCTCGACGAGATCCCGCACGAGAGCGCCAACCCGCAGCGCCGCGCCGCCAAGCAGCTCTCGAAGGAGCTCTTCCCGGCCTCCCTGCGGATGTCCCGCCCGCGCCAGGGCACCGAGGAGACGGTCGCCCGCATCGACTCCGCGGCCGTACGCGCCTTCTACGAGGCCCACGTGCGCCCCGCGACCGCCACCGCGGTGGTCGTCGGCGATCTGACCGGAATCGACCTGGACGCCGTCCTGGCCGACACCCTGGGCGCGTGGACCGGTGACACCACCGCCCCGCGCCCGGTCCCGCCGATCACCGCCGACGACACGGGCCGCGTGGTCATCGTGGACCGGCCCGGCGCGGTCCAGACGCAGTTGCTGATCGGCCGCATCGGCGCCGACCGGCACGACCGGGTCTGGGCACCCCAGGTGCTCGGCACGTACTGCCTGGGCGGCACCCTCACCTCCCGGCTGGACAAGGTGCTGCGCGAGGAGAAGGGGTACACGTACGGCGTGCGCGCCTTCGGCCAGGTGCTGCGCTCCACCGCCGACGGCAAGGGCGCCTCGATGCTCGCCATCAGCGGCTCGGTGGACACCCCGAACACCGGCCCGGCCCTGGACGACCTCTGGACGGTGCTGCGCACCCTCGCGGCGGGCGGCCTGACCGACGCCGAACGGGACGTGGCCGTGCAGAACTTGGTGGGGGTGGCCCCGCTGAAGTTCGAGACGGCGGCCTCCGTCGCGGGCACGCTCGCCGACCAGGTGGAGCAGGAGCTCCCGGACGACTACCAGGCGCAGTTGTACGCGCGGCTCGCCGAAACCGGGACCGTTGAGGCCACTTCGGCGGTCGTCAGCGCCTTCCCGGTGGACCGGCTGGTCACCGTGCTGGTCGGTGACGCCTCGCAGATCGAGGAGCCGGTGCGGGCCCTCGGGATCGGCGAAGTGACCGTGGTCACCAACTGACCGTCCGTTGACTGCCGGCGGGTCGCCAACTGACCTCCCGTACATGGGTCTCGGGCAAGGAGCCCTGGTGGATTGTCCGCCAGGGCTCCTTTCGTCTGCATTGTCCGTTTAGTGCTGTGGTTGCTTGTATGCGGTGTGGCGTACGCAACAAAAGGGCGTGTCTGTTTGGTGATTGGCTGATGATCCGCCTAGCGTCGGCCGTGCTGTTCGTCAGTTGTAACCGCCGCGTCCGCGGCACCGGACAGCGATCGCCGAGTCCCCGTCAGGCGCGAGCCTGGGGAGCCGGGGACCCACTTGTGTCCCTGGGGTGAATCGGACCGCCTCGCAAGAGGGGGCCCGTAGGAGACCTTCCTGCTCCGAACCCGTCAGCTAACCCGGTAGGCGAGAGGGAAGGAAAGGATCAGCCCCTTCATGGCGTTTGGCAGTAGTGCCGCCGGCAAGCACCGTGGTTCGAGCCGTATGAGCCGCAGGACCGCCGGCTACGCCGGCATAGCCGCCCTCGCCGCCACCGGCGTCGTAGGCTCCCTGGCCGGTCCCGCGTTCGCCGCGGACCATTCCCCCTCCGTCGAGGACACCGGCGCCCTCAACACCATCGTCGTGGCCGACGAGCTCGCCGGTGACGTCGAGGCCCAGGCCCAGTCCCAGCAGCGCGCGGCCGATGCCGCCGCCGCCAAGGCGCAGGCCGAGGCCGACGCACGGCAGCGGGCCGCCGAGGCCAAGGCGAAGGCCGAAGCGCAGGCCAAGGCCGAGCGCGAGGCCGCCGAGCGCGCCGCCCGCGAAGAGGAGCGCAAGCGCCTCAACACCTTCGTGTCGCCGCTCGACAACACCTACGTCAGCACCCAGTACCACGCGGGTGGCGGCATGTGGTCCTCCGGCAGCCACACCGGCATCGACTTCCACGCCGCCTCCGGCACCGAGGTGCACGCCGTGGGCCTCGGCACCGTGGTCGAGGCGGGCTACGGCGGCGCCTACGGCAACAACGTCGTCATCAAGCACGCCGACGGCACGTACACCCAGTACGGCCACATGTCCTCGCTGAGCGTCTCCGTCGGCCAGCAGGTCACCCCGGGCCAGAAGATCGGCCTGTCGGGCTCCACCGGCAACTCCAGCGGCCCGCACCTGCACTTCGAGGCCCGCACCGGCGCCGACTACGGTTCGGACATCAACCCGGTCACGTACCTGCGCTCGCACGGCGTCACCGTCTGACCGGCTCGCCCCACCGCACGTCTTCCGCGAAGGCCCCGGCTCTCTTCGAGCCGGGGCCTTCGTGCATCTCGCCGCGGCCTTCTCGCCGAGGGCTTCGTGCTCCGCGCCGTGTGAATGTTTCGTATTTCCGGCCGCTCTCGGAAATTATCGTGTGTTGCAATAGAGTTGCGACGCGCACAGCCATACGAAAAAGGCGGAGGTCCGGTCTTGCGTATTCCCGCGCACACGGTATGCACAGCGATCCGCGAAGACATCGTCTCCGGGGTGTTCGGGCCCGGCGGCCGGCTGACCGAGGAAGTGCTGGCCCGCCGGTACGGAGTCTCGCGCGTCCCGGTGCGCGAGGCGCTGCGCACGCTGGAGTCCGAGGGGTTCGTGACCACCAGGCGGCACGCCGGCGCCTGCGTGGCCGAGCCGACCGAACAGGAGGCGGCCGACCTCCTGGAGCTGCGGATGCTCCTGGAGCCCCTCGCGGCCGCCCGGGCGGCCAGACGGCGCAGCGAGGCTCACCTCAAGGTGCTGCGCGGCCTGGTCAGGCTGGGCCAGGAGCGGGCCAGGAGGGGGCAGGGGGAGGACCTGCGCTCCCTGGGCGGCTGGTTCCACGAGACGCTCTCCCAGGCCTCGGGCAGCCCCGGGCTGATCGCACTGCTCACCCAGATGCGCCACAAGGTGGCGTGGATGTACGTGGTGGAGGCCCCGGTGCGGCCCGTGGAGTCCTGGGCGGAGCACGGCGCGATCGTGGACGCGGTGGCCCGGGGCGACGCCGAGCGGGCCCGGGCGCTGACCGCGGTGCACGTGGACCGGGCGGCGGGGGCTCATCGGCTGCGCGTGAGGACTTTGCAACCTGCCGTAAACACGGCAAGCGTTCCGCATTAACAAACCCCGTATACAAAGGTGGGATATCCGGGCGGGTGATTGACGCCCTGCGCCCTGCGCTTTGTTCTGCCGCCGAAATCGGGTCCACCGAAATCGGGTCCACCGGAATTGGATCCACTGGAATCTGGTCCACCGGATTCGGGTCCGCCGGATTCGGTGTGCCGGAATATTGGTGTGCGCATTTCCGAATTTCCGCCCGCACGGACGAACCGATGAACCCGCGGGCCGGCCGGATTCCCGATTCCCGCGCGAAACGCAGCGAAGCCGTTGCTCCCGACCCTGGCGGTCGGGGGCAACGGCTTCGCCGTGCAAGTCCTGCGAGTCTGCGAGTCCCGCGGGTCGAACCCGAAGGGTCAGACGGTCTCGGGAAGCTCCTCGAGCCCCTCGGCGACCAGCTTCGCGAGGCGGTCGAGCGCGGCCTCGGCGCCGTCGGCCTCGGAGGAGAGGACGATCTCCTCGCCGCCCTGGGCACCCAGGCCCAGAACCGCCAGCATGGAGGCGGCGTTGACGGGGTCGCCGCCGGCCTTCGCGATGGTCACCGGGACGCCGGAAGCGGTCGTCGCGCGGACGAAGATCGAGGCGGGACGAGCGTGCAGGCCCTCGGCCCAGCCGACGTTGACGCGGCGCTCTGCCATGGTGATGCCCTTCAGGTTCTTACGGTTGTCTAGACCAGTCTCTCACGGCGTCCGGAATGGTCGAACCGACCTTCGGCCCGAGTTTCCCGCCATTCGACCTACCCCAGCTTGCCCTGGTTCGAGTCAGCCTGCCCGGTGCGCCGCGCCCAGGCCACTCGAACCGTTCGAGCCTTAAGGTGACCCCATGACGACCGAGTCCGACCCCTCGTACCCGGACCACTGGGAAGCCGACGTGGTCCTTCGTGACGGCGGAACGGCCCGGATCCGGCCCATCACCACCGAGGACGCGGGCCGGCTGGTCAGCTTCTACGAGCTGGTCTCGGACGAGTCCAAGTACTACCGGTTCTTCGCCCCCTACCCCCGGCTCTCCGACCGCGACGTGCACCGCTTCACGCACCACGACTACGTGGACCGTGTCGGCCTCGCCGCGATGATCGGCGGCGAGTTCATCGCCACCGTCCGCTACGACCGGATCGGCGCCGACGGCCGCTCGGCCACCGGACCCTCCGACGAGGCCGAGGTCGCCTTCCTCGTCCAGGACGCGCACCAGGGCCGCGGAGTCGCCTCCGCCCTGCTCGAGCACATCGGCGCGGTGGCCCGCGAACGCGGGATCCGCCGCTTCGCGGCCGAGGTGCTGCCCGCCAACAGCAAGATGATCAAGGTGTTCACCGACGCCGGCTACCAGCAGAAGCGCAGCTTCGAGGACGGCTCCGTCCACCTCACCCTCGACCTCGAACCGACCGCCGAGTCCCTCGCCGTCCAGCGCGCCCGCGAACAGCGCGCCGAGGCCCGCTCCGTCCAGCGGCTGCTGGCCCCCGGCTCGGTGGCGGTGATCGGAGTCAGCCGCTCCCTCGCGGGCGTGGGCGCGGCGGCCCTGCGCAACCTGCGCGACAGCGGCTTCCACGGCCACCTCTACGCCGTCAACGAGGCCGTCACCCGCGATCTGCTCGACGGCGTACGGGCCTACCCCACGCTCGGCGCCGTCGGCGCCCCGGTCGACCTCGCCGTCATCGCGGTCCCGGCGGACCGGGTCCCGGACGCGGTCGCCGCCTGCGGCGAACACGGGGTGCAGGGACTGGTCGTCCTGTCCGCCGGATACGGGGAGAGCGGGGCCGAGGGCCTGGCCCGCCAGCGCGAACTGGTGCGGCAAGTGCGCTCGTACGGGATGCGGCTGATCGGGCCGAACGCCTTCGGGGTGATCAACACGGCCCCCGAGGTGGAGCTGAACGCCTCCCTGGCCCCCGCTCCGGCCCCCGCGCGCGGAAGGGTCGGCCTCTTCACCCAGTCCGGGGCGATCGGCATCGCGCTGCTCTCGGGGCTGCTGCGGCGCGGGGAGGGGCTGTCCTCCTTCATCTCCGCCGGGAACCGGGCCGACGTCTCCGGCAACGACATCCTCCAGTACTGGTACGACGACGAGGCCACCGACGTCGCGCTCATGTACCTGGAGACCCTGGGCAACCCGAGGAAGTTCACCCGGCTCGCCCGGCGCACCGCGGCCGTCAAGCCGGTGGTCGTCGCCAAGGGAGGACGGCACACCCCCGCCGGACACGTGGTCCCCGGCACGCGGCTGCCCGAGGCGACCGTCTCGGAGCTGCTGCGACAGGCCGGCGTCATCCGGGTCGATACGGTCACCGACCTGGTGGACGTCGGCCTGCTGCTGGCCTCGCAGCCCGTGCCGGCCGGGCCGCGGGTGGCCATCCTCGGAAACTCCGAATCGCTCGGGGTCCTCACCTACGACGCCTGCCTGACGGAGGGGCTGCGGCCGCTGGCGCCGCTCGACCTGACCACGGCCGCCTCGCCGGAGGACTTCCGCACGGCCGTCTCCGCGGCGCTGGCCTCGCCGGACACCGACGCCGTCGTCGTCACCGCGATCCCGTGGGTGAGCGAGCACGCGCTCGCCGACGACCTGGCCGAAGCCCTGCGTGCGGCCGCCGCCGGGCATCCGGGCAAGCCCGTCGCCGTGGTCCACGTGGAGCTGGGCGCCCTGGCGGAGGCCCTCTCGGCGGCCACGGCACCGGCCACGGCACCGGACGCCGCGACGGCCTTCGCGGCCGCGCCGCCCGCCACGCTGCCGACCCCCGCGACGGCCCTTGCGGCCCTGGCCTCCGGGGCCGCCCCGGACCGGGACCCGGCCTCCGCCTCCGTGTCCGCTGCCGCCGCCGTGTCCGCCCCCGCGCCGCCCGCGCCCCCCGCCGCCGAGCCGGAGCCGGCCTCCGGCGCCGCGGGGAGCCCGGCCGCGCCCGCTCCCGGAACCGCCCGGATCCCCAGCTATCCCGCCGCCGAGCGGGCCGTCAAAGCGGTCGCCGAAGCCGTCCGCTACGGGCAGTGGCGCCGGGGCATCGCCGAGGTCGGGCAGGTGCCCGAGTTCGAGGACATCGACGAGGCCGGGGCCGCCGGGCAGATCGCCCGCCTGCTGGCCGGCGTGGGGGAGGAGGAGGTGGCGACCCTGGACGACCCCGATGCCCGCGAGCTGCTCGCCCGGTACGGGATCCGCGTGCTCTCCACCCTCCCGGCCCCCAGCGCGGACGCCGCGGTCCGCGCCGCCGCGGTCCTCGGCTACCCCGTCGCGCTCAAGACCACCGCCCCGCACCTGCGCCACCGCGCCGACCTCGGCGGGGTCCGCCTCGACCTCACCACCGAGGCCGAGCTGCGCCGCTCGTACGAGGAGCTGACCCACGCGCTGGGCAAGCCGCAGGAGCTGCTCCCGGTGGTCCAGTCGATGGTCCCCCGGGGCGTCGACACCGTGATCCGCTCCGTCATCGACCCCGCCGCCGGCGCCGTACTGTCGTTCGGGCTCTCCGGGGTCGCCTCCGAACTGCTCGGCGACACCGCCCACCGGCTGGTTCCCGCCACCGACAAGGACGCGGCGAGCCTGATCCGCTCGATCCGCACCGCACCGCTGCTCTTCGGCTGGCGCGGCAGCGACCCCGTGGACACCCCCGCCCTGGAGGAGCTGCTCCTGCGGCTCTCCCGCCTCGTCGACGACCACCCCGAGGTGGTCGGGGTCGTCCTGGAGCCCGTCGTCGTCGCCACCGAGGGGCTGTCCGTGCTCAGCGCGAGCGTCCGCGTCGCCCACCCGCCCGCCCGCGGCGACCTCGGCCCGCGGACCCTGCCCAGCTACTGAGGTCCGGGGACGGGCCCCAGGGCGGCCGAGGTGCCCCATACGGGCCTTAGGATGGACCTCATGGCGAAATCCGGTACGACGACCCAGGGGCTGCGCACGGCGATCGAGCGCAGCGGCTACTACCCGGCCCTCGTGGCCGAGGCCGTGGAGGCCGCGGTGGGCGGCGAGCCGATTTCGTCGTACCTGGTCCACCAGGAGACGACCTTCGACTCCAACGAGGTGCGCCGGCACGTCACCGTGCTGGTCCTGACCGGCAACCGCTTCATCGTCAGCCACACCGACGAGCAGGCCGCCGACGCCGGGTCCCCCTCCCCGTACGCGACCACCTCCACGGAGTCGGTCAAGCTGGCCAGCATCTCCTCCGTGGTGCTCAGCCGCGTCGTCGCCAACCCGGAGTCCTACACCCCCGGCACCCTGCCCCGCGAGGTCGTCCTGACCATCGGCTGGGGCGCGGTCTCGCGCATCGACCTGGAGCCCGCCGCCTGCGGCGACGCCAATTGCGACGCCGACCACGGCTACACCGGGAACTCCACCGCGGACGACCTCAGCTTGCGCGTCAGCGAAGCCGGCGACGGCCCCGAGGCGGTCCGCCAGACCCTGGTCTTCGCCCAGGCGCTCTCCGAAGCGACAGCGGCCACCTCCACCCCCGCCCGCTGATGGCGTCGTACCCCGCCGCGCAGAGCTGGCAGGACGAGCCCGAGCTGCTGGACCTGGCCGGAGCCCCGGTGCCGCACTACGGCACCGGCTCGCTCGCCGACCTGCTGCCCACCCTCGTGGCCGGCCAGGGCGTACCCGGCTTCGAAGCCTCGATCGCCGAGCTGACCCCGGCCGACCGGAACTGCGTGTTCCTCGTCGACGGCATGGGCTGGGAGCAGATCAAGGCCCACCCGGACGAGGCCCCGTACCTCACCTCGCTGCTCGGCAGCTCGCGCGGCGGCACCGGCCGCCCGATCACCGCGGGCTTCCCGGCGACCACCGCCACGTCGCTGGCCTCCGTCGGCACCGGCCTGCCGCCCGCACGGCACGGCCTGCCCGGCTACACCGTGCGCAATCCCGCCACCGGCGAACTGATGAACCAGCTCCGCTGGCACCCGTGGACCCCGCCCAAGCCCTGGCAGCCGTACCCCACCGTCTTCCAGCAGGCGGACGCGGCCGGGGTGGCCACGGCGCAGGTGTCCTCGCCGGCCTTCCAGACCACCCCGCTCACGAAGGTCGCGCTGAGCGGCGGCACCTTCCTCGGCCGGATGACCGGCGAGGAGCGCATGGACCTCGCGGCCGAGCGGCTCGCGGCCGGCGACCGCTCGCTCGTGTACACGTACTACAGCGAGCTCGACGGGGCCGGCCACCGGCACGGCGTCGACTCCGACGCCTGGCGCGGCCAGCTCATGTACGTGGACCGGCTGGTGCAACGACTCGCGGAGCAACTGCCGCCGCGCACCGCGCTGTACGTGACCGCCGACCACGGCATGGTGGACGTCCCCTTCGACGAGGACTCCCGCATCGACTACGACGACGACTGGGAACTCGGCGCGGGCGTGGCCCTGCTGGGCGGCGAGGGCCGGGCCCGGCACGTGTACGCCGTACCGGGCGCCGAGGCCGACGTCCTGACCGTCTGGCGCGAGGTGCTCGGCGACCGCTTCTGGGTCGCGAGCCGGGCGGAAGCCCTGGACCTGGGCTGGTTCGGGGCACCGGGCGAATGCGACGAGCGGGTCCTCGGCCGCATCGGCGACGTGATCGCCGCCGCCCAGGCCGACGTGGCGATCACCGCCTCCCGCGCCGAGCCCAACGAATCGGCCCTCGCGGGCATGCACGGCTCCATGACCCCGGCCGAACAGCTCGTCCCGCTGCTCGAGATCCGGTCCTGACGCCGCAGCCGTCCCCCCTTCCCCTCCCTTCGAAAGGCCCTGTACTCCCCATGCCCGAGCTGGTGTTCTTCTCCGGAACGATGGACTGCGGAAAGAGCACCCTGGCTCTCCAGATCGCCCACAACCGCGATGCGCGTGGCCTGCAGGGCGTGATCTTCACCCGTGACGACCGGGCGGGGGAGGGCAAGCTCTCCTCCCGCCTCGGCCTGGTGACGGAGGCGATCGAGGCGCCGGAAGGCATGGACCTGTACGCGTACCTGGTCGCCCAGCTCTCCAAGGGCGGCAAGGCGGACTACGTGATCGTGGACGAGGCCCAGTTCCTGGCGCCCGACCAGATCGACCAGCTGGCCCGCATCGTCGACGACCTCGGCCTCGACGTCTTTGCCTTCGGCATCACGACCGACTTCCGCACCAAGCTCTTCCCCGGCTCCCAGCGCCTGATCGAGCTGGCGGACCGGCTGGAGCAGCTCCAGGTCGAAGCCCTGTGCTGGTGCGGGGCCCGCGCCACGCACAACGCCCGCACGGTGGGCGGGGAGATGGTCGTCGAGGGCGCCCAGGTCGTGGTCGGCGACGTGAACCGCCCGGCGGAGGAGATCGGTTACGAGGTCCTGTGCCGGCGCCACCACCGCAAGCAGATGACCTCGGCCTCCGCCCAGGCGGGCGCCCTCTCCCCGGACGTCCTCCCGGTCAATCAAGGCTGACAGCCCGACCTCCCGGTCTTCGACTCCAGCCCTGACCGACCTGCCTTCGCGGACTCCGCGGCCACCGGGGTGGCGTGGGCGCCCGTACTGGAGAAGGCGATCGCGGGTAGCGATCAGGCCTGGAGCGAAGAGCGTCGCGACCGATGGGCCGAGGGGCAGAAGATGCGGGGGGCCTCTGTGGTCCCCGAGGGCTACGTCCGGCTTGACCAGGGGGGCGGCGCTTCGGGCCGTGCTGAACTTCTCACTCAACTTACCGGCCGGCCCGCAGCCGTTTGGGATTTTCCCCAACAGTACGACCGCTACGGGGTCAGTCCCGACAAGCAGCTCATGGGGGATCTCAGGCAGCGGCTCGCCGAAGACAAGCCCGTGCTGGTCGGTACGCATTCCGAGAAGGAGATCGGTGGCCCACTGTCGCACGATCTGGAACCGGCCCATGCGTATGAAGTGACCAGAGTGGACGACCGGGGAAGGATTCACCTGCGCAATCCTTGGAACAGGAACCATCCCGAGCCCCTGACAATTTCACAGTTCAAGGCCAACATCCGGCCCCGATACACCACCTTGGAGTGATCAGGTGACTACTGAGATCTTTGTCTTGCGTGGAGTTCCGACGCCAACCGCCCTCGCCTTCTTCGGCGTGATCCGGGTGGAATCCCGTCCTGGTTTTCCCCTCACGGTCCGCCTGGTGGTGGACGACGGAGAGGAGCGGAAGTACACCCTTGAGCCGGGCGACACCTTCTCGGTCCGGGGAGAGCCCTGGAAGCTCGACCACGTGGACGACCCGGCCGGGGACTGGCAGGTTTGCCTCCGTAAGGTCGAGTAGCCGTTCGAGGCGCGCCACACTTCTCTCCTGCAGGGCGTGATCTTCACTCCCGGTCAACCACGGCTGACCGCGCCCGGCTTAGCGCCCTGCCTGGCGCACGGACCTGAGCAGGCCGGCGATCCCGGTGAATCCGCGGCGTTCCGCGTGTTCGAGCGCGGTCACGCCGTCGCCGTCCGGAAGGTGCGCCGTCGCGCCGGCGGTGATGAGCAGTTCCACGATCTCCTGATGCGCGCGGCCGCCGTCGCCGAGGATGACGGCTTCGAGCAGTGCGGTCCAGCCGAGCCGGTTGACGTGGTCGACGTCGATGTCGGTTTCCCGGAGCAGGGCCCGCACGTAGTCGACGTGGCCGCGTTCGGCGGCGGGGATCAGGGCGATGCCGCCGAAGCGGTTGCGCCGGGTGAGGTCCGGGCGGGCCGGGAGCAGGGTGCGCATCATGCGGACGCTGCCGGTGACACCGGTGACCAGCCAGGGGCTGTCGTCGCGATCGTCCTGGGCGTTCGGGTCGGCGCCGGCGGCGACGAGGACCTGGGCCGCCGCCACGTGGTCGCCGAGGGCGGCGAGCAGGAGCGGGGTGCGGCGGTGTTCGTCGTGGGCCTCGATGCCGGCGCCGGCGGCGAGTGCCGCGCTCACGGCGTCGGCGTCGCCCTCGCCGGCGGCAGCCAGCAGGGCTCGGTCGGCAGGTGTCATGAGGGTGCTCCTCGGGTGGGTCAGGGCGCGTAGCGCGGCCAGGGCCGTCATCGTCATCGTCATCGTCCTCGTACGCACGCCTCGGGTGGGGGCCGTTGCGTGTCCGGCGTGACTCGTCCGGCGCTACTTGTTCAGCGCCGCGACACCGGCCTGGGCGAACTTCTCGTCCAGGTCGCCGGAGGGTGCGCCCGCGACACCGATGCCCGCGATCGGGGCGTTCTTCGCGGTGACCGGGGCGCCGCCGCCGAGGAACAGGGTGCCGGGGATGTCCTTGAGGGCGGGGGTCTGGGCGAGGCGGCCGGCCAGCACGGAGGTGGGGGCGTTCCAGGACACGGCAGTGTAGGCCTTGCGCTGGGCGGCCTCGTAGGACTGCGGGCCGGCGCCGTCGCCGCGCAGCGTGACGATGGTGTCGCCGTTGCGGTCCACCACTGCGACGGTGACGCGCTGGTTCTCCTTCTTCGCGGCGTCGAGCGCCGTCCGGGCGGCCTTCGTGGCGGCGTCGATGGTCAGGTGGGTCGACTGGGTCAGGTTCTTGTTCTTGGCATCCGTCTTCGCGCCGGCCTGGGCGGCCGGGGCCTGGGCCGGGGCCTGGGCCGGGGCGGCGCTGGCGGCGTAGGCGCCGAAGCCGCCGAGGGCGAGGGCCGCGACCAGGGCGCCGCCGGTGATCGCACGGGTGCGCCGGGAGACCATCTTGACCTGCTTCATGTGTGCCGACTCCTTGATGAGGGGTGAGGGGTGAGGGGTGAGGGGTGAGGGCGGCGCCGTCCGTTCCGGCCGCCCCGCTCTGACATCCATCCTGGGCCCGGCGGCGGCCCCGACCTGTCGGCTGGCCGGCTGCGTGCGGCGGGTAGGTGGGGGGACACGCGGGTCATCCGATCGGTTTACCCCGGCACGATCCCGGTCGGCGACAATGTGACTGTTTGTCCGGTTCAGGGATCCGATGTCAAGAGGTGCACGTGCGGCCCGACCCCAGCGATCCCTCCGACTCCGGCAGCGATCCGGACGACCGGCGGCTGGCCCTGGTCATGCGCGTCACCTTCTTCGTGCTGATCGGCACGTCGATGGTCCGTTTCGTTCAGCGGCACACCCAGGAGGCCCGCGCCCCCTGGGTGATCGCCCTCGCCGTCGTGCTCGCCGTCCTCTACCTGCTGGGCCCGGCTACGGAGGGCAAGGCGCACCCGGGCCGTGGAGGCGTGCCCTGGCCTCCGGCCCCCCGGCTGGCCTGGCTCGGGATGGTCGTCACCGCGTGGGCCGTCCTCGTCCTTCTCGCGCCCAGCTTCGCCTGGGTCGCGGTTCCCCTCTTCTACTCCGTGCTGCGCACGCTGCCGCCCGTCGCCGCGTACGTCCTCGTCGCCTTCCTCACGCTCTTCGTGATCTTCGCGCAGCTGACGCTGGCCCCCCGCTTCAACCTCGACCTGGTGATCGGGCCGGCTGCCGTCGCCGCGCTGACCACTGCGGTCTTCCTCCACATGCAGCGGCAGGCGGTCCGCCAGCACGCCCTCATCCGCGACCTCGTCCGCACCCGCCGCGAGCTCGCCGCCACCGAGCGCCGCGAAGGCACCCTCGCCGAACGCCAACGGCTGTCCATGGAGATCCACGACACGCTCGCGCAGGGCCTGTCCAGCCAGCAGATGCTGCTCCAGGCCGCCGACCGGACCTGGGAAACCGACCCGGCCAAGGCCCGCGGTCACCTCCGCACCGCCGCGTCCATCGCCGAGCTCAACCTCGCCGAGGCCCGCCGCTTCGTGCACGACCTCGCACCCGCCGACCTCGCCCACGGCGGCGGCCTCGACGCCGCGCTGCACGCCCTCGCCGAACGGGAGTCCGGCGCGGGGCTCTCGGTGCGCGTCCACATCGACGCGGGCGGGCGCCTGGCCCCGCTGCCCGAACGCGTGCAGTCCGCGCTGCTCCGCATCGCCCAGGGCGCGCTGGCCAACGTACGGGAGCACTCCGGTGCCACCACCGCCGCGCTCACCCTCACCCGGCTCGACGACCAGGTCGTCCTCGATGTGGCCGACAACGGGCACGGGTTCGACCCCACTGCCCTGCCCGGCGCCCCGTCCGGCGGGCGCGGACACGGCGTCCCGGCGATGCGGGCCCGGATGCGCCAGCTCGGCGGGACCCTGACCATCGAGTCGGCGCCCGGGGAGGGTGCCGTCCTGACCGCCGCCGTCCCCGTCCCCGCCCCCTGAGGCATCGGGTGCGGACCGGCCCGAGAAGGCAGGGAGCAGGGAGTGCGGAGGAAATACAGAACCCGTGCAGCCTTCTCCGCGACGCTGGTCCTTCGGCCCCGCACCCCGGGGCCCGTGGGAGGAGCGAGCATGGGGACGGCGCGGGACGCCTTATTCGAGTACGCCGCGGGCACCGTACGGCTGTTGCCCGGCCAGGCCGCGGTGACCTCCGCCGTGCTTCAGGGGCCGCCCGCCGCCCTCCTGGAACGGATTCCGCAGCTGGTGCGCGGCTTCGCGGGCGAACGGACCGACGGTGGGGCCCTGTTCCGCGCGGCGGCCGGACTCCCCGGGGAGGCGGCAGTCCCGGGCCCGGCCGATAAGGCGGATGGCGGGGCGGATGGCGGGGCGGACGACGGGCGCGGCTGCGCCCTGGTGCAGTCCCTGCCCGCGCTGAGCCGGGAGTCGGCGGGGAGCGCGATGGCCTCCCGCGCGGACCGGCTCACCGGGGCCGCCGACCGGCTGCACTGGGAGCTGGCCGAGCTCGGGGACCTCCCCGGGAGCCCTGCCGCCGGGCGTTTCGCCGCCCGGTACGCGCTCTGCTACGCCGGGGCCGCCCTCCTCTGGCTGTGGCGGGCGGGCGGGGAGAGCTGCCCGGAGTGGGCGTACGAGGCCGTGGACGCCGTCCTGGCGGCGCTGGAAGACCCCGCCCACGTGCCGGACGCCCCGGCCGCACTCGCCCTGATCCCCGGCTGAGAGGCGTCAACGGTCCTGCTCAGGCGGCGAGTTCACCCGCCAGAGCCTGCTGGAAGGTGCGGGTGAGCAGCGGACCGGGGCCGACGCCCAGCCGGTCGGCGAGCAGTTCCCGGCCGGAGTGGAACTGGAGCAGGGCCGCCGCGGGCTGGCCCGCACGGCACTGGGCGGTCATCAGCAGGCAGCGCAGCCGCTCCCGCAGCGGGTACCGGGCCACCAGGCGGGTCAGTTCGGCGACCAGGCCGTGCGGCATCCCGGCGGCGAGCTCCGCCTCGGCCCGGTCCTCCAGGGCCGTCAGCCGGGCCTCCTCCAGCCAGGGGCGCTCCTCCTGGGCCAGCAGCTCGGTGGTGTCGGCCAAGGCCTCGCCCTGCCAGAGGTCGAGCGCCGAACGCAGGACGGCGGCGGCCCGTCGCGCGTCCCCCTGCCGCAGCAGCGTGCCGCCGAGCGCGGCACGCTCCGCGAACAGGTGGTGGTCGCAGGACAGTTGTCCGGGGGCGGTGGACAGGCGGTAGCCGCGTCCCACCCGTTCCAGCCGGGCGGCCCCGTCGAGCGGGGCGCGCAGCCGGGAGGCGTAGGTGTGCAGCTGGGCGACGGAGCGGGCCGGGGGGCGTTCGCCCCACAGGGCGTGGATCAGGCGGCCGTCGGGGACGGTCCGTCCCTCGGCGAGCAGCAGTGCGGCGAGGACCGTGCGGGGCTTCGCGCCGCCCAGCGCGTTCTCCGTGTCCCCGGACGCGGCCCGGATGCGGACCGGTCCGAGCAGTGTCGTCTCCAGGAAGTGCGTCATGGGGAGCGACCGTAGGCGGGCGGTGCATCCTCCTGATATCGGCTGCTTATCGGCGGTCCGTACCCCCGATTCGGACGGTCCGTTCCTCTGCCCAATCCGCGCCCCACCGATTATGATCATGACAACTTTCAGGGGGAGGGCCCGGGGGTGGCGTCGATACGGTTCGGTCTGCTCGGGACACTCCGGGTGACCTGCGAAGACCGGGAGATCCGGCTCGGCGGGGCCCGTCAGCGTGCGGTGCTCGCCCTGCTCCTGCTGCGGCACGGCCGAACGGTCTCGGTGGACGAGCTCGCCGAGACCGTCTGGGACGGTTCGCCGCCGCCCACCGCCCGGACCCAGATCTCCATCTGCGTCGCCCAGCTGCGCAAGCTGTTCCGGGAGGCGGGCGTCGAGGGCGAGGTCATCGTCACCTCCCACCCCGGGTACCGGCTCGGCACCGAGGGCCACGGACTCGACCTCGTGGACTTCCTCTCGCTGACCGGGCAGGTCTCCGCGCTGGCGGGCGCCGGCCGCCCGGCGGAGGCCGCGGACGCCTACCGGCGGGCCCTCGCCCTGTGGCGGGGCCCCGCCCTGGACGGTCTGCCCGGCTACGCGCTGGAGCAGGAGGCGTGCTGGCTGGAGGAGCAGCGGCTGACCGCGCTGGACGGCCACGCCGAACTGCGGCTCGCCCTGGGCCGGCACCAGGAGCTCACCGCCGAACTGGCGGCCCTGGTCAGGGAGCATCCGCTGCGGGAGCGCACCCGGCACTCGCTGATGCTCGCCCAGTACCGCTCCGGCCGCCGCGCCGACGCCCTGGAGACCTTCCGCGCCGGGCACCAGCTGATCGTCGACGAGCTGGGGCTCGAACCCGGCAGCGCACTGCGGGAGCTGCACAACGCCGTCCTCCGCGAGGACCCGGCCATCGCGGCCCCGACGACCGTGCCCGAGTCCTTCGCGGCCCTCGCACCGGCCGCGCCCGCCGCACCCGTTGCGGACCCGGAGCCGCAGGGCCAACGGCAGGACCGGCAGCGGGACCAGCAGCAGGACCAGCCGGAGACCGAGCCCGCGGACTCCCCTCTCGCGGCCCCCGCCGACCGCCGCCCCGCCCTGTCCCTCGCCCCGTCCGACCTGCCCCCCAACATCCCCTCCTTCACCGGCCGCTCCGGCGAGACCGAGGTCCTCGACGCCCTGCTGGACGGCCGCCCCGACGGCGCGCCGCCCCGGGTCGCCCTGGTCACCGGGGTGGCCGGGATCGGCAAGACCGCGCTGGCCGTGCACTGGTCGCACCGCGCGGCCGCCTCCTTCCCGGACGGCTGCCTCCACGTGGACCTGGGCTCGGACCTCGCCACCCCCGGCGAGGTCCTGGGCCGTCTGCTGCGCTCGCTCGGCGCCGACGACCGGCTGCCCGACGGCGAGGCGTCGCGGATCTCGCTCTACCGCAGGCTGCTGCGCGGCCGCCGGGTCCTCCTCGTCCTGGACGACGCCTCTTCGTTCGCGCAGGTCGCCCCGCTGCTGCCGGCCAACGGCGGCTGCTGCGTGGTCGTCACCAGCCGGGAGAACATGGACGAGCTGGTGCTGCGGCACGGCGCCGTGCGGGTGCCGCTCGGGGTGCTGGACCAGGCCGACTCCACCGCCTTGCTCGACCGGATCGTCACCGGCGGCCGCACCGCCGGTTCCCCCGCCCAGACGGCGCGGCTGGCCGAACTCTGCGACGGGCTGCCGCTCGCCCTCTGCATCGCGGCCGCACGGCTGGCCACCCGCCCCCACTGGACCGTGCGCCGCCTCGCCGACCGGCTCGCCGACGAGCACCGGCGCCTGGACGAACTCAGCATCGGCGGAAGCCGGGTCCGGGCCAGCTTCGAACTGAGCCACGGCTGCCTGTCGCCGGTCCTCGCCTCCGTGTACCGGCGACTGTCCCTGCTGGACGTCCCCGACGTGCCGGCCTGGGCCGTCGCCGCCCTCCTGGACTGCCCGGTGGAGACCGCCGAGCAGTACCTGGACGAACTCACCGACGCCCACCTCCTGGAGGTCTCCGGCCCGGACGCCACCGGCCAGTACCGCTACCGCTTCCAGAGCCTGCTCCGCCTCTACGCGCGCGAACGCGCCCAGGAGGATCCCGACCGCCCGGCCGCCGAGGCGGCCCGGGACCGGGCGCTGCACAGCTGGCTGACCGTCGCCGAGGCCGCCCACCGCCGCGAGTACGGCGGCGACCACTCCGTGGTGCACGGACCGGCCCCCCGTCCGCACGTCGACCGGGACCTCCTGGACGACCTGCTGGCCCGCCCGCTGGACTGGTTCGACTCCGAACGCCACTGCCTGGTGGCGGCCGTCACCCAGTCCGCCCGGCTGGGACTCGCCGCGCTCGCCTGGGACCTGGCCGCCTCCACCGTCGGCTTCTGCGAGATCCGCAGCAACACCGACGACTGGCGCCGCCTCTGCGAGGAGGGCCTGGCGGCCTCCCGGGCCGCGGGGGACCGCCAGGGCGAGGGCGTGATGCTCGGCGAGCTGGGCGCCGCACTGCTGTACCGGGGCGAGTCGGAGGCCTCCGTACGGCTCCTGGAGGAGGCGGACGCCGTACTGCGGGACGGCGGCGAGGTCTACGGGGCCGCGCTGAACGCCTGCAAGCTGGCCGTCGTGGTCCGCCAGCGGGGCGACGCGGGCGCGGCACGTGCGCTCCTGGACGGGGCACTGCCCGCGCTGCGGGCCGCCGGAGACCTCTCCGCGCAGGCTCACGCGCTCAACAACCTCGCCCAGATCACCCTGGACGCGGGGGACCCGCAGGAGGCCGTGCGCCTGGGCCGGGAGGCGGTCGCGCTGGCCCGGGGGCTGGGCGCGACCCGGGGCGCGGCCCAGGCCTTCCACCGACTGGGGCGGGCCCTGCTCGCGGCCGGGCGGCTGCCGGAGGCGGAGCAGGCCCTGACCGAGGCCGCCGGGATCGTCCGCGCCAAGCACGACCGGCTCGGCATGGCCTACGTCCTGCTGGGTCTGGCCGAGGCCCGCCTGAGGGCCGGTCGGGCCGAACGGGCCGACGAGGACCTCGCCGCCGCCTTCGCCCTGGCCGAGGAGACCGGCAGCGCCGTCCTGCTGAACCGTCTGCACCTGCTCCGGGTCGAACTCGAGGAGTCGCGGGCACCGGGCGCGGAGCTCCCGCAGGAGGCCTGACCCGGCCGCCGCTCAGTCCCAGGGCTCGGTCTGCACGACGACCGTCGTCCCACCGGCCGCGGCCGTCACCGTCGTCCCGCCGGCCACCGCGGTACCGGCTGCCAGCACGACACCCGCGATGACCGCCGCGACCGTCACGACCACCTTGACCAGACGCCCGTTCTCCATGTCCCCACTCCCTCTCACCCCTCGCCCACCGGACTCCGGCCCCTTGCCGGTCCGTTCCCCGGGCGACTCGCTCTGACATCAACAGACGTTAGGGGAGGGGGACTTCGTATCCTTATCGGACCGCTATCGCTCCTCCTTCCCGGCCCCTCCCACCTGCGGAAACGGGCCCGGCCCCCGGCTGTGGAAGCCGGGGGCCGGGCGTTCGGGAGCGGTTCCGGTGGTGCGGGGGCAGGACCGGTCAGAACTTCAGGGTCCAGTGGTCGAGCGTCCCGGAGGAGCCGGCCGAGATGTCCTCGACCCGGAGCTTCCACACCCCGCTCGCCGGGGAGGCGGAGGCGTCCACCGTGTAGACCTGCTGGATCACGCCGTTGCCCTCTTCCTCCACGGACTCCTTGACCAGGTAGACCTTGCCGTCCGGGGCGACCAGGTGGACGTCCAGGTCACCGCGCCACGTGTGGGTGGCGTGCAGGTAGACCTGGAGCTTCTTCGGCGCGTTGCCCGCGATGCCGGTGACGGTGACCGGGACCTCGATGGTGCCCGGGTCGGGGACCGAGTGCGGGGTCTGCACCTCGTACGCGGGGAACGTCATCGACCAGGCGTTGAGGGTGCCGACGGAGCCGGTGTACGGGTCGGAGACCTTCAGCGTCCACGTGCCGTCCGCGGGCGAGGCGGAGGCGTCCACCCGGTAGGTCTCGCGGAGCACCCCGCCGTTCTCGGTGGCGGCGGTGGAGTCCGAACGCAGCGGGTAGGTCCGCCCGTCCGGGGAGAGCAGGTCGATCCGGACGTCGCCGCGCCACTCGTGGGTGATGTCCACGGCGACCTGGAGGGCGGCCGGGGCCTGGCCTCCGATGCCGGCCACGGTGAGGCCGGAGGTGACCGAACCGCCGTCCGGGACGCTCAGGTTGCCGGTCATGGCGAAGGGCGTGGGGAAGTTCAGCGACCAGCCGAGGAGGGTGCCCTTGGATCCGGCCGACGTGTCCTGGACCTGCAGCTTCCAGGTGCCGGAGGCGGGGGAGGCGGAGGCGTCGACGGTGAAGCCGCCGAGCGCGCCGGCCCCCTCGGTGCCGGAGGTGGACTTCAGGCGGTACAGCTTCCCGTCGGGGGCCACCAGGTCGATCTTGAGGTCGCCGCGCCAGGGGTGGGTGCCCTCCAGCTCGACCCGGAGCGCCTTGGGCGCGTTGCCGGGCACCCCGGTGACGGTCAGCGGGGCCTCCACGGTGCCCGGGTCCGGGATGGGCCGGTCGGTGTCGTCGAAGACCTGGGAGGGACGCGGCCGGGCGGCCGGCTGCGGCTCCGGGGCGGCCGTGCCGACGACGGCCTTGCCGAGGTCGAGCCGGGGGGTGACGGCGCCGGTGTACGTGATCGGCGTACCGGTGGTGCCCAGCATCGCCACCAGGTTCGGGAGGCTCTGCGCCGGGTACTTCTGGCGCAGCACCGCCAGGGACCCCGCCACGTGCGGGGCCGCCATCGAGGTGCCGCTCTTCGCCGCGTAGCCGCCGCCCGGGACGGAGGACACCACGGCCGCGCCGGGTGCCATCACGTCCAGCAGCGGGCCGCGGTTGCTGAACGAGGCCACCTGGTCGTCGTTGGTGGTCGCGCCGACCGTCACCGCCGACGGGACGCAGCCGGGGGCGTTGACCGCGTCGCCGTACCCGTTGTTGCCGGCCGCGACCACCGTCGCCACGCCCACCGAGTACAGGCTGTCGATCACGGACTTGCGGGGGTCGGTGTCGCAGCCGGTGGTCCAACGGCCGGCGCCCAGCGACATGTTGGCCGCGATGATGTCCGTGCCGGCCTGCTTCAGTGCGTACACCTTCTCCAGCGCCTTGATCTGCGAGCTGGTGAAGCTCAGCACGCAGGGGCTGTTGCCCGCGCCGCAGTAGTCGTCGGAGTCGAAGCGGGAGAACACCTGCATCGCCACGATGTTCGCGGCCGGGGCCACCCCGCGCTTGGGGGCGCCGCTCAGGCCGGTCCCGTTGCCGGCGGCTATGCCCGCCACGTGGGTGCCGTGGGAGCAGGCCGCGCCCAGTTCCGCGCAGCTGCCGGTGTCGGCGTCGGCGCTGCCGGCGCCCTCCTGGGAGGCCTCGCCGTTCGGGCAGAGGCTGGTCGCGCCGTAACTCTCGTCGTTCACCGAGAAACAGGCCTCGGCCGTCACCCGGCCGCTCAGGAAGGGGTGGTTCTTCGCGACACCGGTGTCGATCACTGCGATCGCGGTGCCCGCCCCGGTGGCGCCGGCGGTGAACGCCTTGTCCGCGCCGATCCGGACCGTCGAGCTGTCCAGCATCGCGGGGACCGGGACGTCCTCCGTCACGCTCACCACGTCCGGGTTGGAGCGGAGCTGGGTGAGCCCCGCCTGGCCCACCGTGAGGGTGACCATCGGCAGCCTGTCGTACGCCACCTCCGTCTCGCCCGCCGCGGCGGCCGTGGCCACGTCGGAGCGGGTCTGGGTCACCACGTTCACCCGGACCGTGCCGCCGCCCGCGGTCCCGGTCTCCAGCGCCGGGTCCACCGGGACCTCGCCGGCGGCCGCCGCCGGGGCCGTCCCGACCAGGGGCACCAGGCCTGCGGGCACTGCACCGAGCAGCAGGCCCGAGGCCATCGCGACGGCCACAACAGATCTCTTCACGACAGGCTCCAGGGAGTAGGCACCGAGCGGGCGGTGCCGCGGCGGCAAAGAAAGAGAGGAGGGGGCAACTCGCATGTGAAGCCCGCGAGTTCAGGGCTGGAAGTTCGGTGGTGGCAACTCGCTCGTGAGGTCTGCGAGTCAAAGGCCGGAAGTTCAGGGGGCGGGGCCGTGTGCTCAGGCCCCGGGGGCGGGGGACGGGGCGGCGGCGTCGCTCGCCGCGCTGCCCGGTCCCCCTGCGGTGGCGCTGCCCGTCAGGTGGCGTTGGCACCGTTCTTCGGGCGGCCCTTGTAGAAGACCGCGGTGTAGTACGTGTACGCGGTGGACCGGCAGGCGCTCTTCCAGAAGTACGCCGGGCAGGTGTTGTTGTACAGGATGTTGTAGAACGCGACGTCGGTGGCTATGCCCTTGTTGGTGTCCAGGTAGTAGCGGTAGCCCTTGTACGCGTTGCCGATGGTTCCGTAGCCGTAGTCGTGCGAGTCGCAGGCGGCACGGAAGTCCCAGCCGCCGGGCTTGTCGGGGCTGTTGCTGCAGTGGTCGTTGTCGATGCCCACGATCCAGGCGCCCGTCGGGGTCTTGCGCCAGATCGGGTTGTGCCAGCCGTAGTGGGCGACCTTCGTCGCGCAGCCGCTGTACTGGTACCACATCCACGACTCGGGCCGGGAGCAGTAGCTCGGGTAGGCCTGCGGGGAGGTGATCTCGCTGCCGGCGAAGTCCTCCGCGGCCGGGGCGATCCCTTCCGGCTGGGCCAGGCTCGGGGAACCCTGGATGGTGCTTCCGGCCTCCGGGCGGATCCCGGTGGTCTCCACCGACTGCGGGGCGGCCACGTCACCGGAGTAGGTCAGCTGCCAGGACGCGCCGTCCTCGGCGGAGGCGGCGACCACCCGGTCCGAGGCGTCGTAGCTGTAGGTGTTGAGCTGGCTGCCGGCCGCCGGGTCGTCGACCTTGCGGAGCAGGCCGGAGCCGTCGTACGAGTAGCGGGCCAGGGTCTGCACGGTCTGGCCGACGGTGACGGTGATGTCCTTGACCTGGCCCGCGACATCGCCGAGGGTCTGTCCGGAGGCGGTGGTGGCCGCCGCGTAGTTGACCTTGACCGTCTGCGCTGGGACGTCGGCGCGCGCCGGATCCTTGACGGTCGAGACGCGGCCGGTGCTGTCGTAGGTGACCGTCGTCTGCTTGAAGGCGGCGCTGCCGACCGCCGTCACCCGCCAGTGGTCGCCGCTGCCGCCGACCTGCTTCCAGGTGTAGGACGGCTTCAGGGAGGCGGCCGGGATCGGGTTCCCGGAGGAGTCCAGCGGCACGTCGTCACCGGAGGCGGCCTGGGTGAGGTTGACGTTGAGCGTCTCGGTGACCGTGGTCTTCAGCACCCCGGCGAGGTCGTCCCACTGCACGCTCTCCACGAGCGTGGAACCGTCGGACGCCTTGTAGGAGTTGGTGCTGCCGCCGTTGGCGCCGGCCACCGAGTCGGTCAGGTCGTAGCGGACGGACTCGGCGGTGTCCAGGTCGGTGGTGGTGATCGAACCGGAGCCGGGGACCAGCTTGCGGTTCAGCTGGCCGCCGACGAACTCGGCCTCCCAGCTCGGACCGAACACTCCTAGGTCGGCGCGGGCGGCCGGGGCGTCCTGGGCCTGGGCGACGCCCGCCCCGCTCCCGTCCACCGTGTGGGTCCGGCTCATCAGGCCGTACGACACGTCGTTCTCGGATATCTGGAAGGTGTCGTCGACCGACTGGTACGTACCCGGGCCGATCAGCCGGGTCTCCCCGGCCTCCAGCGCCGGGGAGGGGAGGTCCTCGGCGATGGCCGACTGCGGGAGCAGTAGGGCCAGTGACAGTGCTGTCACTGCGGGAAGCGCGATTCTGCGCACGTTCGGTTCCTTCGGGTCACCGGCGGCACACGGTCCCGACCCTTGCGGCCGGCCCCTGTCTCGCCTGTTCGAACCGGTCGTTCTCGGCCGGCAACGAGAAACCTAGGAACCCGCCCCTTCGATCCGTTATGCCTCCGTCACCGCCCGCCCCGATACCCCTTCGATGGCAGCCGGTTGTCCGTACGAAACCCAGTTCGTCAGCGCGAGGCGAAGCGCTTCGCACGTCCGGGTGGTCCTTGTCCGTGCGGGCCCCTTCTGGTCGTTCGGGCCCGGGCGGGCGGCAAGAGTTGAGTCATGATCATGGATCCCGATGCCAACTCCCCTGCCCCCGAAGCTTCCGGAACCTCCGGCGAGCCCGCGCCGGCGTCCTCCCGCCGGCCCTCCCGCCGTACCGTCATCGCCGGCGCGGCCGCCGTCGCGGCGGCCGGCGGGCTGACGGTGGCCGTCACTTCCGCCGAGACCTCACAGGCCGTCCCCGGCGCCGCCGTCGCCGACTGGGACACCTGCCTGACGGTGGCCCGGGCCATCCTCGTACGGGACGAGGAGGACCAGCCGCTCGCACCGCGCTACGCCGACATCCTGCTGAGGAACGGCCTGCCCCGCTCGCGCCGGCCCGGCAAGAAGGTGCTGATCGTCGGCGCCGGGCCGGCCGGACTCACCGCCGCGCACCTCCTGCGCGAGGCCGGACACAAGGTCACCGTCATCGAGGCCAACGCCAACCGGGTGGGCGGCCGGATCAAGACCTTCCGCACCGGCGGCCACGAGAACGCCGCACCGGCCTTCGCCGACCCGAAGCAGTACGCCGAGGCCGGCGCGATGCGCATCCCCGACAGCCACCCGCTGGTCACGGGGCTGATGGACGGTCTCGGCCTCAAGCGCAGGCGCTTCCACCTGGTCGACGTCGACGCGGCCGGCCGTCCCGCCTACCGGACCTGGATCCACGTCAACGGCCTCCGCGTCCGCCGGGCCGATTACGCGCGCGCCCCGCAGGCGCTCAATCGTTCCTTCGGAGTGCCGCAGGCGTACGAGTCCGTGCCCGCCTCGCAGATCGTCCGCGACGCCTTCGCCCCCGTGCGGCGGGAGATCGAGGGCAAGAAGGACAGGGACCTCGTCGAGGGCTGGGCGCGCGTCATCCAGCGCTACGGACACATGTCGATGTACCGCTTCCTGACGGAGGAGGCCAAGCTCGACGAGCGGACCATCGACCTGATCGGAACGGTCGAGAACCTCACCTCCCGCCTGCACCTCGCCTTCGTGCACAGCTTCATCGGTGCCTCGCTGATCAGCCCCGACACCGCCTTCTACGAACTGCCCGACGGCACCGCCACCCTGGCCGACGCGATGTACGCGCGGGTCAAGGACCTCGTACGCCTCGACCGCCGGGCGACCCGGATCGTCCACGGCGACGGCAAGGTCACGGTCGAGACCGTCTCCGAGGGCCGCGGCGGCAGCCCCGTGCGGCGCGAGACCTTCACCGCCGACATCGCCATCATCACCGTCCCCTTCTCGGGGCTGCGCCACATCCCCGTCACCCCGGCGCTCTCGTACGGCAAGCGGCGCGCGGTCACCGAGCTGCACTACGACGCCGCCACCAAGGTGCTGCTCGAATTCAGCCGCCGCTGGTGGGAGTTCGACGAGGCCGACTGGAAGCGCGAGCTGGAGGCCGTACAGCCCGGCCTCTACCGCAAGTACCAGACCGGGCAGAGCCCGGCGAACGGAACCCTGCTGGGAGCCCACCCCTCCGTGCCCGAGGGCCACATCTCCGCGGGCCAGCGCTCCCACTACGCCGCCAGCCGCGTGGTCACCCGCGATCAGCCCGAGGCCGCCCGCGTCGTCGGCGGCGGCTCGGTCACCGACAACCCCAACCGCTTCATGTTCCAGCCCTCCTACCCCGTCGAGGGCAGCGCCGGCGGTGTCATCCTCGCCTCCTACAGCTGGGCGGACGACGCCCTGAAGTGGGACTCCCTGGACGACGAGGAGCGCTACCCGCGCGCCCTCGCCGGAGTCCAGGAGGTGTTCGGGCAGCGCGTCGAGGTGTTCTACACCGGCGTCGGCCGCACCCAGTCCTGGATGCGCGACCCGTACGCCTACGGTGAGGCGTCCGTCCTGCTGCCCGGCCAGCACACCGAGCTCTTCCCGCACGTCCGCAAGGCCGAGGGCAGCCTGCACTTCGCCGGATGCCACACCTCCATCAAGCCCGCGTGGATCGAGGGAGCCCTGGAATCCGCGGTGCGGACCGCCCTGGAAGTGCACACGGCGTAGCGGCGGCCCCGACGGCGGCGTCAGCTCTCGGCGAGCACGATCAGCGAGTCCTCCTCGCGGAAGCTGACGCGCAGGCGCTTGTCGGGGTTGATCCGCACCCCGTAGTCGGGGCCCGCCGTGCTCCGGGCCCGCAGCCGGTAGCCCACCGCGCACTCCCCGCGCCGCCGTGCCGCCTCGACGGCGGTGGCGAACGAGACCTCATGGCCGGCCCGTACGTAGTCCGTGGCCGGCTTGAGGTGGAACTCGTGCCCCTCCGCGTCGAACAACTCCTCGAAGACCGCGGCGAGGTACGGGCTCTCGGAGATCTGGGTCATCAGCAGGCTGATCAGCCTGCCGCTCACGATGAAGTCGGCGCCGTCCTGCACCGGTGCGAGGAGCCGGTTGCCGTCGTCGGACATCTCGGTGGTGAGCGCGATGTCCCGCCGCGCGGCCTCCCCGACGGCCCGCAGGTGCAACAGGGTGACCAGTGTCCTGTCGTCCGCCCGCGCCTGCGGATCCGTCACCGGAGCGAGGGAGGGCGGGGGCGCGGCCCCCGCCACGGCTTCGGCCTCGGGCTCCGTCTCGCCGATCACGATCACGCCGTCGTACGAGGGCACGTCCAGCTTGGCCAGGGTGAGCGGGTCGGTGATGTCACCCTCGTGGAAGGAGACTTCGAGGCGGGACCGCGCGGCCGTGACGCCCCGGGCGCCGCCCGTGGCCGCGTGCACGCCGAGCGCCACGACGTCCAGGGTGGTCCCCGGGCCCACGTACTGGTCGAGCTGCTCGATGACGAGCGGGGCGCGGCGGTTCCAGCCGAGCAGGAGGAGGCGCTCGGCCCGGGCGGTCGCGGGTGCGGCCGTCACGATCGCGTCGTCCTCGACGTGGGCGGCCACGTCCGCGCGTACGGCCGTGTCGTCGTCACGGGAGATGACGATGATCCGGTCGGCCGGGCCGATCATCGCCCCCGGATCCGGATTGAGGGTGACGGTCCCGCCACCGTGCAGCAGGCCGACCGCCGAGGAGGTGTCGAACGACAGCAGCGCCTCGCCGAACGGACGCCCCACGAGGTCCCCGGGGGCCACCGGATAGAACTCGTCGCCGGCGAAGTCCAGCAACTCCGAGTAGACCAGCGAGAGACCGGGCTGCCGGGCCGTCGAGACGAGGAGCCGGGCGACGATGTCGTCCACGCACAGGACGTGCCCCGCCGGCCCGGCGGCCAGCCTGGCGGTCAGGTGGTTGCGGGAGTCACGGACGGCGGCGACCACCACCGCCTCCCCCTTCGCCCCCCTCGGCTCTCCCTCCGCCTGCCCGGAGCCGTGGACGGCCGCGTCGAGGGCGAGCAGGGTCTTCACCACGTGGGCGTCCCCGGTGTCCCCGGTGGGAGGCAGTACGAGCACCGACCTCGCCGTGCGCGGACTCACCCGGCGCAGCTCGGCCGGGTCGGTGGTGCTCCCGCTGCGGCAGATGATCCGCGTCCTGCCGCCGTCGCCGACACGGGCGGAGATCTCCTCCTCCATCCACACCTTGTCCTGCGGGGAGAGCACGGCGATGGCGGAGCGGCGCTGGTTCGCGTTGGCCGCCACGAGTTCCCCGATCACGGGAAACACCTGGTCCGACCACCCCAGTACGACGGTGTGCCGGGTCTCCAGCACGGTGGAGTGGCCCCGCCGCAGCAGCATGATGCGCCGGTTGATGCCGGTGGTGATCAGACTGACCAGGGTCGACACGAAGAGCAGCGCCACGAGCGCGAGCGATACGGAGGCCAGCACGTACGGCGGGGAGCCGACCGCACCCCCGATCTTCAGGGTCTGGCCGACGCTGACCCACACGGCGGTGAGCCGGCCGGAGAGCGTGGCCGGGGCGGCCCGGTCGGACCAGACGAGGACCGCGCTGGCCGGAACGACGACGGCGAGGCAGGCCAGGGCGAGCCAGCCGATGAGTGCGGTCGTCCCGCCCGAGAGCAGATGGTCGAAGCGGTACCGGAGACGGAGCCGGAGTGACGTCGTGTGCTGCTGCGCCACACAAGCTCCCGTATGAGTCGACGCGCCGATCGGAGCGGCTGCGCGCCGCCGGAAGCCACCCTAGGCAGAAGTCCGCTCCCGCCCCCGTGATCTCCGCCGACCTCACTCAGAGGTATGAACGCATCCCGGATCGCCTCCGTATGGGCGGGGGCGGGCGGGGGCGGACTCCGGCTCAGGTGAAGCGTGCCGTGAGCTGATGCCGCGCCGCGGCCCACGTGCTCTCGAACTGCTCCGCGGTCAGTGGTTCGGGCACGCAGCCCTCCCACTCGGACACCGGGGACTCGGCGGTGAATCCGTACCGCGCGTCGGAGTCCGTGTCCCGGGCGGCGGCGACGGGCCGCCGCTCGGCCCCTTGGAGCTCGACCTGCCGGGTCACCCACCCGTCAGCGCCGGTCTCGAAGTAGAACCAGGTGTCTTCCTCGCCCCAGTAGCTGCGGAACCATCGCTTCATCGGGCCATCATCGCCCGGCCCGACCAGCCCCGGGACGCCGGTCCGCCTTTCTATCTCCAACCTGCGTTGTTCCTAGAATGGCCGGGTGGAGGACATCGATGTGATCGCGGTGCTGCAGGATCCGGTGCGGCGCCGCCTGTACGAGTACGTGGTGGCGCAGGGCCGTGAGGTCGGCCGCAACGAGGCCGCCGAGGCGGCCGGGGTGGCGCGCACGCTCGCCGCGCACCATCTGGACAGGCTGACCGAGGCCGGGCTGCTGGAGAGTGGCAGCCGCCGGCTGACGGGCCGTTCGGGGCCGGGGGCGGGCCGTCCCGCCAAGGTGTACACGCGGGCGCGGGTCGAGCTGTCGGTGTCGCTGCCCGCCCGTGACTACCGCACGGTCGCCGAGCTGCTCGCCGAGGCCGCCGAGCAGGCGGGGCTGGACGCCGGGCTCTGCGCGGCCGCCCGCCGCCGGGGCGAGGTCCTGCGCGGCTCGGCGGCGCCCTGCGGGGGCCTCGAGGAGGCGATGGGGATGCTGGCCGCCCGCGGCTACGAACCGCACCTGGAAGGCATTGAGGGCGCTGAGGGCGCTGAGGGCGCTGAGGGCGCCGAGGGCGGGCCCGGGGCGGCCGCCCGCGTCGTCCGCATGCGCAACTGCCCCTTTCACGCCGTCGCCGAACGCTTTCCGCCCCTCGTGTGCGGCATGAACCTCGCGTTGCTGGAGGGGCTGCTCGGTGCGGACGGTCCCGTACGCGCTCGCCTGGACGCCCGGCCGGGGGAGTGCTGCGTGGTGGTCGAAGCTTCTAAAACTAATGATCATTGACATAGAAAACGGCTCGTGCTGGGATGAGGCCATGACCGCATCCCCGCCCCCGCATGCCGCCCACCTCGCCCAGCTCAACGTCGCGACCCTCCGCCACCCGCTCGACGACCCGCGCGTGGCGCCCTTCGTCGAGATGCTCGACCCGGTCAACACCGCCGCCGACGGCGCGCCCGGCTTCGTGTGGCGGCTCGCGGAGGAGGGGGAGGCCGACGCCACCGGCCTGCGCCCGGCGGGCGAGAACGTCATCGTCAACCTGTCGGTGTGGGAGACCCAGGAGGCCCTGTGGGACTTCGCCTACCGCAGCGGCCACCTGGAGGTGATGCGGCGGCGCCGCGAATGGTTCGAACGGCACGTCGAGGCGCACATGGTGCTCTGGTGGGTTCCCGCCGGGCACCTCCCGACCGTCGGGGAGGCCCTGGAGCAACTGGCGGACCTACGGGCGCACGGCCCGTCCCCGCGCGCGTTCACCTTCGCCTCCTCCTACACCGCCGCCGAGGCCGCCCTGAGCGCGCGGCCGACGCCCGCCGGGGACTCGGCGGGCGTCTGAGGCGGGGACGCCGAATCCGGGCGCCCTTCCCAGGCGCCCTCCCCGGGCGTCCTTCCCGTCCACCCCGCCCGACCGCCTGCGGGCAAGCGGATCGTGAAGGACGCCCGGTAGGTCGTTCAGGAGGCGGTGAAGCGGTTCTTGTCCGTGCACAGGGCCCAGATGACGAAGACGCCGATGGCGATCGAGATGAGGGCCCAGAGCGGCGTGTAGGGCAGCCACAGGAAGTTGAGGATGATGTCGAGCGCGACGATCACCACGCCCGTGACCCTGGCCCAGTCCGCGCCCTTGAGGATGCCGGCACCCACGACCACGAGCACGATGCCCAGGATGAGGTGGATCCAGCCCCACGCCGTGACGTCGAACTTGAAGGTGTAGTCGCCCACCCTCGCGTAGACGTCGTCGTTCGCGATGCCGACGATTCCCTTCAGGATGCCGAGGACGCCTTCCACGAGCATCAGCACACCGGCGAACACGGTGCCGCTCGTCGCCCACGGGTTCTCGTCGGCCGTGTACCTGCTGTTGGGGGCCCTGCTGGGGGGCGTTGCCTGTGCCACGGGAGGCTCCTTCGTCGGGCGGGACGCCGAGGGTCCTGCGCTGCGCCCAGCGTCCGTGGCGGGGGCGCACGGGGACATTCGAGCGCCGCCATTCGGGTGAATTCCCGCGGTGGGCCCGGCCCCGCGGGGCCGACGCGGAGGGCGTACGCCGGAAGGCCGGCGGGGCGGGGTGCCCTGCCGGCCTTCCGTACGGGTTGCGGGGTCAGGGGGTCGTCTTGCCGACCTCCAGGTCGGCGGTCGGGTCCTTGACCGTGCCGCCGGGCGGGCCGGCGGCCGCGCTCGTGTTGTTCGCGGGCTTGGGGTCGCCGGTCAGGGAGTCGACGGTGGCGGTGTTGCGGATGTCGGAGCCGTTCCCCGTGTACTCGGGGTCCAGCTTCACCTTGATCACCCAGGTCATCGATGCTCCGGACGCCAGCCGCGGCAGCGCGCCGCAGGTGACGGTCCGTCCGGAGGTGCACGTGGCGTCGCCGGATACGAAGCTCAGCGCGGTCGGCAGCGTGTCGGAGACCGTGATCTGTTCGGCCTGGGAGGGGCCGTTGTTGGTGATGGTCAGGGCGTAGTCGAAGGTCTCGCCCGGGGCCACGGGGATGGTCTGGACGGGCTTCTTGGTGATGGCGAGGTCCGCGGCGGGCGCCGTGACGTGCCCGCCGGGCACGGTCGCGGTGCTCTTGTCGTTCCCGCTCGCCGGGTCGATGTTGTCGGCCGTCACCTGTGCGGTGTTCTTCAGGTCACTGCCGTCTCCGGCGTAGGCGGGGTCCACCTTGACGGTGAGCAGGTACTCGATCGTCTCGCCGACCTTGAGCGGGCTGGTGCGCTTGCACGCCACCAGGTGTCCGGCGGCGGTGCATCCGGCCGGGGAGGACGTCACGTACGAGAGGCCCTCGGGGAGCGCGTCGGTGAGTTTGACGTTGAAGGCGTCGGCCGACGGGCCGTTGTTGGAGATCCGGATCCGGTAGTCGAAGGTCTCGCCCGGCACCGGAGGCTTCGTACCGACGGCTTCCTTGACCACTTCCAGGTCCGCGGTCGGCTTGTTGACGGTGCTGCCGGGCAGGCCCGCCGGGCTGCTCGTGTTGTTCTCCGGCTTGGGGTCCTTGGTCCGCGAGCCGGCGGTCGCCGTGTTGCGGATGTCGGATCCGTTGCCGGTGTAGTTGCTGTCGAGACGGACGGTGAACCGCCAGGTCCGGGACGCCGAGGGCTCCAGTACGGCCACCGGGCCGCAGCTGACCGTACCGTCGGTGACCGCACAGCCGTCGGGGGAGGAGACGAAGGCGAGCTGCGCGGGCAGCTTGTCGGTGATGGTGGTGCCGAGGGCCCGGGACGGGCCCTCGTTGGTCGTGCTCACCACGTAGTCGAAGGTCTGTCCGGGGGCGACGGGAGTGCTGTCGGCCGTCCGCTTGGTCGGCCACACGTCGGCCTGCGGGGCGGTGACCCCGCCCGGCGGCAGCACGGCCTGCGAGGTGTTGTCGGCGGGCTCCGGCTCCTTGGACGCGGAGGCGGAGGTCGCCGTGTTGCGCAGGTCGCTTCCGTCACCGGAGTAGGCGGCGTCCAGCTTCACCTTGAAGGTCCACACCACCTCGCCGCCGGGGACGAGCCGGGCCAGCGGACCGCAGGTGACGGTCCGTCCGGACGCCGTGCACGGGTCGGCCGAGGAGACGAAGGCCAGCCCGACGGGCAGGGCGTCGGTCACCACGACGTTGCGCGCGTCCGAGGGGCCCTTGTTGGTCGTACGGACCTCGTACTCGTACTCCTGGCCCGGGACCGTCGGCCCCGCGCCCAGCGGGGTCTTGACCGTGGCCAGGTCCGACACGGGATCGAAGGGCCCCGGAGGCAGCACCGGATCCGGCTTGTTGTTGGCGGGGTCGGGATCGGTGGCCTCGGAGCTGCCCGTCGCGCTGTTGCCGAGGTCGGAACCGTCGCCCTGGTACGAGGGGCTCAGCCGGGCCTGGAAGCTCCAGCTCTTGGTCTCCCCGGCGGCAAGCTGCGGTTCGGGCCCGCACGTGACGGTCTGCGCGACGGCGGTGCAGCCGTCGGAGGAGCCCACGAAGGAGATCCCGTTGGGGAGCTTGTCCGTGGCGATGACCTTCCGGGCCACCGACGGGCCCCTGTTCCTCGCGGTCAGCGTGTAGGTGATCAGGTCACCGGGGGCCTTGGCCCGCAACGTGGTCACCTCGACCGTAGACCCGCCGCCGGGCAGGGCGGCGGCCCCGGGGACCGGTCCGGCCCACAGGGCCGCGGCGCAGAGCAGCGGAGCCACGGCCCACACCGCCGGCCGCCGGCCTGGTGTCGTCGTCATCGCGCATCGTTTCCGTTTCGTGCGGGAGGACCGTACAGGGAGAGCTGTACGGGAGTTCGGGGGAGGGCGGGCAGCGGGCGGGCGCCCGGTCAGCCCGCCGTCGCGCGCTTGGCGAGCTCGATGTCGGCGCTCGGCGGGCGGACGCGCCCGTCGGGCACACCGGCGGAGCCGCTGTTGTCGAGCGGGTTCGGATCGGCCGTGTCCGCACGGGCGGTCGCAGTGTTCCGCGGGCCCGTCGCGTCACCGGTGTACGCCGGGTCGAGGCGCACGGTGAAGGTCCACGACCGGACCCCGCCCGGGTCCAGCGTCGCCGCCGTACCGCAGGTGACGTCCCGGCCGACGGCGGTGCAGCCCCCGGCCGACGCGACGAAGGCGAGCGCCGTCGGCAGCGGGTCGACGACCGTGACCTTCCGGGCCACGGACGGGCCGTCGTTGCGCACGGTCACCGTGTACGTGAAGGTCTCCCCGGGCGCCACGGGGGAGCGGGTCTCGGCGGCCTTCACCAGCGACAGGTCGGCCTGGGGGGCCGCCACTCCGCCCGGCGGGGCGGCGGCCGCGCTGGTGTCGTTCGCGGGCTGCGGATCGGGGAGGGCGTGCCGGACGGAGGCGACGTTCCCGAGGTCCGAGCCGTCACCCTGATAGGCCGGGTCGAGCCGTACGCGTACGGTCCACGAGGTGCGAGCCCCGGCGCCCAGCAGCTCGCGGACCGGGCAGGACAGCTGCTGCCCCGAGGCGGTGCACCCGTCGGCGGAGGAGACGAACCGCAGCGGCCCGGGAAGGGTGTCGGAGACCTGGATCGCGGTCGTGTGGGAGGGCCCCAGGTTCCGTGCGGTGAGCCGGTACGCGAACTCCTGCCCCGGGACCACCGGTCCGGGGCCGACCCCCTCCTTCTCCGCGGCCACGTCCGCGCGCGCCGTCACCACCGTGGCGGCGGCGGTGGAGCTGTTGTCCGCCGGATTGGTGTCCGTACGGTCCGCCGGGGCGGTCACGGTGGCCGTGTTCGACAGGGTGACGGGCTGGGCGGGCGCCGTACCGGTGACCGTGTAGGTGACGGAGCCGCCCCGCTGGAAGTCGGCCGTGGTGTCCAGGGCGTTCCCGCTGCCGGAGGCCCTCCCGCAGGTCCCGCCGGTGTTGGCGCGGCAGGTCCAGGTCACGTCGGTCAGCCCGGGAACGGTGTCGCGCACGGCGGCGCCGGTGACCTCGTTGGCCTGGCTGTTGGAGACGGTCAGGGTGTAGGTCACGGGGCCACCGCCGGCGGGCACGCTCGCGGGTGAGCCCGTCTTCGCGATGGTCAGGTCGGCCGGCACGTTGATGCGCAGGTCGTCGATCTCGTGGATGTTCGTCGCACCGCCGGTGCTCCCGGAGAACCCCACCTTGAAAGTGGCCGGCAGCTTCGGCTGACCCGTGATGCCCGTGACGTCGAAGTCGGTGATCAGCTGGGTCATGGCCGTGCCGGGGCCGCTGTCGGACCACACCGACAGCAGCATCTTCGTACCGCTGGGCAGCAGGGACACGCGGATCGTGCGCTCCTTGGCGCGGCTGCCCGTCTCCACGGTCTTGCCCGGCCCGTCGGCGGACGTGCCGAAGCGGTACCCCGTCCGGCCGGTGCCTCCGCCGCGCACCACGATCTTGTTGGGCTGGGCGCCCGGGCCGCCGTTTCCGACCGAGTTCGAGGAGAAGTTGCCGAACTCGTCCAGCCCGATGCCGAGATAGGCACCCGGTACGCCCGATGCCGCACAGGTGTCCGCCGCACCCGAACAGGCGTAGCCGAGCGCTCCGCCGGAAGCGCCGGTCCCGTCGGCCGCCGCGCCGTCGGCGAGGTAGAACGACAGCCCGTCACCGCGCTTTCCCTCGAAGGCGGTTCCCCCGTAGCCGGCGTACCTGAACTCGGCGAGGATGCCGAGCGTGGTGGGGAAGGAGTCCTTCAGCTTCCAGGTGCCGGCCTGGGCGGAGCTCGCGGAGGTAAGCCGCAGCCAGCCGCCGCCGTCCGGATAGCTCGCGTTGCCGCTGGTGCCGCCCAGGTTGGTGGAGCTGTCGAAGGTCTCGTTGACGGGAAAGGCGAGCGCGCGGGGACGGGGGCCGTCGGCGGGGCCGGTGGAGGGGCCGGTGGAGGCGGCCGTGCCGGCCGTCGCGGGCGTGGCGAGGGCTGCCGGCAAGGCCAGTACCGCCGTGCACAGCAAGGCGGCGGCGGCCCGGCGCCACCGGGCAGTGCGGGCACTCCGGGGGATCGTCATACCGAACGTTCCTCGTCTTCTCGCGCTGCGGTGGGGCTTGCGGAGGTCGTTCGCCGCGGGGGCCGCGGCGAACAGCCGGTCACGTGCGCCGCACCCGGAACGCCGTCCGCAGCGCCGCTCCCGCGGCCACCAGCGCGGTGGAGGTCCACAGCAGCCAGGCGGGGACCGTGGCCCCGGAGTCGGCCAGGTCGCCGCGGCCGCCGTGCTCCTCCCGGCCGTCGTGCCGGCCGTCGTGGTGGTCGTCGCGGCCGTGGTGTCCGTCACCACGACCGTCCCCGTGGCCGTCCACACGGCCGTCCTCCCGGCCGTCCTCCCGGCCGTCGTGCCCGTCGTGCTGGTCCCCGCGGCCTTCCGGTACGAGGCACAGCCGTCCGCCGCCCGGCCCGGTGGTCCCCGGCCGGTTGGCGTTGTCCGAGAGGTCGGGGTCGAAACTCGCGGAGGTGACACGGGCGACGTTCTCGATGGGCGTGCACTTCTCGGGCGGGGGCTGGGCCGCCCGGTCCCGGGTGACGGCACGGACCGTGATCCGGTACTCCGCCTTCTCGCCGGCCGCCAGGCGCGCCAGCGGCGGACACACCACCAGCCGGTCCCCCTCCTTCGCGACCGCGCAGTCGTCGGGCGAGGAGAGCAGGGTCAGCGAGGACGGCAGCAGGTCGGTGACCTGGAGCTGTCGCGCGGTCGCCGGGCCCGCGTTGCGCACCGTGATCAGGTACGTGAACTTCTCGCCGGGCCGGACGTGTTCCCGTCCCTCTCCGAGCGCCGCCGTCTTGCGGAGCGACAGATCCGCGGTCCGCGCACTGGGCGGGATCTCCAGGCCGGTCAGGGAGGTCGTGTTGTTCCGGGAGTCCGGGTCCGACGTGGCCGCGTCGACGACCGCCTCGTTGACGATGTCCGTACCGTCTCCGCGGTAGCCGGCCGCGAGCCGCACCGTGATGACCCACGCGTGCGAGCTGCCCACCGCGAGCGTGGCCAACGGCCCGCACACCGCCGTCCGGCCGATCGCGGTGCAGCCGTCGCGGGACGAGACGAATTCCAGGGCGAGCGGCAACCGGTCGGTGACGCGCACCTGCCGGGCGGTGGACGGTCCCCGGTTGGTCACCGTCACGACGTAGTCGAACGTCTCCCGGCCCGCCGCGGCGGCGTTCTCGCGGTTGTCGCGGTCGTCCGGGCCGTCGTCCGCCGCCGGCCGCAGCGCGCCCGACACCGCCAGGTCCGCGCTCTCCCGCAGCCGCGAGCCGGCAGCGGATCCGGTTCCCGGCCCGGGCCCGTCCGCCCGCCCTGTGCCGTCGGCCGGTCCCGTTCCCGTTCCCGGGGAAGGCTGCCCCGTGCCGCCGGCAGGCGCCGGCGGTACGGCGGACACGGAAGGTTCCGGGGGCGCGGACTCGGGCGCGGACTCCGACGGGGACGCGGCGGTTCCGGGGTCAGCCGGGTCCGATGCCGCGGAAGGCGCCGCGGAGAGGAAGCAACAGGCCGCCACCACGGAGAAGGCGGTCACCGTGCGCCGGTGCCGGTACAGGCCTTCGGCGCGGCTTCTCACCACACGTCGCATCGGGTGCCCTTCGGGGGAGACGACTCGCCCAAGGAGGACCAGTGTGGTGATCTATTCACACAAATAGTCAGGAAGGGTGCACCGGGCGTGATCCTTTATGACCAATGGGTGATCGAATTCAGTCCATCGGTCGTACGTTCCCAGGTCAGCCGTGGGCGGCGTGCAGCTCGTCGGTGAAGTGGTGGTGGCTGTGCCGCCACCCCGCCCCCGCCCGGCGGGCTCCGTGAAGGTGGGGATGCCCGGGCGTCAGACCGGTGTGCTCGTGCTCGTGTACGTGCCCCCGGCCCGCTTCCGCCTCCGCCTCCGCCTCCGCCTCCGCTTCCGCCTCCGCCACCGCGGCGCCGGGCCGCCCGGCCCCGGCCGGCCACAGCCGGGCGGCGAGGGCCGCGGCGGCGAGGGCGATCGCGCCGAGGGCCGCCGTCGCCCACCCGAGCCCGGCCTTCGCGCCGACCCAGCCCGCGAGCGGATAGGTCAGCAGCCAGGCGGCGTGCGACAGGGAGAACTGGGCGGCGAACACCGCGGTGCGGTCCCCTTCCGGCGCGGCCCGCCGGAGCACCCGGCCCGCGGGCGTGAGCACCATCGAGCAGGCCGCCCCGAACGCCGCCCACGTGCCCAGCAGCGCGGGCCACCGCCAACCGCCGGTGTGCGCCGAGGTGATGAAGCCGAGGGCACCGAAGGCCGCGGGGAGCACCAGGGCGCCGGTCAGCATCACCCGCCGGTCCGGGCGGTTCTCCAGGATCCGCGGCAGTGTCAGCGCCACGGCCATGGACCCGGCTCCGTACGCGCCGAGGGCGAGGGCGACCGACTCGGCGGACAGCCCGAGGAAGTCCCGTACGTACACGACGGAGTTGACCGTGACCACGGCTCCGGCGGCCGCGACCGCGAGGTTCATCGCCAGCAGGGACCGCAGCTGCGGGGCGCGGAGGAACAGCCGCGTCCCCGCGGTGGCCTTGGCGTACGCGCCCGGCCCCGACGCGGAGACGGACCGAGCCCGCCGGGGCAGGACGGCGGACACCACGAGCGCGGACGAGGCGAGGAAGCCGGCCGCCGTACCGAGGAACAGCCGGTCGTAGCTGACCACCGACAGCAGCGCGGCCGCGAGTGCGGGGCTGAAGAGACTCTCCAGGTCGTAGGCGAGCCGGGACAGGGACAGGGCCCGCGTGTAGGCGCGCTCCTCCGGCAGGACGTCGGGGATCAGGGCCTGGAAGGCCGGAGTGAAGGCGGCCGAGGCGGTCTGCAGAAGGAAGATCAGGGCGTAGACCTGCCATACCTGACCCACGAACGGCAGGAACAGTGCGACCCCAGCCCTGACCAGGTCGGAGCCGACCAGGAGGGCCCGGCGCGGCAGCCGGTCGGCCACCGCGGCGATCGCCGGGGCGACGGCGACGTACGCCACCATCTTGATCGCGAGCGCCGTCCCGAGCACCGAACCCGCGTCGGCGCCCGCGAGGTCGTACGCGAGCAGGCCGAGGGCCACGGTGGCCAGGCCGGTGCCGGTCAGGGCGATGACCTGGGCGCCGAACAGGTGGCGGTAGGTGCGGTCGCGCAGCACGCTCGGCATGCGGTTCCCTCCGGGCCGGGTGACGGACGAGGTCGAGGCCTCCAATGTATCCACACATGCGCACCTGCGCACATGTCTGGTGGATTGCGACTCCGCCCTCCCTCTGCGCCTCCCCGGAGCGACCTACCCTGTGGGGTATGCCAGCTCGCGAACCTCAGCCACCTGCACCCGATGCGCACCTACGGGATCCCGACAGGGCGCGTCTCGCCGAGGCGACCGAGGTCTTCGCGATGCTCTCGGACATCACCCGGCTGCACCTCCTGTGGCTGCTCGCCCAGGGGGAGTCGGACGTCGGCTCCCTCGCCGAGCGCTGCGCCGCGTCGAGGACCGCGGTGAGCCAGCACCTGGCGAAACTGCGGCTGGCGGGCCTCGTCGACACCCGCCGCGAGGGCCGGCGCATCCACTACAGCCTGCGCGACGGGCATCTGCGCCGACTCGTCCTGGAAGCCCTCAGCCACGCCGACCACCGGGTCAGCGGTACGGCCCCGCACAACTGACCCCCGCGGCGGCGCGCCCGGCGCCCCGGGCCTGCCCCCGCGCGCTCTACTGGCACGGACAGCCGTGCCTCCGCGTGCGGAGGACTCCGGGAAGGGCGGCCGATGGACTACCGGCAGGCGGACACCTCCACCCTCGTCACGATCGGCCACCTCACGGTGGCCTTCGTCCTCACCTACCTCCTCGGCTTCGAGCGCACCCTGAGGGGGGCCGCCGCGGGCAACCGGACCTTCTCCATGATCGGCGTCGGCGCCGCCCTCGTGGCCGTCCTCGCCCTGGACGGCGCACCCAACGCCCTCGCGGGAGTCGTCACCGGCGTCGGGTTCATCGGAGGCGGCCTGGTCTTCCGGCAGAGCCGCACCGAGGGCGACCTCGTCCACGGGGTGACCACCGCCGGAGCGATCTTCGCCGCGGCCGCGATCGGCGCGGCCGCCGGTCAGGGCCGCCTCGCGCTGGCCGCCGCGGCCACGGCCTTCGTGATCCTGGCGCTGGAGACCCGCCACATCCCGGGCCTGAGCGTCTTCGACGGCCGCCGGTGGGCCCACCGCTTCCGCAGCGACGCGGACGTCCTGAGACTGCACGGCGAGCGCAGCCCCAGCGCCGAGGACTGACGGGACGTCGCCCCTTCTTCCGCCCGTGCACGTGGCACTGTCCGCCGGGCACCAGTGGGTGCGCCCGCCGACCAGGCGGAGTTCGAGCGCGGCGTCCCGCATCCCCTTGCGGTCCGGGGCTTCGCGCGGCGCGGTGGGGGGCGCACTGCGGCTGCGGCGGCGGTCCCAGCCGATTCCGTCAATGCGCCTGCACGCATTGGATAGCCGCACTATCCTCATCGCGTGGATCAGCTGATCGTCGAAGACCCGACCCGTATCGGCCCGTACCGTCTGATCGCCCGGCTGGGCGCCGGCGGCATGGGCCTGGTGTACCTCGGCCGCTCCGAGGGCGGGCGCACCGTCGCCGTGAAGGTCGTGCAGGCCGAGTACGCCGGGAACCCGGAGTTCCGCAGGCGCTTCGCCCGGGAAGTGGCCGCCGCGCGGCGGGTGGGCGGGAGTTGGACCGCGGCCGTGCTCGACGCGGACCCCGGGGCCGCCGTGCCCTGGGTGGCGACCCAGTACATCCCGGGGCCCGACCTGCACGCCGTGGTCGCCAAGGACTTCGGGCCGCTGCCCGAGCACTCGGTGCGCACCCTCGCCAACCGGCTCGCCCTCGCCCTGCAGGCCGTGCACGAGGCGGGTCTGATCCACCGCGACCTCAAGCCCTCCAACGTCCTGGTCACCGTCGACGGCCCGCGCGTCATCGACTTCGGCATCGCCCGGGCGATGGACAGCCTCGCCGGGGACAGCCTGCTCACCCACACCGGCATGCTGATCGGCTCGGCCGGGTTCATGTCGCCGGAGCAGGTCCGCGGCCTCGAACTCACCGCCGCCAGCGACGTCTTCTGCCTCGGGGCCGTCCTCGTCTACGCCGCCACCGGACGGCTCCTCTTCGGCGCCGCGGACACCGGCCTGAACGCCCACCTCTTCCGGGTCGCAGAGGAGGAGGCGGACCTGACCGGCGTGCCGGAGGAGCTCGTCGAGCTCGTACGCGCCTGCCTGCACAAGGACCCGGCCCGGCGGCCCACGCCCCAGCAGGTGGCCGAACGCACGTCGCCGGACCGGGCCGGGGAATGGCTTCCCGGCACGGTGCTCGCCCAACTCGGCCGCCACGCCGCCGAGCTGCTGGACTTCGCCCCCGCGATGCCCGCCGGGCCCCCCGCCGCGCAGGCCGACCCCCGCGTCCCGTCCGCGCGCCCCGAACCCTGGCTCCCCGTGCCCCCGCCGCCCGAGTACGCCCCCACGGCCCCCGCGGACTTCGGCCCCGCGCGGGGGTTCGGGCCGCCCCCGGTACCCACCGGCGGTGCCTGGACCGCGACGCCCTCCACGGCCTCCGGGGAGTCCGCTTCCCCGCACTCCAAACGCTGGCGGGGCCTGGCGGTGGCCGCCCTCGCGCAGCTGATGGTGGTGTTCCAAGCGACGCTCTTCAGCGCGGCGTTGCCGGGTCTTCACAGGGACCTCCGCATCGACGGCCCGGGTCCCTTCTTCATCGCGTACGCGGTCGCCTTCGGCGCGGTGCTCCTGCTCGGTGGGCACCTCGCGGACCTCTTGGGGCGGCGGCGGACGATGCTCATCGGCCTGGTCGGATTCGCGGCGGCCTGCGCGCTCGGCGGTGCGTCCGGCGGTTCCGGCGGGGTGCTCGTCGCGGCCCGCGTCCTGCAGGGCGTCTTCGGCGCGCTGGTGACACCGGCCGGACTCGCCCTGGTGGCCGCGGGCTTCACCGACCCCAAGGAACGCGGCAAGGCGTTCGGGATCTACGCCACGCTCGTCGGCGGCGGTTCCGCGCTCGTGCTGTTCGCGAGCGGATGGCTCGTCGAGGGCCTGGCCCGGGAGGTGGCGCTGTACGCCGCCGTCCCCCTCGCGGTGATCGCCCTGATCTGCGCACTCGCCCTGCCGCACGACCGCCCGGCCCCCGGCGGCGCCCGCCCCGACGTGCCCGGCGTACTGCTCGGCTCCGGCGCGGTCGCCGCCCTCGTCTACGGCCTCGGCGCGAGCGAGTCGCACGGATGGGGCGCCCCCCTGGTGCTGCTCCCCGTCGCGGTCGGCGCCGTCCTGCTCGCGGTCTTCCTGCAGCGGCAGACCAGGTCTGCGCACCCGCTCCTGCCCCCGTACGTCCTGGGGGACCGCAACCGTGCCGGCAGCCTCCTCGCCCTGCTCCTGGCCGGGGCCGGCCTCCTGGTCCTGTTCCTGTCCGTGAGCTTCTACCTGCAGTACGTCCTCGGCTACGCCCCGAGCGTGATCGGGCTGCTCCTGCTCCCCATGTTCGCGGCAGTCGTCATCGGATCCACCCAGATCTCCGGCCGACTGCTCCACCGCGCCGCGCCCAACGTCCTGATCGCGGCCGGGCTGGTGCTCACGGCCGCCGGACTGCTGCTCCTGACGGGCCTGGAGGTCAACGGCGTGTACGAGGCCCAGGTGCTGCCCGGCACCATCCTCGCCGGCCTCGGCACCGGCCTGGCTTTCGCCCCGATCCTGGCCACCGCGACCACCGGCGTCGCCCCGCGGCACATCGGGGCCGCCTCGGCGGCCGTCATGACGGCCCTCCAACTGGGCGAGGTGATCGGCGGCGCGGTGCTCGCCGCCGTCTTCGCCGGCCGCCAGCAGGCCCGGTCGTACGACGAGGTGAACGACTACCTGGTGAGCGGTTACACCGCCACCCTCTGGTGGGCGTTCGGCGGAGTGCTGCTCGCGGCCCTGCTCGCCGGCCTGATGGTCAACGCCAGGCCCTCGCGGAGCGACGCTCCGCAGGCCGTCGGGCCGTCCCGGTAGTAGCCGATCAGCCCCGGCCGCGCACGAGCGTGAACACCGCGCCCTCCGGGTCCGTGACCACGGCCAGCCGGCCGCTCAGACCCTCGCGCGGCGGCTGGACGATCCGGCCGCCGAGCCGCAGGACCAGGGCGGCCGCCGCGTCGGTGTCCTCCACCTCGAAGTAGGTCATCCAGTGCGGCCCCCGGGCGTGGGGCAGCGAGCGGCCGACCCCGTGCACGGCGGCCACCGGCCGGCCCTGCAGGGACAGGGTGAGGTAGTCGAATTCGTCGGCGGCATCGCCCGCGCCGGGATGCGCAAGGGCCTCGTGGCCGAAGACGTGCTCGTAGAACTTCCCGACCGTCGAGGTGTCCTGCGTGACCAGCTCGTGCCACACCGGGGTGCCGGGCCCCCCGGCCAGCCGGGTGCCGAGGTGGGACGCCGCCTGCCAGAGCCCGAAGATCGCGCCCAGCGGGTCCGAGCAGATCGCCACCCGTCCCGCGATCCCGGCATCGAGCGGGCCCACCGCGACCGTGCCGCCGCAGGAACGGACGGACTCGGCCGTGGCATCGGCATCGTCCGTGGCCAGGTACGTGGTCCAGGCCACCGGGAGCTGCCGGTCCGGCGGCATCTCGCCGATGCCGGCCACTTCCCGCCCGCCGAGCATGGCCCGGACGTACGGGCCGAGCTGCTCGGGGCCGGGCTCGTACTCCCAGCCGAACAGGTCGGCGTAGAACTCCTCGGTGGTCCCGAGGCCGTGCACCATCAGGCTCGCCCAGCACGGCGTGCCGGGCGTGCGCCGCGTTGCTTCCGATGCCTCGGTCATGTCAGCCGTCTCCTCCGTCGTCACGCTCGTGACCTTTCCCGGAGCTGATGCTTCCACTCCGGGGGGCCCGGCGCGCCCCGACCGGCCGGGTTTCGGCGGAGCCGGGAGAGATGACCGGATCAGTGCGGCCCGTCCCGGCCCGTCGATGTACAGCTTGTTACGCGGGGTGTGTGGCGGGGAGCAAAATGGCCCGCATGACTGCGAACCCGCCCCGCTCCCCGCTCGTCTCCGCCGCCGACCTGAAGGAGGAGCTGGCCGGCCCGCTGCCGCCGGTGCTCCTCGACGTCCGCTGGCAGCTCGGAGGCCCGAACCTGCGGCCCGCGTACGAGGCCGGACACCTCCCGAACGCCGTCTACGTCGACCTCGACGCGGAACTGGCAGGTCCGGCGGGCTCCGGCGGCCGGCACCCGCTGCCCGATCCGGAGGAGTTCGGGGCGGTGATGAGGCGGGCCGGAGTCTCCGCGGACGTGCCGGTGGTCGTGTACGACGGCGGCCAGGGCTGGGCGGCGGCGCGCGCGTGGTGGCTGTTGCGCTGGACGGGTCACCCGCGCGTACGGGTCCTGGACGGGGGCCTGGCCGCGTGGACGGCCGGTGACGGTCCGCTGTCGGCCGAAGTCACTCCTGTGAGCGAGGGTGATTTCAAGCCAAATCCGGGTGCCATCGGGCTGCTGGACGCGGACGGGGCGGCGGCGCTGGCCCGGACGGGTGTGCTGCTGGACGCACGGGCGGGCGAGCGGTACCGCGGCGAGGTCGAACCGATCGACCCGGTCGGGGGCCACATCCCGGGGGCGCTGTCGGCACCGACCACGGAGAACACGGGACCCGACGGGCTGCTCCTGGACCGCGACGCCCTGCGGGCCCGCTTCGAGGGCCTGGGCGTACACGCCGACACGGCCATCCCGGTCGGGGTCTACTGCGGCTCGGGCGTCTCGGGGGCCCACGAGGTCCTGGCCCTGGCGGCGGCGGGCATCCCGGCGGCGCTGTACGCGGGCAGCTGGTCGGAATGGTCCGCGGACCCGGCGCGCGAGGTGGCGGTCGGCGAACTGCCGGGCTAGCCCCGGGCCCCGGCGGCGGCCTGCGCCGCCGGGGCCCGGTCGTGCCGCTCCGTGTTACTCCTGCTTCTTGCGGCGGGTGCCGAAGACGATCTCGTCCCAGCTCGGCACCGCCGCGCGGCGGCCCGGCCGGACCCCGTCGGCCTCGGCCTGCCGGTCGGTCGTGCCCGTCAGCCGGTCCCGGTGACCCGCCACGGTGCGCGGCATCAGGACGTCCGCGTACGCGGAACCCGCACCGGCCGACGCCGAGGCGGCGGGCGGCTCCTCCACCTCCGGCTCCGTGACCGGCTCCGGAACCACCAGGTCGCCGCGGAAGCTCGGTACCGCCTCCAGCAGGGCCGTCAGCGTGTCCCGCTCCTCCTCGGCTTCCGGCTCCGGCGGAGGGGGCGGCGCGGGGCGTTCCATCTGACGGTCGAGCGCCCGGTCCAGCGGCCGGTCCCGGGGCAGCCGCGCGATCCTCGGCACGAACGGGAAGCTCGGCTCCGGGGTCGCCGGCAGGTCGTCCGACTCGCCGATCAGCGAGCGGGCCTCGTCGTCCACGGCCACGACCAGCCGGCGCGGCGGGTCGTACGTCCAGCTCGCCGAGTGCGGTTCGCCCGCGACCCGGTAGACCAGCAGGACCTCCCAGGTGCCGTCGTCGCGGCGCCAGGAGTCCCACTGGACGGATTCCTTCTCGGCCCCGCGCAGGGAGAGCCTTTCCTGCACGGCCTCGCCGAGCTGGGGACCGGTGTTCTCGCCGGGCCGGCGCACGGGGGTCTTGCGGGCCCGCTCCGCCATGAACGCGCGCTCCGCGAGCACGGGGCCCTCGAAGCGGCGTACGCGGTCGACGGGGATGCCGGCGAGCTGAGCGACCTCCTCCGCGGAGGCACCGGCCCGTATGCGGGCCTGGATGTCGCGGGGGCGGAGGTGGCTCTCCACCTCGATCTCGATCTGGTTCAGGCGCGCACGGTCGTTGCGCACGGCAGCCCGGAGACGCTCGTCGATCGGAAGCGTGTACTCCGTGCTGTCCGCAGCCTTGAGCACCAGTCGTGTGCCGTCATTTGAGACGGCCACGACACGCAGTTCGGGCATGGGGACCTCCCGGGTGGTGCCTGCCGACGTCACGTGCGTCGCTGCTTCCGCTAGTCGAGTGTGGCCTGCCCGGGTGCAGCCTGCCACTACCTTGCCGAGTTAAACCGGCGTGTCGGGCATGCGCCCTTGATCGCTGTTATGGCACGGTTACCTGTTGGGCACGCACAGTGACCGAACGATTACTGTGCGCAGCAGGATCCCGTGCAACACCGCGGCATCACCGGTCTCGAGTGCCGTTTTTCCATCAACCGGCCCCCTCTCCCGAGTCCGGACATCCGAAAGGAAGGACGGCCCCAGGGCTCGCCACAGTACTCCATTCGGGCCACCTGGGTGGACCGCCGCGCCGCCGAACTTGTCTCGGACGGCGGGAGTTGGGCTGCCCCGGATCGGGTCCGCATCCGGCCGGACCTGCGTGTGCGCCCGATTTCGGGTGTCCTGCTTCACAGAATCTCCGGAAACGGAACTATCCGTTTCGCTGATGTGTCAGTAACAGGAGAAGGCGTTGGAGCGCGAGGGGCAGGACACGCAGGGGATGGCGATGGGTCAGAAGACGGTGCTGGACGTGGAACCGGAGCGGGAGAAGGAGGAGAAGAAGCTCGATCTGAGTGCGGCTCAGGTCGCGGGTTCCTCCCTCGCCACGGTCGCGGCGGCCCTGCTGGCCTCGCAGATGGGCGTCTACGGGACCATCCTCGGCGCCGGCGTCGTGAGCGTCGTGGCCACCGCGGGCGGCCCCGTCATCCAGCACTTCTTCCGCCGCACCGGCGACCAGCTCCGCGAGACGGCCCGCCCGAAGCTCCGTCAGGTCCCCGTGCACGGTCCCCACGAGGCGCCTCACGAGGTGCGCGCGCCCGACGGGACGATGATGCTGCGCCAGGTCCCGCCCCCGGAGACCTCGGAGGAGTTCGGCGCGGCCACCGTGCACGGCAGCCGGGTACGGGGCTGGAAGCGCACCGCGATCGCCTCCGGCCTGGCGTTCGCCATCGCCCTGGGCGGCATCGGGACCTACGAGGCCATCGCCGACACCTCCGTCAGCAAGGGCGGCGGGACCGTCTTCTCCGGCGGTACCCAGAAGGCGGGCAACGCCAGGCCCGCCCCGGACGGGGACGGGACCGGCGAGAAGGGCAGGGGCGGGAAGACGCCGGGGACCGGCAGCTCTCCGAGCGCCTCGGACCCGGACCCGGAGTCGAGTCCGAGCCCCCGGACCGACCCGGACGCCTCGCCGTCCCCGGATCCGTCCTCCAGTCCGTCCTCCAACCCGAGCCCGAGCCCGACTCCGCCGAAGCCCGACCCCTCGCCGAGCACCACGCCCTCGAAGTCCCCGGCGCCGGACGGCGGTCAGCCGACACCGGGCGGCGGTGCGGGCGGCACCGGCTCGGGCTCCGGCTCCACGCCGACCCCCTGAACCGGCCCCGGCCCCGGGCCCCGAGCTCAGTCCCCCAGAACGCGCCGCAGGTAGTCGTTGCCGAAGACCCGGTTCGGGTCCAGCCGGTCCCGGAGCGCGGTGAACTCCCCGAAGCGCGGATACACCCGGGCGAAGTACTCCGCGTCGCGCGTGTGCACCTTGCCCCAGTGCGGCCGCCCGCCGTACTCGGTGAAGATCCGCTCGGCGGCCGTGAAGTAGGCCTGGTACGGGGTGCCCTTGTACATGTGCACCGCGATGTACGCGCTCTCGCGGTCCGAGGCGGTCGACAGGGTGATGTCGTCCGCCGGGGCCGTCCGCACCTCCACCGGGAAGCTGATCCGCAGGCCGGAGCGGTCCACCATGGCCTTCAGCTCCCGCAGCGCCTCGACGACGCGCTCGCGCGGAAGGGCGTACTCCATCTCCACGAACCGCACCCGGCGCGGGCTGGTGAACACCTTGTACGGGATGTCCGTGTAGGTGCGCGCCGACAGGGCGCGGCTCGCGATCCGGGCGATGGAGGGGATGGCCGCCGGGACGGCGCGGCCGAAGGAGTTGACGGCCTGGAAGAGGCCGTTGGACAGCAGCTCGTCCTCGACCCAGGCGGAGACCGCTCCGGGCGGGGCGGCCGGGCCCTGGCTGCGGTTGTTGCGCTTGGTGTTGCAGTTGCCGGTGTGCGGGAACCAGTAGAACTCGAAGTGCTCGTTCTCCGCGTGGTGCTGGTCGAACTCGGCCGTCACCCGGTCGAAGGTCATCGGCTCCTCACGGGCGGTCAGGAAGAAGAGCGGCTCCACGGCGAAGGTGATCGCGGTGACGACGCCGAGCGCTCCTATGCCGAGGCGGGCCGCCGCGAAGACCTCGGGGTTCTCCTTCTCGGAGCACGTCAGCAGCCCGCCGTCGGCCGTGACCAGCTCCAGGCCGCGGATCTGGGCGGCGATGGAGGCCGAGTCACGGCCGGTTCCGTGGGTGCCGGTGCTGGTGGCGCCCGAGACCGTCTGCTCCATGATGTCGCCCATGTTGGTGAGCGACAGGCCCTCCTTGGCGAGGGCCAGGTTGAGGTCCTTGAGGACCGTGCCCGCCGCCACGGTGACCGTCCCGGCGTTCCGGTCGATCACCTGGATCCCGGCCAGCGCCTGCGGCCGGACCAGTACGCCGTCGGTCGCGGCGGCCGCGGTGAAGGAGTGGCCGGTGCCGACCGCCTTCACCTTCAGCCCGTCCCCGGCGGCCCGGCGGACCGCCTCCCGGAGCTCCCCGACCGATGCCGGGGTGACCACGCGCGCGGGCGTGGCGCTGACGTTGCCCGCCCAGTTATGCCACGCGGCGGTCCGTGTCCCGCTGCTGCCTGCTGTCCCCGTCGTCGCCATCGTTGGAAGGCTCCTCCCCTTGCGCCGGCCTCGTCAGCCGGCGGTAACCCGCGAACGCAACCGCCGCCGCGGCGGCCCCCGCCGAGATGGAGACGACGTACCCGGTCTTCGCGCCGGCGGCGTCGATGACCCAGCCGGCCACGGAGGACCCGAGCGCGACCCCGACCGCGAGCCCGGTGCCCGTCCAGGTCATCCCCTCGGTCAGCTTCGCGCGTGGTACGTGCGCCTCGATCAGGGCCATCGTGGTGATCATCGTGGGAGCGATGGCGAGGCCCGAAACGAAGAGCGCCACGGCCAGAAACGGAAGGTTCCCGGCCAGTAGGAGGGGGATCATACTCACGGCCATCGCACAGATGCCCAGCACCCACCTGCGTTCGGCCTTGCCCTTGAGGTGCAGCAGGCCGAAGACGATGCCGGCGAGGCAGGAACCGACCGCCCAGACGGCGAGGATGAAGCTGGCCCACGCCTTGTGCCCCTGCTCCTCCGCGAAGGCCAGGGTGACCACGTCGATGGAGCCGAAGATGGCCCCCGTGGCCACGAAGGTGGCGACCAGCACCTGGAGTCCGGGGGAGCGCAGTGCCGATGTCCGGTCGGCGTCCTCGCCGCGCGGGTGCGGGGCCGGCTCCGTGGCGCGCTGCGCGGTCAGCCACCACACGCCCACCAGCAGGCAGACCGCGGCGACCAGCGGGCCCGCCTCGGGGAACCAGGTGGTGGAGAGTCCGATGGCCAGGATCGGCCCGAAGATGAAGCAGACCTCGTCCAGGACGGACTCCAGGGAGTACGCCGTGTGCAGTTCGCGCGGCGAGTCCCGGTAGATGGCCGTCCACCGGGCCCGGATCATCGCGCCCACGCTGGGTACGCAGCCCGCGAGCGCGGCGAAGACGAACAGGGTCCAGTCGGGCGCGTGGTTGGCCGCGCACAGCAGCAGCCCGGAGACGGCGAGGACCGCGAGCAGGCTCGCCGGGCGCAGGACGCGGCGCTGGCCGTACTGGTCGACCAGGCGCGAGACCTGCGGGCCCAGCGCGGCGGCGGAGAGCGCGAGGGTGGCGGTGAGGGCGCCGGCCAGCGAGTAGCGGCCGGTGAGCTCGGAGATCATCGTCAGGATGCCGATGCCGACCATGGAGAGCGGCAGCCGGCCTATGAGGCCGGCCGCGCTGAAGCCCCGGCTGCCGGGGGCGGCGAAGATCGCGCGGTAGGGACTGGGCAAGGTGCCCTCCGTAAGGGACGTCATTGGCCCATACAGGTTACGGCCGCACCCAAGCCGCCCGCGCGGGGAGGAACCGGACAGCGGCCGGAGGGGCCCGTACCCCGGGCCGGGCGGTCCCGTACCCCGGGCCTGTTTTCCGCGGGGCGGCGGCGGGTGGCAGGATTCGAAGCATGTCTGACCAGCTCCGTGCCTTCGCCCCCGGCCCGGCCGAAGGCCCCGCCGCCCCCTACGACGCCCTCCTGCTGCTGTCCTTCGGCGGCCCCGAGGGGCCCGACGACGTCGTGCCGTTCCTGGAGAACGTCACGCGCGGGCGCGGCATCCCGCGCGAGCGGCTCAAGGAGGTCGGGCAGCACTACTTCGGCTTCGGCGGCATCAGCCCGATCAACGGCCAGAACCGCGAGCTGCTGGACGCGCTGCGCAAGGACTTCGCCGGGCACGGGCTGGACCTGCCGGTCTACTGGGGCAATCGCAACTGGGCCCCGTACCTGAACGACGTGATGCGCGAGATGGCCGCCGACGGGCGGCGCCGCATCGCCGTGCTCGCGACCAGCGCGTACGCCTCGTACTCGGGCTGCCGGCAGTACCGCGAGAACCTCGCGGACGCGCTCGCCCTGCTGGTCGAGGAGGGCGTGGCCGAGGCGGACCTGCCGAAGGTCGACAAACTGCGGCACTACTTCAACCACCCCGGCTTCGTGCAGCCCATGATCGACGGGGTGCTGGCCTCGCTGGCCGCGCTGCCCGAGGAGGTCCGCGCCGGGGCGCACCTGGCCTTCACCACGCACTCCATCCCGAACGCGGCCGCGGACACCTCGGGTCCGGTCGGGGAGCACACGGCGGACGGTGAGGGCGGGGCCTACGTCAAGCAGCACCTGGACGTGGCGAAGCTGATCGCCGACGCCGTCCGCGCGGAGACCGGCACCGAGCTGCCCTGGGAGCTGGTCTACCAGTCGCGCAGCGGCGCCCCGCACGTCCCGTGGCTGGAGCCGGACATCTGCGACCACCTGGAGGCCCTGCACACGGCGGGCGCCCCGGCGGTGGTCATGGTGCCGATCGGCTTCGTCTCGGACCACATGGAGGTGCTGTACGACCTCGACACGGAGGCGACGGCGAAGGCCGCCGAGCTGGGGCTGCCGGTCGCCCGCTCGGCCACGGTCGGCGCCGACCCCCGGTTCGCGGCGGCGGTACGGGACCTCGTGCTGGAGCGGGCGGCGGCGGAACGCGGGGAGGCCGTGGAGCGTTGCGCGCTCGGCCTGCTCGGCGCGAGCCACGACCTGTGCGCGGTGGGCTGCTGCCCGGCGCGCGGACCCCGGCCGGCGGCCGCGGGCGTGGACAGCCCGTACGCGTAGCCGCCGGTGTGTGCAGCGAAGTCCGTACGAGAAGTCCGCAGAAGTCGATGAACGGGAGCCGGGCGTGATCTCCGAAGAGCTGAAGACCGAACTGCTGGACGTGGCCCTGGAGGCGGCCGGCCGGGCGGGCGCGCTGCTGAGGGACGGGCGGCCCGCCGATCTGGCGGTCGCCTCGACCAAGACGAGCCCGATCGACGTGGTGACCGAGATGGACATCGCGGCCGAGAAGCTGATCACCGGCATCCTCGGGGAGCGGCGGCCCGAGGACGGGCTGCTGGGCGAGGAGGGCTCCGAATCGGTCGGCACCAGCGGCGTGCGGTGGGTCATCGACCCGCTCGACGGCACGGTGAACTACCTCTACGGACTGCCGACCTGGGGCGTGTCCATCGCGGCCGAGTACCGCGGCGAGACGGTGGCCGGGGTCGTGGCGGCGCCGATGCGCGGGGAGACGTACCACGCGGTGCTGGGCCGAGGGGCCTGGCTGGGCGGGGTCCGCCTCGTCTGCCGGCCGGCCGCCCCGCTGGACCAGGCGCTGATCGGCACCGGGTTCGCGTACGTCCAGAGCCGCCGGGCGCACCAGGCCGACGTGGCGCAGCGGATCATCCCGCTGGTCCGGGACGTCCGGCGCGGCGGTTCGGCGGCGATCGACCTGTGCGACGTGGCCGCCGGACGGCTGGACGGGTACTGGGAGCGCGGGCTGAACCCCTGGGACCTGGCGGCGGGCGAGCTGATCGCGCGGGAGGCCGGCGCGGTCACGGGCGGCAGGCCCGGAGAGCCCGCCTCGGGCGAGCTGGCGCTGGCCGCGACCCCCGCGGTGTTCGCCTCGCTCCGGCCGCTGCTGGAGGAAGCCGGGGCCTGGCACGACTGAGCGGGCGCCCGAGGCCCCCGGGGACGGGTTCCAGGGCGCTCCGGGGCACGTCACAGGACATGAAGGAACCCCGGCGGCCGGGTGGCGGCCTCCGGGGTCCGGGGGTGTGGGTACGGCGGCTGGAATCAGCAGGCGGAGACGGTGACCGGAACGCCGTGATCGGCGGCGATGCGCTGGAGGTCTTCCAGCTCCGCCTGTTCCACTTCCACGAGGAAGTCGTCGCCCGTCTCGCGAGCCTGCCTGAGGTCCGACTGTGTGCTCCTGATGCGCTGCAGGAGACCCGCGGTGAATGCGTCCATGATGGGTTCGCCCCCTCTTCGTGGGTCGGCGGCGGCACGTGGCAGTGCGCCGTCAGGGAGGTGTTCGGGGTGTGAAGTCGTCCTCCCCGCCGCCTTGGCCCCAGAAACCTCGTAAGACGAGGGAATCCTCACCTCCGCCCCCGGAGTCACTCCCCGAGTCGCCCCCCGGCCACCGCCGAGCGGCGTCTTACAGCCGGTTTACCGGCGAAAGGGGCAGGATGGAGGCCACATGACACCCCTGCCCTGACGGGCTCTGAGGAAGGAAACGACGTGCGCGTACTCGTCGTCGAGGACGAGCAGCTGCTCGCCGATGCGGTGGCCACCGGACTGCGCCGGGAGGCCATGGCCGTGGACGTCGTGTACGACGGCGCCGCGGCCCTGGAGCGCGTCGGAGTGAACGACTACGACGTGGTCGTGCTCGACCGGGACCTCCCGCTCGTGCACGGCGACGACGTGTGCCGGAAGATCGTCGAGCTCGGCATGCCCACCCGCGTGCTCATGCTGACGGCCTCCGGCGACGTGAGCGACCGGGTCGAGGGCCTGGAGATCGGGGCGGACGACTACCTGCCCAAGCCCTTCGCGTTCACCGAGCTGACCGCCCGCGTACGGGCCCTCGGCCGCCGGACCACGGTCGCGCTGCCCCCCGTGCTGGAGCGTGCCGGCATCAAGCTCGACCCGAACCGGCGCGAGGTGTTCCGCGAGGGCAAGGAGGTGCAGCTGGCGCCGAAGGAGTTCGCGGTGCTGGAGGTCCTCATGCGCAGCGAGGGCACGGTCGTGTCCGCCGAGCAGCTCCTGGAGAAGGCGTGGGACGAGAACACGGATCCCTTCACCAACGTGGTGCGCGTGACGGTGATGACGCTGCGCCGAAAGCTGGGGGAACCGCCGGTCATCGTGACCGTCCCCGGTTCCGGCTACCGGATCTGACGCGGGTGGCCGCGACCCCGGCGCCACCGGCGGCGCCACCGAAACCGACCTGGGACCCCGGCCAGCCCGAGGGTCCCTTCCCTTGGCTGCGGCCGACCATCCGGATACGTCTCACGCTGCTGTACGGCGGGATGTTCCTGATCGCCGGGATCCTGCTGCTGTCGATCATCTACCTGCTGGCGGCCCAGGCGCTGCGGCAGGGCAACGCGCTGCCGTTCACGATCGTGGGCGGCGGCCCGATCCAGGTCACGAGCAGCTGTCCCGGCGTGAGCGGGACGGGCCAGATGCCCGACCAGTTCAACGCCGCGATCAACACCTGCATCCTCGAACAGCGCAGGCACGCGCTGGACGATCTGCTGAGCCGCTCGCTGATGGCGCTGATGGGCCTGAGCATCATCGCCTTCGCCTTCGGCTACGCGATGGCCGGCCGGGTGCTCTCGCCGCTCGGCAAGATCACCCGGACCGCCCGCCGGGTGGTCGGCTCCGACCTCACCCGGCGGATCGAGCTCGACGGCCCCGACGACGAGCTCAAGGAGCTCGCCGACACCTTCGACGAGATGCTCGACCGGCTGGAGCGGGCCTTCACGGCCCAGCAGCGGTTCGTGGCCAACGCCTCGCACGAGCTGCGGACCCCGCTGGCCATCAACCGGACGCTGCTGGAGGTGCACCTCTCCGACCCCGGGGCTCCGGTGGAGCTCCAGCAGCTCGGCAAGACCCTGCTCGCCACCAACGAACGCAGCGAGCAACTGGTCGAGGGCCTGCTGCTCCTGGCCCGCAGCGACAACCAGATCATCGAGCGCAAGCCCGTGGACCTGGCGGAGGTGGCCTCGCGCGCCCTCGACCAGGCGCGCGGGGAGGCCCAGGCCAAGGGCGTGGAGATCCGCGGAGAGCGCGCGCTGGCCGTCGTCCAGGGCAACGGCGTGCTGCTGGAGCGGATCGCGCTCAACCTGGTGCAGAACGCCGTTCGCTACAACGTGCCCGAGGGCGGCTGGGTGGAGGTCACCACCGAGGCCGTGCACGGGCAGGCGGTCCTGCTGGTATCGAACACGGGTCCCGTGGTTCCCGCGTACGAGGTGGACAACCTCTTCGAGCCCTTCAGGCGGCTGCGTACGGAGCGCACGGGCAGCGACAAGGGTGTCGGGCTCGGCCTCTCGATCGCGCGCTCCGTGGCGCGCGCACACGGCGGGAGGATCCAGGCGGTGCCGCGCGAGGGCGGTGGCCTCGTGATGCGCGTCACTCTGCCCTTGTGAGCGCGACCACCCCGTGTTCGCTGCTGGCTGAATGCTTGGGTCATGAAGGCAGTGACTTCTGTGCGATCGATCACAGTGTCGAGTGTCCGGTCGTATGCGTTCGGTGACCTTGGGGGAGCCGGAAAGCCCGGGAAGTCCGGGTTTCCGGCCCCCCTAGCGGCGGGAAATACATGGGGTGGCGTTTGTGCAAGACGGCCCCCGGACCGTGTACGGTCCCGGTCGTCATCCCAGCCAATCGCTCTTCTGAATGTGCGGCTGGGTGTCGATTGAGTAACAGACCTTGATGTGAGGCAAAATCTCCGCCTCAGGTCGGGCACAAGTCCGGCCTCTCGCGCGTTACGTGCGCTGAGACACCCGCTAAATCCCAGAGGGGGAGAGCGAACTATGGCAACGGACTACGACACCCCGCGCAAGACCGACGACGACGTAGACAACGACAGCATCGAAGAGCTGAAGGCTCGTCGCAACGAGAAGTCGTCCTCGAACGTCGACCTGGACGAAATCGACAACGCGGAGGGCCTCGACCTGCCCGGCGCAGACCTCTCCAACGAGGAACTGGCCGTACGGGTCCTGCCGAAGCAGGCCGACGAGTTCACCTGCACGAGCTGCTTCCTGGTGCACCACCGCAGCCAGCTGGCACGCGAGAAGAACGGTCAGCCGATCTGCCGCGAATGCGACTGAGAGGCGTCGGCCGTGACTGGCTCGACACCCTTTAGGAAGCGGCGCTTCCGAAAAGCTGGTGATCCGGCGGAGACGCGCGAGGGAACCGAGGGCCTGGAAACGGGCCCTGGAGCCCCCGGCGTACCCGCCGTGCTCCCCGACACCGCCGAGGCGGTGCCGTCGGCCTCCGAGGCCGGCGAGGGGCCCCGGAAACACTCCGGGGTCCGTCGGCTGCAAGCCGTCAAGAACGGTGTGCGCAAGGGCGGCGAAAATGCCAGGGCCGCCGCCCTTTACCTCACCGACCGAGTCATCGAGAACGCACCGCGCGTTCCGGTTCGGGACCTCGCGACCCTGCGCGCGCAGTTCCCGGGCCTCGGGCCCGATCAGCTTGCCGACAAGCTGATCTCGGGCGCCGCCAACGCCACTTCCACGGTCGGCGCCGGGATCGGCGCGGCCGCCATGCTGCCCGTGCCCCCCGCCATGCCCGCCGAGCTGGCCGCCGAGATCACCGGGGTCGCCGCGATCGAGCTGAAGCTCATCGCCGAGCTCCACGAGGTCTACGGCCTGCGACCGCCCGGCGGCCTCAAGGAGCGCAGCGTCGCCTACCTCACGTCGTGGACGGAGGAGCGCGGGGTCGACCTGACCAAGCCGACCACGCTGAACGCGGCCCTCGGCGGTCAGATGAAGCGCGAACTGCGCCAGCAGATCATGAAGCGGATGTTCCGCAACCTGCCCAACTTGATGCCGTTCATGGTCGGCGCCGCGGTCGGGGCGGTCATGAACCGCCGCGACACCCGCAAACTCGCCGAGAAGGTGCGTGCGGACCTGCGGGCCCGCGCCGTGCACTGGAACGCGCTGCCGCAGCTCCCGCCCCTGGAGCGGCCCGCCGAGGCCCTTCCCGAGGCGGCCAGGGCGGCCGTCGAAGGCCGGGTGTTCGACCCGCGTGCCATCGACCCGAGTACCACCGACCCGCGGGCGATCGGCCCGGGAGCCGTCGACCCGAGAGCCGTCGACCCCCGGGACTGAGCCCGGCCGGGGTCAGTCCCGGCCCTGCGCCGCGCGGATGGCAGCCACCAGGGCCTGCGGCTCGCGGGTGGAGACGTAGACGTACGGGGTCGGGTCGGCCGGGTCGGTCACCTCGACGCGCACCGCCGTCGGCACGTAGCTGCGCATCAGCATGAAGGCACGGGTGTCGGCCTTGTACGTGCGCCAGGCGCGGGCCTCCTCCTCGTCCAGCACCTCCGGGTCGCCGAGCGCGGCCACCGGGATCCGGGCCTCCCCGGCGGCCAGCGCGCCGCCCACCACGCGCACCCGCTGGGAACCGTACGAACTCACCATCAGCCCCGTCAGCGCGGTGCCCCCGACCAGCCCGGCCAGCAGGGGCAGAGTGCCCAGCGGGAACAGCATCAGGGCGCAGGCCAGGCCGGTGAGGGCGACCACGGCCCACCAGGAACGGGGGGCTGTCAGGCGTTCGTCGTGGTGCGCGGGGGAGGGCTGCATGCGGCCAAGCCTGCCACGAGGCGACCGGCGGGTAGCCGCGCGGGTAAGGTCTGCGGCTGTGAGTGGACGAAACACAGCGTTGACGCCCCCCGCCGATGCCACGGCGCCGGTGCGGCACCCCGATGCCCCGGCCCCCGGCGAACTGCTCGGCGCGCACTACGAGCACTGCTTCGGCTGCGGTGGCGGCCAGCCGCACGGACTCCATCTGGAGGCCCGCGCGGGGGAGGGCGTGCGCGTCAGCGCCGAGTTCACCGTCAAGGCGGCCCATCAGGGTGCGCCCGGCCTCGCACACGGCGGCGTCCTCGCCACCGCGCTCGACGAGACCCTGGGCTCCCTGAACTGGCTGCTGCGCGTCATCGCCGTCACCGGCCGGCTGGAGACGGACTTCGTCCGGCCCGTGCCCGTGGACACGGTGCTGTACCTGGAGGCCGAGGTCACCGCCGTCGCCGGCCGGAAGATCTACTCCAGCGCGGTCGGCCGAATAGGCGGACCGCAGGGGCCGGTCGCACTGCGCGCCGACGCCCTCTTCATCGAAGTGAAGGTCGACCACTTCATCGACAACGGACGGCCCGAGGAGATCCGGGCGGCGATGGCCGACCCGGACCAGGTCAGGCGCGCACGCGCCTTCGAGGTGAACCCCTGATGTCTGACAACAACACCGGCGTGGACGTGGCCATCCGGCGCGTCGACCCGGAGGTGCCCATTCCGGCCTACGGGCACCCCGGCGACGCCGGCTGCGATCTGGTCACCACCGTGGCCGCGGAGCTGGAGCCGGGGGAGCGGACGGTCCTGCCCACCGGGATCTCCATCGCGCTGCCCGAGGGGTACGCCGCCTTCGTGCACCCGCGCTCGGGCCTGGCCGCCCGCTGCGGGCTCGCACTCGTGAATGCCCCCGGGACGGTGGATGCCGGGTACCGTGGGGAGATCAAGGTGATCGTGGTCAACCTCGACCCTCGCGAGAGCGTCAGGTTCGAGCGTTTCGACCGCATTGCCCAGCTGGTTGTCCAGCGAGTCGAGCAGGTGCGCTTCCGCGAGGTGGCGCAGCTTCCCGACTCGGCGCGGGCCGAGGGGGGTTTCGGCTCCACCGGTGGTCATGCGGCCGTGGCCGGATCCGGCGCTGGTCAGCAGGGTGGGAATGGCTACGCTTCGGTCGTATCCGACCGGGAAGGACAGTGACGTGTTCGGACGTCGCAAGAAGAACGACTCCGTCAAGGACGGCGGCGCGGCCGAGCAGGTCGTCGACGGCGTCGGTGCCGATGAGCAGGACGGCACGGAGAACGACGCGGTTCAGCCGCGCAGGGTGAACCTGCCGCCGGCCCCGCGTCCCGACGGCCCGTGGGACATCTCCGAGGTCCCCGGCAACCCCGAGGAAGGCCGGGTCGACCTCGGCGGCATCCTCGTACCGGGTGTCGAGGGCATGGAGCTGCGGGTCGAGGTCGCCGGGGACGCGATCGTCGCCGCGACCGTGGTGCTCGGTGACAGTGCCGTGCAGCTGCAGGCCTTCGCCGCGCCCCGCAAGGAAGGCATCTGGGGCGAGGTCCGCGAGGAGATCGCCGAGGGCATCACCAAGCAGGGCGGCATCATCGACGAGGTCGAGGGTCCGCTGGGCTGGGAGCTGCGCGCGCAGGTCCCCGTACCGCTGCCGGACGGGCAGACCGGCGCCCAGCTGGTCCGCTTCGTCGGTGTGGACGGCCCGCGCTGGTTCCTGCGCGGTGTCATCTCCGGCCAGGGCGCGGTGCGTCCGGAGTCGGCCGGGGTGCTGGAGCGGATCTTCCTGGACACCGTCGTGGTCCGTGGCGAGGGCCCGATGGCCCCGCGCGACCCGATCGTCCTGAAGCTGCCGAACGACGCGCAGATGGTGCCGGACGGCGTGCAGACCGACGACGCCGGTGACCAGGAGGGCTCCCGCTTCGGCGGTGGCATGGGCCAGCTGGAGCGCGGTCCGGAGATCACCGAGGTCCGCTGACCCCGGCTCGATCGATCGCTGTCGTGGGCCGTACCCCTCCGGGGGTGCGGCCCACAGCCGTGTCCGCGGCCGTACGGCCCTGCCCGCGCCCGGGGGCGTCGGTGTCAGGTGCCAGGTGCCAGGTGCCAGGTGTCAGGTGTCAGGTGTCAGGGAACCGTCAGGGATCAGCCCGCGGCCCGGTCATCGGCGCGTGAACGGGGTGGACGTCCCGGAGAATGGGCGCATGGGACGCGGCAAGCTCAGGATCTATCTCGGCTCGGCCCCCGGAGTGGGCAAGACGTACGCCATGCTCTCGGAGGGCCACCGCCGCGTCGAGCGCGGAGCCGACTGCGTCGTGGGCTTCGTCGAGCACCACGGGCGGCCGCGCACCGAGGTCATGCTGCACGGCCTGGAGCAGGTGGAGCGCAAGGAGCTCGTGTACCGGGGCGCCGCCTTCACCGAGATGGACGTGGACTCCCTGCTCGCCCGCAGGCCCGCCATAGCCCTGGTGGACGAACTGGCGCACACCAACGTGCCGGGCTCGCGCAACGCCAAGCGCTGGCAGGACGTGGAGGAGCTGCTGCGGGCCGGGATCGACGTGATCTCCACCGTCAACATCCAGCACCTCGAGTCCCTGGGCGACGTGGTGGAGTCGATCACCGGCGTGCGGCAGCGGGAGACCGTCCCCGACGAGGTGGTGCGCCGCGCCGACCAGATCGAGCTGGTCGACATGTCCCCGCAGGCCCTGCGCCGCCGGATGGCGCACGGCAACATCTACAAGTCGGACAAGGTCGATGCGGCCCTGTCCAACTACTTCCGCCCCGGAAACCTGACCGCGCTGCGCGAGCTCGCGCTGCTCTGGGTCGCCGACCGGGCCGACGAGTACCTCCAGCAGTACCGGGGCGAGCACAACATCCGCTCCACCTGGCAAGCGCGCGAGCGGATCGTCGTGGGCCTCACCGGGGGGCCCGAGGGACGCACCCTCATCCGGCGCGCCTCCAGGGTGGCGGCCAAGGGGTCCGGCAGCGAGATCCTGGCCGTCTACATCGCCCGCAGCGACGGGCTGACCGCGGCCTCGCCCAAGGAGCTCGCGGTCCAGCGGACGCTGGTCGAAGACCTCGGCGGAACGTTTCACCACGTCATTGGCGACAACGTGCCCGAGGCGCTGCTCGAATTCGCCCGCGGGGTCAACGCCACCCAGATCGTGCTCGGCTCCAGCCGCCACCGCTCCTGGAGGTACGTCTTCGGCCCCGGCGTGGGCGCCACCGTCGCCCGCGACTCGGGGCCCGACCTCGACGTGCACATCGTCACGCATGAGGAGGTGGCCAAGGGCCGGGGCCTGCGGCCCGTGGCCCGCTCGGCGGCCCGGCTCGGCCGGACCCGGCTGGTGGCCGGCTGGGTGGCCGGGGTGGTCCTGCCGCTGCTGCTCGCGGCGGCGCTGACGCACGTCGACAGCGACCCCGGCCTCGCCAACGAGATGCTGCTGTTCCTGGCCCTGACCGTGGCCGCGGCCCTGCTCGGCGGGCTCTGGCCGGCGCTGACCTCCGCCGCCGTCGGCTCCCTGCTGCTGAACTACTACTTCGCCCCGCCCCTCCACCGCTTCACCATCTCGGACCCCAAGAACATCGTCGCCATCGCGGTCTTCTTCGGCGTCGCGGGCTCCGTGGCCTCCGTCGTCGACGCCGCCGCCCGCCGCACCCACCAGGCAGCCCGGCTGCGCGCCGAGTCCGAGATCCTCTCCTTCCTCGCCGGCAGCGTGCTGCGCGGCGAGACCACCCTGGACGCGCTGCTGGAGCGGGTGCGCGAGACCTTCGCCATGGAGTCGGTGGCCCTGCTGGAGCGCGAGAGCGACGTGGAGCCCTGGCGGCCGGCCGGCAGCGTCGGCCCGAACCCGGTCGCCCGCCCCGAGGACGCCGACGTGGACATGCCCATCGGCGACCACATGGCGCTGGCCCTGTCCGGGCGGGTGCTGCCCGCCGAGGACCGCCGCGTCCTCGGCGCCTTCGCCGCACAGGCCGCCGTCGTGCTCGACCGGCAGCGGCTGGTCGGGGAAGCGGAGGAGGCTCGCCGGATGGCGGAGGGCAACCGGATCCGGACCGCGCTGCTGGCCGCCGTCAGCCATGACCTCCGTACCCCGCTGGCCTCCATCAAGGCCTCCGTGAGCTCCCTGCGTTCCGACGACGTGGAATGGTCCGAGGAGGACCGCGCCGAGCTCCTGGAGGGCATCGAGGACGGCGCCGACCGGCTCGACCACCTCGTGGGCAACCTGCTCGACATGTCGAGGCTCCAGACCGGTACCGTCACCCCGCTGATCCGCGAGATCGACCTCGACGAGGTGGTCCCGATGGCGCTGGGCGGCGTACCCGAGGGCAGCGTGCTGCTGGACGTCCCCGAGACCCTGCCCATGGTGGCGGTGGATCCGGGACTGCTGGAGCGGACCGTGGCCAACGTGGTGGAGAACGCGGTGAAGTACAGCCCGCCCGGGGAGCAGGTGCTGGTGGCGGCCAGCTTCCTCGGCGACCGGGTCGAGGTGCGGGTCGTGGACCGCGGGCCGGGCGTGCCCGACGAGGCCAAGGACCGGATCTTCGCCCCGTTCCAGCGGCACGGCGACGCCCCGCGCGGCGCCGGGGTCGGGCTCGGGCTGGCCGTCGCGCGCGGCTTCGCCGAGGCCATGGACGGCACTCTGGAGGCCGAGGACACCCCCGGGGGCGGGCTCACGATGGTGCTCACGCTGCGGGCGGTGACCGGCGGGCGGCAGCGGATCCACGTGAGCGTGGACGGCGAGGGGCACAGCGCGCCGGACGGGGCCGGGGACCGCCTGGACGAGGACCCCGCGGATTTTGATCTCGATTCGATACGACAGAAGGCAGGACCTCAATGACCCGGGTGCTCGTGGTGGACGACGAACCCCAGATCGTCCGAGCCCTCGTGATCAACTTGAAGGCGCGCAAGTACGAGGTCGACGCGGCCGCCGACGGGGCGAGCGCCCTGGAACTGGCGGCCGCCCGCCACCCCGACGTGGTCGTCCTGGACCTCGGGCTGCCCGATATGGACGGGGTCGAGGTGATCAAGGGGCTGCGCGGCTGGACCAGGGTCCCGATCCTGGTCCTCTCCGCGCGGCACAGCTCCGACGAGAAGGTCGAGGCACTGGACGCGGGCGCCGACGACTACGTCACCAAGCCCTTCGGCATGGACGAGCTGCTCGCCAGGCTGCGCGCCGCCGTCCGGCGGGCGGAACCGGGCGCCGGGGCCGGCGAGGACGAGGTGATCGTCGAGACCGACACCTTCACGGTGGACCTCGCGGCGAAGAAGGCGGCGCGCGGCGGCCGCGACGTACGCCTGACGCCCACCGAGTGGCACCTGCTGGAGGTGCTGGTGCGCAACGGCGGCAAACTGGTCAGCCAGAAGCAGCTCCTCCAGGAGGTCTGGGGACCCTCGTACGGGACCGAGACCAACTACCTGCGGGTCTACATGGCCCAGCTGCGGCGCAAACTGGAGGCAGACCCCTCGCACCCGCGGCACTTCATCACCGAACCGGGCATGGGATACCGCTTCGAGAGGTAGCGGGGGCGCCGGTACGCTTCCTGTATGAGTGCTGAACCGCGTCCCGAGAAGCCCGCGAAGCCGGCGAAGCCCGCCAGGCCTGCGGGCAGGTTCCGCCGGATGATAGAGCGGCTGTCCACCTCGCAGGAGGAGCTGCATTCGGCGGAGCTGCAGGAGGACGCAGAAGCCGCGGGGTGCACGCGGATCTGCGACTGCCACGACCGTCAGATAGTGAAGGTGACCGGGACCCTGCGGACCGTCACCCTGCGGCCGCGCGCGGGCGTCCCCGCCCTGGAGGCCGAGCTGTTCGACGGCTCGGCCGCGCTGGACGTCGTCTGGCTCGGACGTCGCTCGATCGTGGGAATCGAACCCGGCCGTCGCATGATCGCCTCCGGGCGGATCTCGATGAGCCACGGCCGTCGGGTGCTCTTCAACCCGAAGTACGAACTCCGACCGCTCGGACAGGAGCACTGACGGTGACGTCACTCGACAAACCGACCACGCCCGGTACGGACCCCGCCGCGGAACCGACGGCGGACCAGAAGGCCGTCACGCAGGCGGCTCTCTTCGACGCCTTCGGCGGCATCCGGGGCACCGTGGAGACGATGCTCCCCGGCCTGCTCTTCGTGATGATCTACACGATCAACAAGGACGTGAAGCTGTCCGCCATCGCGGCGGGCGCGGTCGCGGTCCTGCTGGTGATCGTGCGGCTGCTGCGCAAGGACACCGTCAAGCACGCCTTCAGCGGGGTCTTCGGCGTGGGCGTGGGTGTGGCCTTCGCCCTGTTCACGGGCAGTGCGAAGGGGTTCTACCTGCCCGGCATGATCTACGGCGCCGGCCTGGGCGTGGCCTTCACGCTCTCCGCGCTGGTGGGCTTCCCGCTGCTGGGCGTGATCCTGGGACCGGTCTTCAAGGAGAACCTGTCCTGGCGCACGCGCAACCCCGGGCGCAAGAAGGCGTACGTCAAGGCCAGCCTGGCCTGGGGCCTGATCTTCCTCGCGAAGTACGCGATCCTCTTCCCGCTGTACTGGTGGGGCGACGCGACGCAGCTCGGCTGGGTGCTGATCGCCCTGAAGCTGCCGCCGATGGTGCTCGCGGTGTACTTCACCTGGCTCTTCCTGGCGCAGGCGCCGCCGCCGATCAACGTGATCGCGGAGTGGGAGGCGGAGGAGGCCGCGGAGAAGGCGGCCAAGGCCGCCGCGAAGGCCGCGGAGGGCCGGGGGGTCTGAGCGGTACGCCGCTGCGGGCGCGGGGCCGTTTCAGCCCCGCCGGCGTTTGAGGCGCGAGGCCCGGGGCGGAGCCCCGGAAGCCCGGGCGCGGCCGGCCCGGACCGGCGCGCAGCCTCGTAGGCGGGATGCGAGAAGGGGCGGCTGACCGTGATGGTCAGCCGCCCCTTCGGCGGTTCGGCGGGACCGCGGTCAGTCCGCGGCCTGGAGGAGGTCCTCCAGCTGCTCCTCGCGGGCCTGGGCGGCCACGAAGAGGAGCTCGTCGCCCGGCTCCAGGGTCTCCTCGCCGTGCGGCGTGAGCACCCGGTTGCCCCGGATGATCGTGACCAGCGAGGTGTCCTCGGGCCAGGTGATCTCGCTGATCTGCTTGCCCGCGACCTGGGAGTCGGCGGGCAGGGTCAGCTCGACGAGGTTGGCGTCGCCGTGGCTGAAGCGCAGCAGCCGGACCAGGTCGCCGACGCTGACGGCTTCCTCGACCAGCGCCGACATCAGGCGCGGCGTGGAAACGGCCACGTCGACGCCCCAGGACTCGTTGAAGAGCCACTCGTTCTTCGGGTTGTTCACCCGCGCCACGACCCGGGGGACCCCGTACTCGGTCTTGGCGAGGAGGGAGACGACCAGGTTGACCTTGTCGTCACCGGTCGCGGCGATGACCACGTTGCAGCGCTGGAGCGCCGCCTCGTCGAGCGAGGTGATCTCGCAGGCGTCGGCCAGCAGCCACTCGGCCTGCGGTACCCGCTCCACCGAGATGGCGGTCGGGGCCTTGTCCACGAGGAGCACCTCGTGGCCGTTCTCCAGGAGCTCGCCCGCGATGGAACGGCCCACCGCACCGGCTCCGGCGATCGCGACCCTCATGCGTGTGCCTCCTCAGGCCCCTCGGCGAAGGCGGCCTCCACCTTGTCGATCTCGTCCGTGCGCATCATCACGTGGACGAGGTCGCCCTCCTGGAGGACGGTCGCCGATGTCGGCAGCATGGCCTCGCCCAGCCGGGTGAGGAAGGCGACGCGGACGCCGGTCTCCTCCTGCAGCCGGCTGACCTTCTGGCCGATCCAGGCGGTGGAGGTGTGCACCTCCGCGAGCTGGACACCGCCGCTCGGGTCGCGCCACAGCGGCTCGGCGCCCGAAGGCAGCAGCCGGCGGAGCATCTGGTCGGCCGTCCAGCGCACGGTGGCGACGGTGGGGATGCCCAGGCGCTGGTAGACCTCGGCGCGCTTGGGGTCGTAGATGCGGGCGGCGACGTTCTCGACGCCGAACATCTCACGGGCCACCCGGGCGGCGATGATGTTGGAATTGTCACCACTGCTCACCGCGGCGAAGGCGCCCGCCTCCTCGATGCCGGCCTCGCGCAGGGTGTCCTGGTCGAAGCCGACTCCGGTGACGCGACGGCCGCCGAATCCGGCTCCCAGCCGGCGGAATGCGGTGGGGTCCTGGTCGATGACCGCGACCGTATGCCCCTGCTGTTCCAGGGTCTGCGCGAGGGCGGAGCCCACTCTTCCGCAGCCCATAATGACGATGTGCACGGCCGTCCTTCCGGCTGTCAGCGGCTCGCTGGATTCCAGCCTCATTGCTGCTCTGGCTTAACAGGGTCTCAGACCATGGCCCAAGCTACACACGGGCGGTCACCACTGTGACCATTTGCGCGGGAGGCGGGGCTCCTTTGCCCTGGATGCGGCGCTCCTTCGCCCTGGATGAGGTGGGACTTCCCGGCGTATAGGGGTGGGGGGTTCGTCAGGCTGATTTCGAACGCTTACGATCCTCTGCGTGTCCAAACTGACCGACGTGCCCAAACGGATCCTGATCGGCCGGGCGCTACGCAGCGACCGCCTCGGGGAAACCCTCCTTCCCAAGCGGATCGCCCTCCCCGTGTTCGCGTCCGACCCGCTCTCCTCGGTGGCATATGCCCCCGGCGAGGTCCTGCTGGTCCTGTCGATCGCGGGCGTGTCGGCGTACCACTTCAGCCCCTGGATCGCCGTCGCGGTCGTCGTGCTGATGTTCACGGTGGTCGCTTCCTACCGGCAGAACGTCCACGCCTACCCCAGCGGCGGCGGTGACTACGAGGTCGCCAACACCAACCTCGGGCCCAGGGCCGGTCTCACCGTCGCGAGCGCACTCCTCGTCGACTACGTCCTCACGGTCGCCGTGTCGATCTCCTCCGGAGTCGAGAACCTCGGATCCGCCGTCGATTTCGTCATCGAGCACAAAGTGCTCTCCGCGATGATCATGATTCTGCTGCTCACGCTGATGAATCTGCGCGGTGTGAAGGAATCCGGAAACCTCTTCGCCATCCCGACCTACGTGTTCGTCGGCGCCGTCTTCGTGATGATCGCCTGGGGCGCCTGGCGCGGCCTGGTCATGGGCGACACCATGGAGGCCCCGACGGCCGGCCTGGAGATCAAACCCGAACACCAGGGACTCGCCGGCTTCGCGCTGGTCTTCCTGCTGCTGCGCGCCTTCTCCTCCGGCTGTGCGGCGCTGACGGGCGTCGAGGCCATCAGCAACGGCGTACCCGCCTTCCGCAAGCCCAAGAGCAAGAACGCGGCCACCACCCTCGCCCTCATGGGCGGCCTGGCCGTCACCATGTTCTGCGGGATCATCGCCCTGGCCATGGCCACCAACGTCAAGATGGCGGAGAAGCCCGCCACCGACCTGCTGGAGAACGGCGTCCCGGTCGGTACCGGCTACGTCCAGCACCCGGTCATCTCCCAGGTCGCCGAGGCCGTCTTCGGCAACGGCAGCTTCCTCTTCATCGTGCTCGCCGCGGCCACCGCGCTGGTCCTCTTCCTCGCCGCGAACACCGCCTACAACGGCTTCCCGCTGCTCGGCTCGATCCTCGCCCAGGACCGCTACCTGCCGCGCCAGCTCCACACCCGCGGCGACCGCCTCGCCTTCTCCAACGGCATCGTGCTCCTCGCGGGCGCCGCGATGCTGCTCGTGTGGATCTACGACGCCGACTCGACGAAGCTGATCCAGCTCTACATCGTCGGCGTCTTCGTCTCCTTCACGCTGAGCCAGATCGGCATGGTCCGGCACTGGAACCGCCACCTGCGCGCGGAGCGCGACCCGGCCGCCCGCCGCCGGATGCACCGGTCCCGGGCGATCAACACCTTCGGCGCCTTCTTCACCGGCATGGTGCTGGTGGTCGTCCTGGCCACCAAGTTCACCCACGGCGCCTGGGTCGCCCTGCTGGGCATGGTCATCTTCTACGGAACGATGTCCGCGATCCGCAAGCACTACGACCGGGTCTCCGAGGAGATCGCCGCCGCCGAGGGCCCGAGCGACGACAGCGTGCGCCCCTCGCGGGTCCACTCCATCGTCCTGGTCTCCAAGGTCCACAAGCCCACCCTGCGCGCCCTGGCCTTCGCCAAGCTGACCCGCTCGGACCGGCTGGAAGCGCTCAGCATCAGCGTCGACCCGGCCGAGACCAAGGCACTGCGCGAGGAATGGGAGCGGCGCGGCATCAACGTCCCGCTCAAGATCCTGGACTCCCCGTACCGCGAGATCACCCGCCCGGTCGTCGAGTACGTGAAGGGCCTGCGCAGCGAGAACCCGCGCGACGCGGTCAGCGTGTACATCCCCGAGTACGTGGTCGGACGCTGGTACGAGCACCTGCTGCACAACCAGAGCGCGCTGCGCCTCAAGGGCCGGCTGCTCTTCACCCCCGGCGTGATGGTCACCTCGGTGCCCTACCAGCTGGAGTCCTCGGAGCTGGCGAAGAAGCGAGCCAAGAAGCGTGCGGAGTGGAACGCCCCGGGCGCGGTGCGCCGCGGGCCGGTCGACACCCCGCGTCCGCGTCCGAAGGACCCGGCGGGGAAGTAGGTCCCGCAGCCCGCTCATCGGGTTGGCGAACGGCCGGACGAGATCCACGTAAACTGGTGGGTCGGTCGTCCGGCCGTTCCTTTTCGATTCTGATCTTCTGATCCACATCTCCTTGGAGTCTCCCCACCATGACGAGCGAGCAGAACGAGAAGCAGTCACTGGTCGGGGAGGAGTACGAGGTCGAGGTCGGCCCCGTCGCGCACGGCGGGCACTGCATCGCCCGGACCGCCGAGGGCCGTGTCCTGTTCGTCCGGCACACGCTGCCCGGCGAGAAGATCATCGCGCGCGTGACCGAGGGCGACGTCGACTCCCGCTTCCTGCGCGCCGACGCCATCACCGTCCTCGACCCCTCCAAGGACCGCGTCGAGGCCCCTTGCCCCTACGCCGGCCCCGGCGCGTGCGGTGGCTGCGACTGGCAGCACGCCAAGCCGGGCGCCCAGCGCCGGCTCAAGGGCGAGGTCATCGCCGAGCAGCTGCTGCGGCTCGCCGGACTCACCCCGGAGCAGGCCGGCTGGGACGGTACGGTCATGCCGGCCGAGGGCGACAAGGTGCCCGCCGGGCAGGTCCCGCAGTGGCGCACCCGCGTGCAGTACGCGATCGACGAGGACGGCGTCGTGGGCCTGCGCAAGCACCGCTCGCACGACATCCAGCCGGTCGAGCACTGCATGATCGCGGCCCCGGGCGTCACCGAGCTCGGCATCGAGCAGCAGGACTGGCCCCAGATGGCCACCGTCGAGGCCATCGCCGCCACGGGCTCGGGCGACCGCCAGGTCGTCCTGACCCCCCGCCCGGGCGGCCGCCTCCCCCTCGTCGAGCTCGACAAGCCGGTCTCGGTCCTGCGCGTCGAGGAGAAGGACGGCGGGGTCCACCGCGTCCACGGCCGCCCCTTCGTGCGCGAGCGTGCGGACGGCCGTACGTACCGCGTCGGCATGGGCGGCTTCTGGCAGGTCCACCCGCAGGCCGCGGACACCCTGATCAAGGCCGTCATGCAGGGCCTGATGCCGCGCAAGGGCGAGATGGCCCTCGACCTCTACTGCGGCGTCGGCATCTTCGCGGGCGCCCTCGCGGAACGCCTCGGCGACACCGGCGCGGTCCTGGGCATCGAGTCCACGAAGCGCGCGGTCGAGGACGCCCGGCACAACCTCACGGACTTCCCCCGCGTCCGCATCGAGCAGGGCAAGGTCGAGCAGATCCTCCCGAAGACCGGCATCACCGAGTGCGACCTGGTCGTCCTGGACCCGCCCCGCGCGGGCGCGGGCAAGCAGACGGTCCGCCAGGTCGCAGGCCTCACCCCGCGCCGCATCGCCTACGTGGCCTGCGACCCGGCCGCCCTGGCCCGAGACCTGGCCTACTTCCAGGAGGCGGGCTACAAGGTCCGCACCCTGCGCGCTTTCGACCTCTTCCCGATGACCCATCATGTCGAGTGCGTCGCGATCCTTGAGCCCGTTGGAAAGGGTCTCTGACCTGTAGGTTAGGGCAGTGTGCGTTATGGGCGTTGTAGGCGTTGTGGGCGATATCTTGACGCAGATTTGACGCTCGTGACGCACGTTTGACGCACGTGATCGGAAAAACCTGACGCTCCGTCAGTAATGGATGGGTACCTCCCGCGGCAGCTTGTGATCTTGCCGAGGGAGGTGTCCTTCTTGGCGTTGGGCAGTCGAGTCGGTCCGTGTTGGAACCAGATTCTGACCGACCGCGCCAAACACGTTCCGTGACATTGTCAAGGTGTCTTACTTCTAGAAGCCGGGCCCGTAGGGGTTCCATCCGTGCAGGAACGGCTGGAGATCGTCGGCGCGAGGTTCGGGAATGTCCGGCAGGCGGAGCGTCCCGTTGAGTGGGTCCAGCCGCTGCACATGGCCCGAGGCCCAAGCGATCCATGCCTCGGCTCCGTCCCTCTCCGTACCAGTCGGCAGGTTCTGCGTGTGGAGGCGGAGGGCGTCGATGTACTCGGCCAGGTCCGCTGCGCGACGCCATGCCCTTTCTTGCCCTTCGAGTCGCTGGACACGGACTGCCTCGGCGTAGTCGATCTTTGCCTGGTCCATAGCGGCTTCCCACCGGAGCCGCTTCTCCCGTGCGGCCTCCAGGTCGGCCAGCCGTTTGCGCTCGGCAGCCTCACCCCTGAGCCCCACTTCCTGCACGATTTCGGCGAGCTGGTGCTCAAGAGGGCGTGCGGCCGTGTCAGCCCACTCGTCGGCCCTGTGTCGTGACCCGCCGCTGATGCAGATCCTCAGGCGTTCAGCGGGGGAGTAGTCGTACCGAGGAATCCGCACCCAGGAGTGCTTCTCAGCGTCCGAGAGCTCCTTCTTCGTGGGAATGTGGTCGGTCCGGTCCTGTTCTTGCAGGATGAGGAAATCGCATCGCTGGCCCTGGGCTGTGATGGTGAAGTGGGGAGAGCCGCCGCGCCGGCGATGAGGGGCAGGTGCACTCTCGGCGGTACCGAACGCGCTGACATACCCCAGCTTCTGCGTTGCGGTGAGCAGTGCGTGGATGAGGCGGAAGGCTCTGCCCTGCACGGCTTTGGTCAGTGCCATGGGCTGGGGGTGCGCCTGCAGAGCTCTCACCACGGGGTGCGGAGTGGGGAGCCGTGCCGGTACCGAAACGGGTGACAGCACGGCCAACCGCCAGGCTGGGGTGTCGACCAGCCGGATTTCGTATCCGTCGCGGCACCAGCCTGCGTGCAGTTCCTTGGTCGCAGGGATCTTTCCTGACCGCCGTGCTGCGGCAACACGGATCGGCCATTTCTCGGTCTCCCGACCGGTGGCTTCGCGTTTCACGATTCGGCCGCCGGCTTCGGCAAGCTCCTCCAGGAGCTGCTCCGTGACGGTCTTGGCCTTCTTCCGCGGGAGGGGGCTGGTTCTCGACGATGCCACAGGCGGGGCTGCCTTGACGCTGGACTTCTCCCCCTCGGCTACATCAGGTGACTGGATTCCAGCCCGTGGCGCGGGCACGGTGTCTCCGCTGCGAGGCTGTTCAGGGGGAGGGGATACGTCGTCCAGGTATTGCTGGCCGGCCTTGGTGAGGGCGACGGACCACCGCCCCTGACGCCTGGAGACTTTGACCATTCCGCGGCTGTGAAGGGCTTGGCAGCTGAGTTTGTGCGCGGTCCCCTCCCACACGCCGTCAGGGCAGCCTTGACCGACCCATTGCAGTACCTGTTGCTGCCGTTCGTTTAGCTCTCGTGGCACCTGAACTCCCCACCGTGCGAAATGCCTCAGAGGCATGCTCTCAGCCGCACTCCGCCTGGCGGGGGTAGAAGTCGTTCAAGGGGTTTGCAGGCGCCGATCTTTCGGTGGTTGCTTCGCCCGCTGGGTTCCGTCCGGCCTCTACCCCTCTCTCGTCAGCGAGGACCCCAGGAACGGGCTGGGTGCGCCGTGCCAGAAAACGTCCACACTGTCCCGGGCCCGTGTGGCTGCCACGAACAGAAGGGACCGGGCTCGCTGCATCTCGTGGCGGAAGCGGACTGGATCACTGGTCCGCAGCTGGTTGACTGCATCCCGCGGGACCAAACCGTCCGTGACGCCGCCAATGATCATTCGCTGGTACTCCAGCCCCTTGAACCGGAACATCGTGCCGATGTGCACTCCGCCGTCGCCGTTGGGCCCATCAGCGCGGATTTCCACCGGACGGATGCCGTGCAGTCCGAGCGTGTAACCGACCTCGGCTGCCATCTGGTTCGTCGGAACGCAGATCGCGATCTGCTCGTGTGGGATGGTCAACTCCGGGTTGTCATCCCACTCCTTGATGAGCGCAGCGATACCCTCGCGCTCTTGTGCCCAGTCCGCGAACGAGTGCCCCGCCGGAGGCCTACCGCTGAGCACGGACCGGTAGCCGGCCAGTGTCTCCTCGCTGCCGTCGAGATCGTCGTACTCCGTCTCGCCCAGTACGTCGAGAGCGGAGCGCAGGATCTGGCGCGTGGTGCGGTAGCTGAGGCTCAGCTTCGAAGACCGGCCCCGAATGTTGATTCCCAGGCTTCCCAGCGTCACCTGGTTCTTGTAGATGCGCTGATGCGTGTCACCGACGAGGAATAGGTCATCGGTCTGGTGGGGAACCATCGCGCGCAGCATCTTCCAATGCGCGGGACGCAGGTCCTGCGCCTCGTCGACGACGACGTGCCGGTATCGGTAGCGCAGCCAGCCTCCTGAGCCGTCCTGGAGATGGATGTTGTCCAGGCCGCCCGCCTCTTCCCGCTGACGCGCGATCGAGAGGATGCGCTGTTCGCGCCCGATCTCCAGCCGCGCGGCACGCTCCGCCACCTGGTCCCAGGTCTGCCGTCCGAGGCGGTCGAGCCGTTGAGCGAAGCGCTCGGTGAGCTGCCAGATCTCGGCGCGTTCGCCGCGGGTGATGCTGCGGCCGCGCCCGGCACGGCGGGCACGGAAGTAGTCGGCCCGGGTCGCGACGGCCTGGCCGAGGATCACCTGCGTCCACTCGTCGTGCAGGAACTCCGGGTCCCAGCCGTCCGCCCCCAACTCGTCCAGGAGGGCACGCCACTCGCGCACGGCCTGGCTGTCGTCTATCGCCTGCTTGCCACTGCCGGGTTCGGCCTCCCGCACGGTCCGCAGTGCAAGCTGGTCGACATGGCTCACATCGACCCGGGCCACGAGTTCCTCGCCGCCCAGCTCCAGCAGCCGGGAGCGTAGATCCGCGGCGAGGTTCTTGTTGTACGTGGTCAAGAGGACCGGCTTGTCACGCCCGGGCGGCAGCTGCCGTACGAGATGGCGTACCCGGTGCAGGGCGACGATCGTCTTGCCGGTGCCGGGGCCGCCCCCGACCCTGGCCGGCCCCGAGTAGCGCCGCTCCACGAGTTTGGCCTGCGCCGGGTGAAGGAAGACCTTCCAGCGGCCGAAGTCTCCACCCTCCAGTGCTTCTCGGAGGGCTTCGTCAGAGGTGGTCACCACCGTGGACGGACGCTGGGCAGCGGCCTGGAAGTCTTCCGTATCGACCGGCTCGGTAGCGGCGACGGGAGCCGTCACCTGGTCGAGCACCTCGTCGAACGACTTGCCGTCGAAAAGCGCGAGCAGAACCTCCCCCGTGAGTTGGGGGGCGTACTCGATCAGTCCCAGCAACTGGTCTTCGGTGGTGAGAGTCCGGATGACCGGCAGCAGTGGTTCGGCGACGCCGAGATCCGACAGCTGGGTATCCGACCAGTCGGAGAACAGCTCGCGGGCCTTGACCGGCTCGGGAGCGGAGGCAGGGGTCGAGGGTGCGGGGGTGAGGCGTCGCAGCACGCTCTCCTCCACCACCTCCAGGTCGACGTACTCGATGCCGCCTGTGATGTGGTTGACCCCGTAGGACAGCCTGTCGTAGACGTCCTTGCGGTCTTTGACCGAGACGATCAGCCAGTCGTCCTCGGCGAGTCTCAGCAACAGCGCCCGGTAGTCGGCACTGACGCGCGCCGACCACAGGCGGCTGTCGCCCTTGAGCTGCTGGAGTTTGAGCCCAGTGGTGTGCGGATTCGCCTTGAACCTGTGCTGGAAGTCGAAGAATGCGCCCTTGACCGTGCGGGGGAGCTTGAGGATCTCCTTGTCGGCCTTGTCGAGCAGGCGCAGCGTCACGCCCGAGGTGTTCATCGCCCGTGCTCCCCGTTGTCGGTGCTGTTGTGGTTCTCGTCCGGTTCGGTCAACCCGGCAATCAGCTCGGCAGCCGACCAAGCCGTAGCAGGACGGGTGTCCCAGCCGGCCGCCGCGAATGCTTCGTCCCGGTCGGCGGATTCGTAGTCGGGATCCGTGGCATCAGGGCCGCCGCCGCTGCGCGGGGCCAGGACCACTCCGATGCGGAGGGCGGGCCAGGCCAGCTCAGCCTGCCAGCCGCGCTCGTTGAGTTCGTAGCCGGCCTGGGGGGCGGACACTCCCGCATCGGCTAGCACCCGGGAGAGGTCGACGAGCCCGTCCTCCTCCTCATCGAGATACTCCAGCACCTGATCCCACGCCGGATCCCTTCCCAATGACGGGGCAGAGAGCGACTCGGGTTCGACGATCCGCAGTTCGCTGTCGCGGACAGCCCCGACCTCGACGGCAGCCGTCGTCGAGGTGACGACCACCGTGGGCTCGGTTTCCGGGATCCTGGTCCGGGCGGAGGGCAGCCATCCCTCGCCACCGGTCACGGTGAGCACGTCGGTGGAGAATCCGTCGAGCAGACTGCTGGTGAGCTGCGCGCTGTCGCCACCGCCATGGTCCAGGAACTGCAGCACGTTGCTCCAGTACAGCCAGCCCCGCCAGCGGCGCCGATGCGGCTTCGTGTCGGCCAAGGCCGCCGCGCTGTCGTCCAGGACCGCAAGTGCGCTCCACACCGGCGGTGTGCGCCGGCCGTCTGCGGCCAGCACGAGGTGGCAACCGGAGGCGTCTGGCCCGTGGACCACTCGGATGGGCCCTGCAGGGACGGCGATGGTGTTCGCGCGCAGTGCTTCCCGGATGCCCGCACCGACGGCGTCAGCGCCAAGAGCGGTACCGCTGATGCCCCCCGTTCCGATCAGGCCAGCGGCAGCTGCTTCGGCACGGCGCTGCCAGCGCAGAGCGTCGGGCGACCGGAGATAGGCGAGCAGGAGCCTGGCCGGGTTGACCCACACGGTGTCGGACAGCTCGCCGGGCAGCCCCTTGCCGACACGGCTGTAGTAGTCGCGTGCCCGCTTCTGCGCATCCGACCCGTACGGTTCCCAGACGGGGTCTACCGGGCCCGCCCCCGCATATCCGGTGTCGCGTACGCGCTCCCGCCATTCCTTGACGTCGTCGTACGTCAACTGGAACACCCGCAGACCTTCGCTGCGCAGCCCGGTCCGCTTGGTGGCATCGTCGGCCAACCGGTTGTGTACGGGGGTCGCGTGGTAGGCGAATCCGTCGAGGTACAAGGCGACACGCGGGCTCGGCGCATCGAGGCGTTCGAGGAGTATGTCGGGCCGTGTGCCGTCCAGTGCGCGCTGTTGCGAGACACGCCAGCTCACGGTCGTACCCTCGGCCGACGTCAGCCGCAGGTCCAGCGCGTACGTGCCCGCCGACGTGGTGTACGCGTCGGCTGAGGCCTGGGATTCGGACAGTCTGGCCCAGTCCTGGAGCGTGTCGATGAACATGATTTCGAGGTCGCTCTCCGCCTGGCGTTCCAGCGGAATGTGCCGGGTCGTCTCGACCGGAGCGGTCTGCCACCGCTCACCGTCCGCGCCCAGTAGATCGTCCAGCATCTGCCGCACCTCGTTGCGGCTGACCTTGTCGTAGTCGGCGGCCGGGACGCGTCGCAGCAGGCACTGGTGGCAGCCGTCGAGCCCCTTCTCCCGACAAGTGCAGCTCTCGATGACTTCGCGAGCCTTGACTAGCACGTCCCGGAAGCCCTCGGCGGACGCCAGCCGGTGCAGGTAGCCCGTGCCTCCGGGCAGGCGGTCGTAGACCACGAGGAACCGGCGGGGCCAGTCCGAGCTGTCAGCGCCTGCATGATCGGGCATCGTCGCCTCGGCGATGTCGATGTGGTCCGGGTCGCCGCCGTACTGGGCGGCAATTCCCGCGAACAACGCGGCGGTGAACGAGGCCAGACGTTCCTTGACCCGGGCTACGGAGGCGGGTAGCAGGACACGCACGGCCTCGGTGCTCAGCTCGTGGGCCAGGAGCAGGGGGACATCCTGGCCTTTGCCCTGCTGTTCGCTGGTGGACGTTCCCTTGGCCCGGCGGCGCGGGCACCACAGCAAATGGTGTGCTGCTGCCGGGGTGCTTGTTGCCCCGGATTCCGTCAGCGCGTGCTGAGGCACGTCCACCACGGGACGTCCCTCTGCCGTTGCTCCTCCGCAACTGGTGCAGACATAGAAGGGATTGAGCCGTACGTCCACACCTGCGACCGGCGCCGTGCTGCTGCCTTCCTCGCGGTCGAGCCCCAGATTGAACGTCCGGATCTTCGCCTGGCGGGTGAAGTCGACGCCGAACACGGCCGTCTCGTGGCGCCAGGAGCCGGGGGCGATTCGCTCGGGGTCGATGTCGACCGTGGTCAGCACCGCGTAGTGCCGGCGGTCCCGCTCGTCGCGGTCGTCCCGCACCCGGGCGTCGTCCCGCTTGTCACGAGCGATGACCCGTCTCGGCTGGAGCACGTACTGCACGCATCCGGCATCGGCGATTTCCCGACCACCGCACCGGGAGCACGGACTCGTATCTTCCTTAGCGTCCTGTGTACGGGCGTAGCCGCACGACGGGCAGAGCCGCCACACCGACCATGCCCGACGGTCCGGGGTGCCGACGTCGAGCGCGCGCACGACGTGCCGGTAGCCGTTGACGTAGAAGCTGTTGCCGGGAGCGAGCTCGGTCAGGGCCAGCTTTCGGGAGCGCTCGTAGTCGCGCGTCTCACTGCGGTAAACCCGACCGGCTGCATCCGCAGCAGGATTCTCCGCCCGCGCGCCCTCCTCGTCGTCCGGAGTCTCCGTCCAGTACAGGGTCGCTTCTAGCTGGGTGGTGGTGTCGGTGAGGCTGTAGTTCGGCAGCAGGCCCAGCTCGACCAGGGTGCCGTGGGCACTCGACTGGCTCAGCTCCCTGAGCAGGTCCCCGGCGCTGCGCCGCTCCGCGAGCAGCTCGCGGCGCTCGCGGTCCTGCACGGTGTCCGTACGGACCAAATGGTCGGCGGCCTCGTCGATCGCCGCAATCCTGCGGCGGAGTTCCTCGCGCCGCCCCGTCCAGTCCTCTTCGGCCTCCTGCAGCGTCCTGACGATCCCGCCGGTGGCGTAAGCCTTCAGTTCTGCGGCGGCATACGTGGAGACCCCCGCGCCGTCCGAGGCTTCGGGGCCGCCGCCGTCCGGGAAGAGACCGAGGAACTCCTCGACCAATACGGCGCCGTGGGTCTGCGCCGCGTCCGCGAGGTCCTGGCACCAGCCCGTGGTGCCGAAGAGCGCTGAGGACAGCCGAGGGACCGGAGCGAGCGTTTCACCATCGGAGGTGAGCAGCTCGCCTCGTGCCGCGAGGTCCAGCAGCCGTGCCGTGTACTGCCGCCTCAGGATCTCGACAGCGGACAGGTAGCAGCCCGGGGGCAGGATCGTACCGGCGATCATCTCGCGCGGTTCGTCCAGGTAGTACAGATCGCGGGCCCTGCGCCCACCGAAGGCGACGACGAGCGCGTTGCCCGTACGGCGTCCGGCCCGGCCCGCCCGCTGCACGTAGTTGGCGGGCCCGGCGGGCAGCGAGCCGAGCAGGACGGCGGATAGCTCACCGATGTCGATGCCGAGTTCCAGCGTCGGCGTGCACGACAGGACGTTGGGGTCGGTGTAGTGGGTGCCCGCCTTGAAACTGCGTTCGACGCGCTCCCGTTCCGGCCTGCTCAGCATGCCCGTGTGCTCTGCCGTGACCACTCGGAAGGTGCCGCCGGTCAAGTAGAGCCGGCGGTAGTAGTCACCGGTGTAGTCACGCTCGCGCACGGACGAACCAAAGCCGGAAGAACTGGATCCGCTGCGTGGCATGCCAGGCTGGGGTGCCGTCAACAGCCCCCTGCACCGGTAGCGGGGGCAAGGGTGCCCGTACCAGCGGGTGCAGCGCTCGGGTGGCACGACCTGTTGCCAGCCGCAGTCCTCGCAACTCACGAACGCCTTGTTGACGACGGAGTCGTCGAGCAGCTGAGCCTGGATGTGCCCAGGCTGCAGCCCGTAGATCCTGCTCTGCCGGTCCTTCGTGGTCCGTGCCGCGAGAACGCCTCCGTCCGCGAGGGCGGGAAGCAGCTTGCGCAAGTACTCGGTGGCGCCCGCCGCATCCAGGTTCAGGCACCGGCGCGTCCAGTCCTGGTACCAGCCCAGCCGCCCGGTGATGGCGTCGAACTCGGACTTGTCCTTCTGCCCGTCCAGGAGGAAGCGCGGCGGAGCGACGCCGTTGGGGAAGGCGGGCATGCCGTCGGGCCTGCGGCCGGAGATGAGGTAGCGGTTGGTGCCGGCCTCCTTCATCCAGGTATCGAGCCAGCGGTGGTGCACCCCGCCGCGCAACCGGAGCCGCTCCAGGATTCCCCGTACGTAGGCGAGGTAGCGCTCGGGCGTGGGCAGCCCGCCCGTGGCGAGGAGCTGCCCCGGCAGGGACAGGTGGAGATCGCGGGCGATGTCCGTGACCCGGTCGGGCTCCTCCACGACGACCTCGGCTGCGGCGGTCCGCGTGAGCTCCAGGGTGCGCCCCATCCGGCTGCGCAGCCCGAATTCCATCACGGTGGCGAAGGCGAGGCGCTCGCCAATCAGCTTCCACGTGCGGGCATCGCCAGTTCCTCGCCCTGACAGCAGCCGGTCGACCCCCGGCTCGTCGTGCAGGTCGGGTGGCACGACGGCGGCCAGTGCTTCGGGATCGTCCACGGACTCCAGCACGTGACCGATGAGGTCGTTGAGCGCGGTCGGTGCGCCCGACTCATCCAGGTTGTGCGCAAGGAGGGACCGTAGCGAGAACTTGTACGAGGCATTGGCCACGTAGCCGGCCCGGTGTGCCGCGTCCTGCGTGGAGTCGTTGAAGAGCAGCGTCTTGCGCTCCTCGGGAACGAGCGCGATGTCACCCCCGGTGAACAGCTGCGTGACCGTCGCCGACGCGAGGGCTGCCTGCGCGGTACCGAGGAAGCGGATGCTGTTGTCAGTGTGGCAGGCCGGGCAGCGGTCGTCCTTCGCAGCCCCGTCGGCCGTCTTCTTGTCGAGCAGGGCCAGCGCGAACCAGGCATCGACCAGCTCCGAGGCGTCCGCGGCCACCGGCAACCGGTACGTGCCCTGGCCGCCGTCCAGGACCACCACCGACAGGGGATCGACTCCGCCGTCCGACGGCCGGGCTCCCGTCAGGGCGTCGAGTACCCGCTGCCGATCCCGCCGTGTGGCGGAGATGAAATAGCGGATGCGCCGCTTGTCCCGCCCGACGGCAGCCCGCCAGATCCGGTCCTGCGCCATGACCAGCCGCTGCGGATCCGTCTCGGGGGACAGAGCTGCCCAGCCGGAGCGCCCGCAGTTGCGGCAGTACACGGCAGGCAGGTGCACCTCGGCCGGGCGGATGGCCGTGTCCGTTCCCGGCAGCGGCTGCGGCCGGATCGTCGACGGCCAGCCGCCGGAGGGTCCGTCGGGCTCCTCGTCTGCGAGCGGAGCGGCGCTTAGAGCGGCCCGGCGTGCTGCGGTGCGGTTGTCCTCGTACCAGCGGAACTCAGGGGACGGCCCTACGCCGCGCAGGACGCGGGTGACGGGCCGCACCCACAGATGCGCTTCGATGTGGAGGAGCGGGCGAGGGTTGCGCTCATCGGAATCCGGGTCACGGGCGGCCGACAGCAGGGCGACAAACCGAGACAGGGCCTGGAGCACCAGTTGCGGATTCTCCCGTGCGGTACGCCCCCAGGCGTATCCGAACCGGGCCAGCCGGTCCCGTAGCCCCCACTCGTCCAACGGCTCCCCGCCCAGGAGCGACAGGACGCCGTGCGTGAAGTCGTGCCGCTTGAGGAGCCGGCCGATACGGAATGCGTCGAGGCCGGAGCGGCCCAGCATTTTGGCGGCCAGACCGTCCAGGTCCAACAGATCGGGCTGCGCCTCCACACCGGGACCGCCGGAGACCGCGATGACCTCCTGGGGCGTCGGCGGTTCCGGAAGCTCGTAGTCGACGGCGCCCGTGAACTCCTCGGCCGACATCCGTTCCTCCCCGACGACCGAGTCGGCGGGGAAGGGCATTCCGAACACGCGCGCGGCGACATCGAGAATGCCGCCGGCCTCCTTGCCCGCCGTGCCCTCGCCGAGGGTGGCCGACGTCGCCACCGGGCAGATGGACCCGAGCGGCCTGCCCGGCCGAGACGCACCGGTCGCGGAGGCCAGGCGGCGCAGGAGCATCGCCACGTCGGTGCCCTGGGCGCCGTCGTAGGTGTGGAACTCGTCGAGCACGACGTAGGCGAGGTCGGCTCCCTCCCACAGCGAGCGGTCCTCACCGCGCTGCAGGAGGAGGTCAAGCATTTTGTAGTTCGTGATCAGCACGTCGGGCGGCGTGACACGCATTTCCTCGCGCCGGGTCATTACCCGTCGGAAGTCGGTGTCGGGTCGGTCGCCGATGTAGAGGCCCGCGGTGACCTGCGCGAGCTCCGGCCGGCTCAGGTACTCGCCGATACGCCCGGCCTGGTCGGTGGCGAGTGCGTTCATCGGATAGAGCAGCACCGCCTTGATGCCGCGGTGGCCCTGAGCCCGCTGACGGCGGCAGTGGTCGAGGACGGGGATGAGGAACGACTCGGTCTTGCCGGAGCCGGTGCCAGTGGTGACCAGCGTCGGCTGGGCAGGGCCGTGCAGGGTGGACAGCCGTGTCCATGCCTTGGCCTGGTGCCGGTACGGCGCGAAGCCGGGGAAGCCGGCCGTCGAATCGAGCTCACGCTGCCAGCCGTCGTCGGCACGGTGGAACGGGGTCCTGATCCGGAGGTAAGGGCCTCGGAAGATTCCCGTCTCGGGGTGGCCGAGGAAGCGCTCCAGCGCCCGGCGGGTGTCCTCGTCGGCGAGGGCGTACGTCGTCGTGAGGTACTGCGTCAGACTGCCGCGCAGCTGGGCGGCGGCCATGGTGGGCTTCACGACGATCCCCTTTGTCTTGCCTATGCCCTGATGATCGGTACCACCGTATACGTGCTGTGAAGTGGGGCGATGGCGCCGAGACCAGTCGTTGTGCCACTGCGCGGAGGGCAGAACAGCCGACTACCAGGAGCGCAGCTCGGCCATGAACTCCTCATAGGAGCGGTTCTTGCCATCCGGTTCCATGTGCCCGTCCTTCGATCCGAAGACGTGCCCCATGATTTCAGGGGCGGAGGATTCTTCGTATGGAGGGTTCCAGCCGTGATCTCTTAGCTTTTCCTTCGGCGTGTCCACCTTGGTGAGATCGCAGCCTCTGTATCTTTCTCGGAGGATCCAGCGGGAGTTGACCTTGGTGAATGCAGAGGGAAATTGCATCAGCCATGCCTCCATCTCGAAGGCGGCAAGAGCCAGCGCCGATGGGCAGTTGAACTCCTTGCGCAGCTCGGCGCTGATGCGCTGACGGACCCTGATGTATTTTGCGTCGTCCACGGCATCGAGGTCGACGTGGACGACGATCCCGGCCAACTCCGCCCCCACCGAACGCGCCTGAGACAGTCGGCGAAGCTCGGCTACGCGGGGACTGAGCGACGTGTCCGCCTGGCTGAGGGCAGTCTTCTTCTTGACGTCGACGATCTTCGCCCCTGGGTGGACGGCAGCGATGAGGTGCCGAAGGACCTGCCGGTCATTGTCGCCTTCACCCGCGACGACTATGACCGGGCTCTTACCCTTGGCCCCCCTTACCTTGGGCCTCACAGGCCGCCTCCAAGGGTGTTGGCGAACCAGAGGTCTCCCATGGGCATGCCCTCGGATGCTTCGATTACTTGCCGGACCTCATCCGCCGTGAGGGCGGGGATGACAGATGCTCCGTCTTCGCCACGCTCACAAACGACGAACTCATCGGGTTCCAGCTCGTTGACGAACGCCGGTGAATGCGTGGTCACCAGGAACTGAGCCCGACGGCTGGCTTCACGCAGTCTTCCCGCCAGTAGCTCCAACGCATGTGGGTGGATGCCGTGGTCGATCTCCTCAATACAGGTCAGGAGAGGGGGATTAGGGTCGTGAAAGATGGCCAAGAGGGAAAGGAGTCGCACCGTTCCGAAGGATGCGTCTTCCAACCGAGTGCGTCCGCGTAGGCTCGTTTCCTCTAGCTCGACCGAGATATAGTCCGCCCGGCCTGGAGCATCCACGAGATGGATGTCGTGGATCTGAGGCACTACTGCCCTGACATCTCTAAGCAGCGCCTCCCAGACGAACCGACGGCCTTCTTCGCCCTCGCGCGTACTTCTGTGCTCCCAGAGGCTCTTCAGGAAATCGGCCAGATTGGAGGCGTCGTTGTGAAGGCGCTGCCCCGACCTGGTGATAGGGGACGGCCTCCGCGCAAGACGAACATCGGGGTCGAAGACCCGGACCTGCTCAAGATGCCGTGTCACCTCTGCCGCGGCACGAGCGGAAGGGCTGGTGCGAGGGAGAGGCGCGGGCTGGTTGAGCACTGAGGTCATGCGTTCAATGTCTATGGGACCCGGTTTCCCATCGTCCTCCAGCGAGCTGTTTAACATCAGCTGATCGCTCGCCAGAGCCAGAGAGGTTGCGGCGCCCGGCCCCGGATGCTGGGTGAACTTCTCATGGCGGAAGAGAACTCGATCGTGCTCACGCGGCTCAGGCAGCCTTCGCTGGGACACGCTCAGCTCGTATCGGTCCGGATACTCCGCGGAGGCAAATTCCGACCAGATGCCCTCGATGCCGATGGCGATGCGGGACACAGACCTACGGCCGCCACGGAAGGCGAGCACGTCGAACCCACCCCGTGCCTCGATTGCCCGCTCGATCCCCAGGCGGGAAACGTCACCCAGGAGCTCCAGGGCGTGCAGGACGTTCGACTTGCCTGCCGCATTCGGTCCGACCATGACCGTCAGCGGGCCCAGACGCAGCTTTACATCGGTCAAGGTACGGAAATTCCGCACTGTTAGTCCGAGAATCCTGTGGTTCAACCCAGCCCCAACGTGCAGTGGTCGACCGCAGCGCGGCCGGTATCGATAGGCGTCTCCCAGGCAGACGCACTGTCATACACATATCCCACGTGCAACGTTTGGCTGCCGAGCATCACGAACAGTACCTCGCTGGTCACAGCGCTACCAGGTCTTCGACGGTTCCAGCCACGTGGGCTGAAAAGGCATCATTCCGAGAAATAGCGAGGTGGCACACCCTGAAGGGAGAGGGATAGGGCACGGGCTGAGCCAAGGGGGAGCCGCCATGTCCGGACCGTTGTACGTTCCCGTCCTGCCGACCCGTCCGCATGCTGTCGCGGCCTACCAGCAGCTAAGCCCGGCCGTGCAGAGGTCGGTCATACCGCTCTGGAACCTCCCCCCGCATCCGGGGTTGCCCCTGGACCTGCTCACCGCGCTCATACGGCGCGAGGCGCACGCAGTGAGCAGGGTGCAGCGCCATCGGCCGGGCTGGCTCGATGCCCCGTTCGCGGACGAGCCGCAACTGGGTGTCCTGGCAGGAGTGATGTCCGATCTGGGTGAGCTGAGTCCGCTGCGGCCGGTGACCGGTCCCGGTCGTCCTGAGCCCCAGCAGGCGACGGTACTGGAGGCCGCCCGGCTCAGCGGGAGTGGTGTCGGTATACGGGTCACGCTCCCGGGTGAGTGGGACGACGCGGCGGCCCGTACCGTGCGTGACCTGCTCACCCGTGTGGACCCGGCTGTTGAGACCGACCTCCTGCTCGACCTGGGAGCGGTCCGCGCGGACCGGCCCGACGCCGGGAAGGAAGTACTGCGCGCCCTCGACGCCCTGATGCCGCTGACACCCTGGCGGACCGCTGCGGTATTGAGCGGCGGCTTTCCCGAGGTGACCGCCGAGATGCTGGAGCAAGGACCGCGCGCTGAACCCCGCACGGACTGGCACGTCTGGCGCGAGCTGACCGCCGGCAGCCGCGACTACATCTCCTGGCTTAGCTACGGCGACTACGGCATCCAGCCCGCCCGGAGTATCGGCCGCGAGCCGGCGTCCGGCCGCGGTGGACCGGCATGGGGAGTGCTGCGCTACACCGCCGAGGATTCTTTCGTCCTCGTCAAGGTGCTGGCCCGGGGCGAGGACCGTACCGCCGTCAACCGGGCGGCAGCCCGTCAGCTTGCGGAGCTGCCGGGCTTCCGCGGTGCGACGGCCAGTGCAGGTGAGACCTGGCTGCGGGACTGTGCGCGCGGCCACGGCTCGACCGGCACGGGCAACGCCGCGGTCTGGCTCCGTGTGGGCAACGTCCAGCACATGGCGTACGTCGTCCGGAGCCTGGGGGCGTGACTCAGGCGAACAGCGGATCCAGCACCGCGTCGCCGGCCAGAATCCGCCAGGCCGGGACCCGGATCGTCCGTGTCACCGGCCCGGCCTTCGCCCCCGCACCGCCCGACGGCAGGCCCGTCAGCAGGTCGCCGCGCGCATGGTGCAACCGCAGGTGGCGTGCCGGATCCTGGTCGGGCTGGGGGCCGGGGTCGATCAGGACCGCGGTATTCGCCCCGTCCGCGGTGAACAGCAGGTCCGCAGTGTGGCCGCTGACCACGGCCGCCCGCTCCAGATCGGTGATGCCGCGTGCACCCAGGTACTCCTGGAGTCGGTCGGACAGCTCCTGGCGGAACCCGGAGCCGGCCTCCGCCCTGAAGGCAGTGTCCTGGTCGGTGTACGTTCCCGAACCCAGTACGACCGACCGTTCCGCGAGCAGAGCGGGGAGTCCGGCCTGGCCCTGCCAGAATGCGTGGCTGCCGACCGTGATCAGCTGTGACTTCGCCCGGGTGACAGCGACGTTCCACAGGTTGACCTGGCCGGCCACCCAGTGCGTCGTACGCGGCGGAGTGTTGCCGGTGGCCACCGGGCTCAGGACCATGACGTCGCGCTGCCCGCCCTGGAAGGCGTGCACGGTGCCGACCCGGACCCGGTCCTCGTCCGCCCAGACGCGGGCCAGCGCCTCCTTTTGCGCCCGGAAGGGTGTCACCACCCCGACCGTGGCATCCTCGGGCAGCCGCGCGAGCAGTGCGTCCACCGTGTCCCGTACTCGCTCCGCCTCAGCCGCGTTCCGCCAGGACTGGCCACCGCCGCCCCGCGCGGACTCGCCGTGCGGCACGTCCACCCAGCCCAGTGCCGGCGCTGGATCTGCCGCGCCGAACGGATCGACCGCCCGTACCTGGCGCCGGACATCGGTGAGGACCTGCAACTGGCCCGCATAGCAATAGCCGTTGACGATGTCCGCGATCGCCGGGTGGCAGCGGTAGTGCTCGTCCAGCAGCAGCGCCGCCTCACCGTGTTGTGCGGCCGCGTGGTACGAGGCGTACACGTGGTAGGCGAGCCGGTGATCCTCCAGCTGCGCCGCGCTCAGCCCGGCCCGCACCCGTGCCTGACGTTCCTGCTGCGCCGTGATCCCGGGAATGTGCCCGAGCTGCATCGGATCTCCGATGATCAGAGCCCGTTTGGCCCGGAACAACAGGGGCAGGACCGACGGAATCGAGCACTGGCTCGCCTCGTCGATCACCACCAGGTCGAAGAGTTTCGGGACGAGTTCCAGCTGGCGTACGGAGTGGGTGCTGATGGCCCACCCCTTGAGGTGCGCCATCAGATTGCGCTGACTCTTCTGGAAGCCAGAACGCTGGCGCAGCGCCTGGAGGCGCTGGCCCATGAGCGACCGCCCTCGGGCCATGGCTTCGGTTGCCGCGGCCTGGGCGAGCTCCCCGGACAGCTCCGACAATCCGGCGGCGCTCTCCAGCCGTGCCCGCTTCAGTTCTTCCTCGTCCCGGCCGAGGAGCTGCGGTACGAGTTCACGCACCGAGCCCTCCACGGCCACGGCTTCTGCCAGGGCGAGGACGAGCTCGGGCGGAGCCGGCCGGGCCGAGGCCCAGGACGGCCACGGGGCGGCCGGAGCCGCACTGGATGCGGCGACGAATGCGGAAAGGGCTCGTCCTCTGCGCCATCGGCCGAGGGTGAACCATCCGGCCCCGGCCGCCTTGCGGGCCCGGTCCTCCCAACGTGAGAGTGCCGTGACCTCGTTGCCGGCCCACGCTGCTTCCAGCAGCTCCACCGGCAGCCCGAGCCCGTCGGCCTGCCGGGCACGCTGCCGCAGCAGCTCCAGCAGGCGCATCTCGTCCCCGATCAGCCGCGCCGCCTCCGCCCGGTGCGCGGCCGACCGGGAGTGGCGGTTACGCAGCTCACCGGCCACGGTCGCCGACCCCCGGCCCGCGGCCTCGACGGGCTGGGCCAACAGCCGTTCCAGTTTCGCGGCCTCGCGCTCCAGCGCCGCGGCATTGCCGGTCCGCATGAGCAGCCCTGGTGAGATCTCGTCACAGCGGTCGGCCACGACGTTCACGGCCTCGTTGTTCGTGGACGCGACCAGCACGGACTGACCGGCGGCGACCGCGGTCGCGACCACAGCGGTCACGACCTCGCTCTTCCCGGTACCGGGCGGCCCGGTGGCGACGGTCAGTGGACGGGTCATCGCCGATGAGATCACCAGCTCCTGGCTTTCATTGCACGGACCCGGGGCAAGGACGTAGGGCGTGTCGCGGTTCGTGTCGTCGTCTCCGCCGCCCGTCAGGAGTGCGTCCAGCGCGGTGCCGGAAATCTGCGCGGTCCGTGTGGACATCTGCAGCAGATTGTCCACGAGAGCCTCGGTCGCTACCCGCTCCACGCCCGAGGGCGCGAGGAGGACGGCGGCGTTGTGCGCACCGGGCCGCAGCGAGTCCATAACGGACCGCTCGTTGAGTGACGAGAGGTCGAGGGGCTCCAGCTCCGGAACACCGAGCTCGGTCAGGAGTTCCCTGATGGCCTTCACCATCTGGGTGCCATTGCCCTCCTGCCAGGTCGGCTGCCACCGCGCGAGGAGGTCGGCGGCCGCGTCGTCCTCCAGCAGCTCTGTGACCAACCCTGTGTGCAGGGAGGGCACCCCACTCGGACGGAGCCTGTCGCGCCCAGATTCGTCGGGAGCCAGCTCCATAGGCTGGATCAGCAGCGGCGCGATCTGCACGGAGGTCCGACGCCGGGCGTCCCCGCCACGCTCGGGAAGGGTGATGGCCGGGTAGCCGTACCAGTACTCCTGCAGCCCGGCCCCGTCCGCCTGGGCGCCTCTGCTCTTGGGCTTCGGCAGCTGGGAGGGGGCGGGTAGGGCGCCCCCGAGCCCGGACTGGATCGTCTCGGACCCCTGGCCCAGCACGAAGTACGCGGAGCCCCGGCCGCTGTCCCGGTCGGGCAGCATGCCCGACGCGGCCTGTGTGCCCAGGCAGTGCACGTAGTAGCGCAGTAGTCGCTGCCAGTCGACGCCGTCACGGGCATCGAGCCCGGCCAGCGCCCGTGCCTTCAGCAGGGCGGGCGAGGCCTGGGAAGCCTGGGCGGCGGCATCGCGGGGCGGGCAGATTCACGGATCGCGCGACGGAGCGGGCGAGTGGCAGTGAGCTCGTTGCCCGGAACGTGGATTTGGTCGGCCGCTGTTCCTGGGGCACACCATTGCGCACCATCTGCGAGGTGAGGTACTCGAAGAGGTCGTCCGGAGTGATCCAGCCGCTGTCCTTGATCCGCCCGGAGCGCAGCCCCTCCACGATCTCGCCGGTGAACCGCGAGGTCCCGAGGGTGGACCCGGCCGGCGCCATGGCGGAGGCGGTCTGAAGGGCGTCGGATGCGGTGATGAAGTAGACGCCGGTCGGCCGCAGCAGGGTGCTGGGCGCGGGCCGATCGGTCGTATCGGCCGCGCCCTTGGCCGTCCATCCCTGGACGACCGAGCCGCTGGAGCAGCAGTCGAGGAGCACGACCTTCGAGGAAGCCCGGCACGACTGGAGCATCCGCTCCAGGAACTCGGCGGGCACGGCGGTGCCCGGCAGATTGTCCGGGTTGGCGTCCCGGGTGAGGAAGTACAGCTGGCCGTCGGCTTCGCAGAACTCGCCGTGGCCGCTGAAGTAGAGGAGGGCGGTCTCGCTGGGCTGCCGGGCCTCCAGGAACTCCTCGATGGCGTGGAGCATCTCGGCGCGCGTCGGCTCGGGGACCATCGAGCAGTCGTTGTACATGCCGATCTCGGTGCTCTCCAGTACTGCCTGCATGTAGTGCAGGTCGGCCCGGACGGGCGGCAGATCGTGGTAGCGGTCGCTGTCGTACGTGGATACACCGATGAGCATGGCGTACCGGTCGTTGTCACTCACTCCGCGGCCGGTCCGTCCGCCTGGCTGTCCTCCGGGCCGCCGGCGAGGAACCGCTCGATCTGCTGGTCGTCGGCCCGGGCCTGCTTGCCGGAGATGCTCAGCGTGGCCCCGTCGGGCCGGGTGACGACGATGGTCCGCTGCGGTACGCGGGCCAGCCAGATCTGGACACCGGCGGCGACCATGGAACCGCCGCTGAACACCAGCCCGATCAGATCCGTGACGGGCCCGCCCTTGAGGGAGCCGTCGTCGGCTGCCTGCGGCTGGGGGACGGGGATGTCGAGGGCGGCCTGCGGATCGGTATCGGCGATGGCGGCGAGCAGCTCGCGTGCTTCGCGCCGGGCGCGGAGCGGGTCCTCGTCGACGATGGAGATGCGGTAGCCGGCCGGGCCCGCGTGGCTGGTGCTCACGTTCACTGTCCCCCCTGGTTCCCGTGTGGCGGACACACGGACCGACGAGCCTATCGGGGGCTGCGCGCGACATCCCGCGCGTAGCTGAAACCCGCTGGTCAATGGCGTGAAACGCACAGCTCTGCCCACACCGTCTTACCGGGGGCGTTGGCGCGCGGTGAGATCGCCCAACGGTCGGCAAGTCGGGCCACGACCAGAAGCCCGCGCCCCGACTCGGCGTGCCCGGGCGGCTCGCGGTGGGAGAGCAGGGGCAGGCGCTCGGTACGGGTGTCGGTGACCTCGATGCGGAGCATGTCGGTGGTTCGGGCCAGGCGGAGGTGGAAGTCCCGTCCGGCGACGTGGCCGTGGCGCACGGCGTTCGCGGTGAGCTCGGCGGCGATCAGCGTCAGGGTCTCGTTGGCGGGGGAAGTGTAGGGGTGCCCCAGGTGTCGAGCCGGTGGGAAACGAGCCGCCGGGCGAGGCGGGCGCCGCGGGGTGAGGGGGCGAAGTGCATCGAGAACTCAAGGGCTTTGGCCCCGGAGAAGTTTCGCTGTTTATGGGGTAGACGCTTCCGCCACGCCCCTACCGTGGAAAGGGACGGTGCGCTTACAGCGGGTAGTGGTAGGCGATCGGTCTGCGGGTGTAGACGGGGCGGAGCGTGACGGCGGACGCGGAGCGGCGTTGGCCGATGGAGGTGATGCCGGGCATGAGCGAACCGACGCGATCGGCTGATGAGGACCCAGGGCCTGAGCCTGGCTCAGGGGCTGGGGTGCTGCGGGCCTTCGACCGTCAGCTCAAACGCTTCCGCGTGCGGGCCGGCCTGGAACGCACCGAGTTCGGCGAGCGGCTGGGCTACTCGGTCTCCACCATCGCCGCGTACGAACAGGGGCGCAGGGTTCAGCCGCCGGAGGTGATCGACCAGGCGGATGAGCTGCTCGACGCGGACGGTGTCCTCAAGGAGATGAAGGAGAAGGTTGCGCGGGCGCAGTACCCGACGCTCTTCCGCGACGCGGCGGGACTGGAGGCTCAGGCTGTCGAGCTTCACGTGTACGCGACGAAGGCCGTGCCCGGCCTTCTGCAGACCGAGGAGTACGCTCGCGCAGTGTTCGTCATGTCGCGCCCGCTCCTGCTGGACGAGGCCGTTGAGCGAGGTGTGGCGGCGCGTCTGGTCAGGCAGGAAATCTTCGTGCGTGTACCCCTGCCGACAATTAGCTTCATCGTCGAGGAGTCGGTCCTGCAACGCCCCCTGGGTGGGTGGGGCGCCATGCGCGGACAGCTCGAACGGATCATGCTGCTCGGCCAGCGCCATAACGTCGAATTCCAGGTGATGCCCACAAGCACGCCGGCCTTGAAGGCCACTTCACCTTGATCGAGACACACGACGGGCGGAGGATTGCCTACGTGGAGGGGCACAAGGACAGCCGGCTGCACACCGACCGCAAGCCGGTTCGGGAGTTGGAAGAGCAGTACGGCATCCTCAGGGCTCAGGCGCTTACTCCGCGCGCATCGCTGATCTTCGTCGAGAGGTTGCTGGGAGACTCATGAACGCAGAAAGCTCCGCCGGAACCGTCGCTCAGCTGGTGTGGTTCAAGAGCAGCTACAGCACCGGCTCGGGCGGGGAATGAGTCGAGACTGCCTTGGAGTGGCGCAAGTCAAACCACAGTGCTGGGGACGGCGGTGAATACCTTGAGGTGGCCGCATACCCCCATGCCACCCACGTCCGTGACTCGAAGTGCACAGCCCGTCCGAGCCTTGCGGTCGGTGCGTCCGCGTGGACCGCGTTCGTCGGATTTGTGACCCTGTAGGCCTCCTCCAAAGGCGGTCAGGCGGTCGGCCGCGGACGCTTCGGTGTCCGCGGCCGACCTATGCGCTACGCGCTTGACCAGCTCTTGCTGCGCTGGCTCATGCCTCAACCGTTTCGCGAATCGGGGATGTCCACCGGCCGGCAGTAATCTCAGCCTCCAGCCGCGCCTGGAAATGTGCATGTGCTGCCCGCATTTCGGCCTCACGGTCGGCTTTATAGAAGGGCGCGGTGTAGCCGTCTGGAGGCGGAGTGCCGCCGGGGGCGTCGAGGTGGGCCTCGAAGTCGAGCCAGTCCTGCTTGGTCTGACCGTGGCCATACGTATTGAAGTTCTCGGCGATCTTGCGACCGTTGGCGTCGAACCAGGTCCGCGCCTCGTAGTCGTACAGCTGCGGATAGCGAGACTTGAAGAGTGCGACGAGTTGGTCGGCGGTGATGCCGATCCATACAGCCACGAGGGCGTCGAGCTCTACGAGCGCAGCCCGGCGCTCGTGCTCGTTTCGGAGCGGGCTGGTGTACTCCCAGGTCGGCTTCAGGCCGGCGCTAAGAGGCTTGAGATGCGGCCAGTGTGGGTTGGCCCAGTCCTCATAGCCCGCCCAGCGAGGATCGAACAGCCCCGACCAGAGTGGGGCGTAGTGGGTGGTGAGGGCATTCAGACGGAGGGCGCGAAGAAGGAGGGCGGGAGCGAGAGGGTGGCTGGGGTCAGGGGCGGGCATCTTGCGGGCCTCACTGCCCAGGAGATGCGAGCGGCTGGTGATCCGTAGCAGGTAATCGAGTGGAAGTGTCGCCCAGAAACCAGAGTTTAGGACGGTCAGGCGGTCATCTGCAATGGCCATTGAATTTACCGTAATGACATGAGCGGGACCAGGTGGGATGAGTGCTGCTTGCAAGCTGCGACTTGTATCAAACGGGATCATAACTCGCCACGCCAGCCGGAAGTACTCTGTATACGGCCTCTCAAGCCAGAGTTCCTGGGCTGCTAGATATGTTGCGTTGTCCGCGGCCTTTACGTAATTAGTCACGGGAATCTGAGATTCGTGAATTTCTGTCGGCGCCAGCGACTTCCAGTCCCTGTTGCTTCGGCAAGGGATCTTTGGTTCTTTGGAAAGGGGGAGGGCGGATGCGAAGTGCGGCCCTTGGAGAATGACATCGGCGAGTTCAGGGACGGCCTGACTTGCCCAGCGGATCAGCCCCTCCCTTTTGGCGTGGGTTTCGTCGTAACCTCTGGTGATCATCGGCGCATAGTCGGCCAGGCTGACGTCGTATGCGGCCAGTGCCTCAATTGCTCCCTGTTCGCCATTGAGGACTGGGTACAGAAGAGGAGTCTGCGTTACTCCGCCCGGTGATTCCGTCAAGGCTTGCCAACTGGCAAGGCGAGTGGTGTTGACGTGTACCACGCGCTCGCGGTGCGGTCGGATATCCCATGAGCCATTGTGCTTAATTCCGGGGGCGGCGCCCTGTCCATTGTGTGTGAGTGACTCGGGCAGGGCCTCCGCATCGCGGAGCTCGCTGACGTGTAGAAAGTCTGGCTCCCGCGACTCGCCGTAGATATGCATTCCGAATTCCTGAGCGCGAGAAAGATCTTCGAATGCCCAGTTTGCCGAGTTTACGAAGTGGGCGTGGACTCGAAGGTGTCGATACGCCGCCGCCCGGATCGTTCCCTCGCGCAGGCCGCCGAAGTGTGTGTCTGGATGGATCAGACCCGCGCTGCCGAGCGGCGCGACATGCTGCCATACCTGCGTCATGAAGGCGCGATAGAGGTCGCCCTGGGTGCCGAGCAGTAGGGGGTAAGTGGCGGCGCTGCCGAGAATGGCGACGATTCCCGCGTGCGTGGCCAACTCATTGAGGAGGTACCTCTGGGCGCGTAGGTTCCCCTGCAGCATCTCGTCCCGGCGCAGCCGCCATTCAGCCGCGCTTGGCTTTTCCGTCAGTACGAACCATGGTTCTAGCTCAGCTAGAATCACGTCCTCCTGCCACCGCGGCCTGACCCAGGGGGGATTTCCTACCTGAAGGTCGAACCCACTTCGTCCACCAAAGACTTGGGCGAATTCCAGCTCCCAGTGGCAGAACCCAAGGCGCTCGGCCACGTCACTGGCCATCGCCACCCACGGGAACCGGCTCTCCAGCCAGTACGAGCGGTCCATTCCCATCCAGTCGGGCAACTGGTCCTCGTACGGCTCCAGTGCGTCGAGCGAGTCGAACGACGCGACCAGCGACTCCGCCGGCACGTCGTGCGTGCCGAGTAGAGCTTCCGCGAAGTCCAGCCAGTCGCCGAGGTCTGCGAGCGGGATCACATCACGACGTTGCTCGGTGAAGGCCTGCTCTCCTTTGCGAGTGCCCTTTCTGCGCCTGTCGATGTCGCTGCGCTTGACCTCCTTGACCGTGACGTTGCCGAGGAGGTCGATCTCCTCATATGTCCGGATCACTTCACTCGCGTCGGGGGTCTCGGTGCCTGGCTCGGCTACGTTCTCCGAGCGCGAGTACCGTCCGTCCGTCCCGTCAAGGAGCCCCACCTCCTGAACCGGCCAGAACCACAGCGCGCACCACGCGTCCATGACTTGCTTCAGCCGCCAGTAGGGGGTGTCCACGGCAAGCAGGTCCGCCAGGACCTTCTCCCTCGGTACCGCTTCCTTCGGGGAGCGCAGCCAGCCATCCTCCGCCTCCCACACGTCGACGCGCCGAGAGATCTCCCGCTCGGAGATTGTCAGGCGCTGCACCACCAGGTCCCACAGGTACTCGGCCCGCCGGGCCAGGCCCTGCAGGCGGGCAGTCTGCTTCGCGTTCGGGGACTTTGTGATCGCCTTGCGCCAGGTGGCCAGCGCCTTCGTCGCCTCCGGTGCGAGTGCCTTCGTTTCCTTCTCCGCGGCTACCACGCCCCACTCCTTCGCCGGGAGGAGGAAGTGGTGCACCGCGCCCTCGGGCAGCGGCGTGCCCGCCTGCGCGTCCGCCAGCGGGTAGCGCTCCGGGGTCGTGCCCAGCCAGCCACCCTTCTTCAGGCGCTCCGCCGAGTACACCTCGCGCCGGCCACCGATGAGGGAGTTGCCGCGGCGCAGGTGCAGGCCGAACCAAGGGGCCTCCATGCCCGGGTGCATGGTGTTGAGCCACAGGGAGACCTCGGCCAGTTCGACCGCCGTCTCGTTGAGGTCCACGCCGTAGGAATTGTGCAGGGCGATGTATGCCTTGGTCTTCTGGAGCTCGACCGCGTACTGCTCCGTGTCGATGGGCCGGCCCAGTTCCTGCTGCCTGCGGCGCAGGTACTCGGCCGCGACCTGGTTGATTGCCTCGTTGAGGAACGCGCCCGAGCCGAGGGCTGGCTCGCAGATCTTCCACTCCAGGAGCTCCCGTGCCTCGGTGGTCGTACCGTCCTGGTCCAGGCGATGCTGGAGCGCCAGCTGGACGGTGACCTTCGTCAGCGATTCCGGGGTGTAGTAGGACGCGGAGGTCTGCCGGTCGCGGCCCGAGAGGCGGTATACGAAGGAGCCCGGGACGTACCGCACCCGCAGTTCCTCGCCGGTGTCTTTGTCTGGCCGTTTGACGAAGACCGAGTCCTGGTACTCCGAGACCTTCGACTTCGGCAGCAGCCAGGAGCCGTCCTTCGCGTCGCCTCCCTTGGCGACTTCGTACAGCTCCTCGTCTGCGATGAACCCGGAGTAGGACATCAGTCCCTCGTACACCGCGCCCAGCTGGTTGATGCCAAGCTGCGAGTACGAGATGAAGCCGCCCCGCTCGCCCTTCTTGCCCTTGGTGAGCATGAGCTTGTGCAGGACCTCGTACAGCGTGGCGTTGCGCAGTCGGGTGTCGAGGTAGCGGACGGATTCGCCCCGGGCGAGGGCCTCGTCGGCGTCGTGGCGCGGGTCCGGGACACTGTCCGAGCCGATCAGCTGGATCGATTCGCGCTCGAAGAGTTTGGAGTGCAGGGGCTCGAAGCGCAGACCGAGGTCCTCGCTGGTCTTGCCCCCGATGGCCTCAGCCTCCGCCCCGTGCGTGCGCCGCGGCCGGTAGCCGTCCTGGACCTTGCGGAACAGAAGGTCCAGGGACTCGTAGAGGTAGAAGCCCTTGCGGGACTTCTCGTCGATGAGGTCTCGCTCGGCCACGAGTTCGCCGAGCCGGCCGAGGCCGTAGCCCATCTGGTACTCGGGATAGTCGGACGGCAGGATGCCGAGCTCCGGGCGGGCCTCCGCGTAGAGGAGGAACAGGATGCGGTACAGGTAGCGCAGCGACTCGCGGGTCAGCTGCTTCCCGAGTTCGGGGAGTTCACCGATGTCCTGCGGTGCTACACCCTGGTCGCGCAGGCGCCCCAGTACCTCGTTGGCGATCAGTTCGACGCTCGTGCGCAGGCCGTCGCGGAGTTCACTGGAGACGCCCACCGCGTGCTTGGTGGACTTGCCGACGAGTTCGGCGAGGGGGTTCTCGCCGCCCTCTTCTGGCGTGCGCAGCGAGTCCGCGCCGAACAACGCCGCGACCGTGTCGAGTTCGCCGCCCGCACGGCTGTCGTTGCGCTGCAGGGCCGTGTCGAGGGAGACCGCCAGGTAGCGGCCCTCGCCCCATACGGCGCGGTCGGCCAGGACGATGACTCCGCCGACGAGGAGCAGTACGTAGCGCGGTGCGTCCTCGCAAGCGAACAGGAACGAGGCGAGCTTCGAACCCGTGGCCAGGGTGTGCGAGCTGTCGAGGGTCACCGGATCCAGGAGTCGGCCCGGACCCTCGGGGTCCAGGGCTGCGTCGGGTTCGGCTGCCCAGCCGCAGTTCACGGCGACCAGACCCTTCTCGGCGTGCGCGACGGGGATCTCGTAGGTCTGGCGGGCCCGTTCCACGGTGATGGTGCGCGGCTTGGCGTCGTAGCCGAGGGAGCGGAGCAGGTCGGAGTTGAGGGCTTGCACCCGCTCCCGCCAAGCGGGGTCCGCGTACGTCACCGAGTCATCCTCGGTGTCGGGTGCGGAGGCAGCGCCGTCGGCGTCCTCGGGGAGGGCGAAGAAGGATCGTGCCCGGAAGTAGTCGCGGCGCAGGGTGCGCAGTCCCGCGCGAGGAGTGACGGGGAGCGCCACGCCCTTGGGCTCCCGCACCGCGCCCAGTTCGTCAGGGGCCGCTTCTGGTGCCGCGTCTCCCGACGGCTTGGCGGCCTCCTCCCGGTCCTTCCAGGTCTGGAGTAGGCCCGACTTGAGGTCCTTGGGTAGCACCTCGGCGAGATAGTGCGCGGAGAAGTAGTCGCCGCGGTTGACGAGGGAGTCGTACGTCATGACAGGGCTCTTCTCACGGTGCGGCGGGCGCGGCGGACTGGGACGCGGGCGCGGCAGGTGGCGCGTCGGGGTCGGGAAGCAGGACTGCGAGGACGCGCAGCATCGGGCGCTGTCCCGTGGTCAGCAGGTCGTCGGCGAGGTCGGTGAGCCGCTTCTTGGTGTGTTCACCGGCGAGGGTGGGCTGCTCCCACTCGCCGAGCCGCTCCTTGTGCAGGGCGATGGACTCGCGCAGCGGCTGGTCCCAGGCGTCGCGGTGCTCTTCCATAAAGGATTCGGCAGCGGTCAGCACCTCCGGGATGGCGGCCTTCAGCGGGGCGGGGTCGACGTAGCGGAGCTTGTTCGCCATCGTGGGACCCACGCCGGAGCTGCGCAGCAGGGAGACCATGTCCGCGTTTACCGTCCCGCGCCGAGTCACCCCCATCCACTTCACGACGGTGGGCCTGCCCAGGCTGTTCGAGTACACGCCCTGCACGAGGAACGTGGGCTCCGAGACGCCGGCAGTGATCATCGGGGCTTCCTGGCGGCCGAGCCGGACCAGCACCTTGTCGGTGAGCCACTCGACTACCGGGTGCAGATCGGTCAGCAGCGAGATCTCCGGCCAGCTCGACGTGGAGTCCGCCTCGCGGGCCCGCTGGAGCGAATGTTGGGCGAGGCGTCGGTTGAAGGTGACCAGTAGGCGCTCGCGCAGCCCCTGCTCGCGCAGGTAGTCCACGGGCAGGGCTTTGAGACGGTGGAGAAGGTCGGCGGGCGGCTTGAACGACAACAGCCCCGACTGGTCGTCGCGGTCGAGCTGCAGCCGCTCCCGGGCGTCGGGGTAGACCTCTCGCAGCGCCTCGTCGAGGAAGTGGGCGGTGGAATCGAAGAGGCGGGGAAGTACGGCGTTGCTTGTGCCAGTCCCGCTCGCGGGCGCTCCCAGTGCGGGTGCTTCCGCGGCACCCGGCAGAGCGTCGTCCTCGTCCTCCGCCACGTGCTCTCCGACCGAGCCGAAGAAGTCCGCGAGGAAGTCGTCCATCACCGCCGCATCCGCGTCGGCTCCGGGCTGCCGGCCGTCCAGTGACTCGTCCACGCTCTTGCCGCGCAACAGGTCCTGGATCAGAGATTTCTCCTCGGCTTCCGCCCGGTAGAGCCCGCTGACGGCCTCCGCGGTGCCGAGCGCGCGGTATGCCTGGTCCTCGCGCTCCAGGAGGCGCTCGGAGACGAGGGTGTCGTCCTTGGCGCCCTCGACCTCGCTGGTGAGGATCAGTGCTCGGAACTGCGGCTGATGGGCCTGCCCGTAGCGGTCGATGCGGCCGTTGCGCTGCTCGATGCGGATCAGCGACCAGGGGACGTCGTAGTGGACGAGCTGGTGGCACTGGCGGTGCAGGTTGACGCCCTCGGAGGCCACGTCGCCGGTCAGCAGGATGCGTACCGGAGCGCCGGCGAGTCCGAACTTCTCTACGACGTCCATCTGCTGCTCGTCGGAGAGGCCGCCGTGCATGACCTGGGTGCAGCCCTGCGCGGTACGGCCGCGGAAACCGAGGGCGGCGGGCAGGACGGTGGCGAGCCATTCCAGGGTCTGGACGCGCTCGGAGAAGACGACGACGCGGGTATCGGAGGAAGGGCCGACACCGATGGCCTTCAACTGCTCCACCAGAGCGCCGAACTTCGCCGAATCCGCCTCGGTCATGTCCGCGGCCAGTTCCGCGAGGCGGTGCAGGGCGGACAGCTCGGCGGCCGTGGCACGCGGGTCGTCCTTCTTCTCCAGGGTCTTGATGCGGGCGGCGACGGTGGCCTTGAACGCCGCGTGCGAGGACAGGAAGGACTTCAGGAGCGTGTACGGGAAGAGCGGTACCGAGCTCACGGAGGTGCCGCCGTCGTGCGGTAGCCAGACCGCCGCGAGCTCTTCGAAGACCTGCTCCTCGGCGGGGGTGGCCGGGCAGTGCACCGCCTGCGACGGGCCGCGGTCTGCCCACTGCCCCTTCATCTGCTCGCGTACCTCGGTGCTGACCTTCGTACGGCGGATGAAGAGGTGCTCGATGTCCTCGGCCCGGTAGTTCTCCGGATCGCGGATCGCCGCAGGGTCCAGGAGGCTGATGAGCTCGGCGAAGGACTTCGCGTCGCCGTTGTGGGGAGTGGCGGAGGCGAGGATCAGGGCGTCCGTGCGGGGAGCCAGGGTCTGGGCCAGCTGGTTGCGGAGCGAGCCGCGGTTGATCAGGTTGTGCGACTCGTCGATGACGACCGCGTCCCAGCGGATCTGCTCCAGGTGGTGCCGGTACTGATCGGTGTTCTTGAGGGTGTCGATGGAGACGATCACGCGCTTGAAGAAGGTGAACGGATTGCGGCCGGCCGGGATCTCCCGCTGGATCCGCTCGATGCCCACCGAGTCCAGCCGCACCAGCGGAATCGCGAACCTCGTCCACAGCTCGTGCTGGAACTGTTCCAGCACGTGCTGGGGGGTCACGACGAGGATCCGCTCCCCCCGGCCGCGGCGGATCAGCTCGGCGAGGGTGAGACCGATCTCCAGGGTTTTGCCCAGACCCACCACATCCGCAATGAGGAGGCGCGGGCGGAGATTGGCGCCCGAGAGGGCGAGCTCGGCGGGCCGGCGCTGGTAGGGCAGCGGATCCAGCAGGAAAGAGTCCGCGAGGGCCAGGCGGCGCTCCGACTGAGGCAGCGCCGTACGGCGCAAGACGGCCTCCAGGAACAGACGGGAGCGGCGGTAGTTCGGAGAATCGTCCGCGATCAGCCGGGTCTCCCGCGGGTCGATCAGCTCGATCGTGTCCAGGCGTGTGAAGAACACCGCCTCCTGGTCGCGGACGAAGTCGGACACACCGACCACTTCCACGCGGGCACCGTCCGCCTTGGTCTGCACGGAGCTCTTGACCAGCCACACCTCGTCGCGGACGAGGACCTGCGCGCCGGCCGGGAACTGCTCCTGCCCTGCTTCAGCCGACACGCCGCCGTTCTGCTCGGAGCTGGTCTGGACGACGGTCACCCGTGGCCTCCTGTGGCGTTTCGTGGCGGATGGGGCAGGTCCTCCAGTATCGCGGGTCCGTGCGTGTTAGAACGTCGCGCCCGCGGCATAGACCTCACGCAGCCGCTGCGCGGTGATCCGGGCCTGGGCGGAAGGGCCGGGGCGTCCGCTGCGCCCTTTGGCCGGGGCACCAGGCGCAGGGAGGGGGGACGGGGCCTGGTCCGAGTCGACGGGCGGCTCCGGGGGAGGGGCCTGGGCAGGATCTGTCGTGCCCGGGGTCGCGGGCTCGGGGGAGTCGATAAGTGTGGGGGTGCGCTCTGGGCCGGTGGGAGGCAGCACGCGCGTCGTCTCGGCCCATGTCGCCATGGGCGGTGCCGTGGCAGTCCCGGCGTTCGCCTCTCCCACGGGGGAGAGGGGGACGGTCACCGCCTCGGCAGGAGGGAGCAGCCCGTCCAGCAGCTGCGTGGGCGCAGCCGTGTGACTCGTCAGCCGGCGTCGGGCCTGGGCGACCTTGAAGCCCTGGGCCTCGATGAGGGCGCGGCACTGCTTAACCACCTCGTCGAGGGCGGGCCGGTCCTGGGCTCGGTGCGACAGCATGGCTCCCAGTAGCGGCACGAGCTCGTCCGGCACCCCCGACAGGTCGGGGGCCTTGGTCGGGTCGGTGACCTGGTGGAACAGGACGTGGATGTTGGCCGCCTGGTACGGGAGGTGGCCCGAGGCGGCGAACAGCAGCACAGCGCCGAGTGCGTACACGTCGACAGCAGGGGTCAGCGGCTTCTCCCCGTTGGCCTGCTCCGGCGGCATGCAGGACGGGGTGCCGACCACGGTGTTGGGCGCGGTCAGGGACACGCTCGACTCGGCGAAGACCGCGAGCCCGAAATCGATGATCTTCGGGCCGTTGGGACCCAGGAGCACATTGGCGGGCTTGAGGTCGCGGTGCAGCAGTCCTTGCTTGTGCACGGTCGCGAGTCCCTCGGCAAGGGTCGCCCCAAGCGAGGTCGTGAGCAGGGAGGGAAGTGGCCCGTGGCTCGTCACGTGTCGGCTCAGGTCGAGCCCCTCGATGTACTCGGTGGCCAGCCACGGTCGGTCGGCTTCCGGGTCGGCGTCCAGGAGCGCTGCGATCCGGGCGCCCCAGATGGTCTTGAGGATCTCCACTTCCTGGGCGAAGCGCTGCCGGGTCTCGGAATCCACGACGGACGGTTTGATCACCTTGACTGCGGCGGGTTCGCCGCCCGGGGACTCGCCCAGGTACACCTGCCCCATTCCGCCGTGCCCGATCCGGCCGAGCAGCTCGTAGCCGCCCAGCTCGGTGGGGTCGTGTGGGCTGAGAGGTGCGATATGCACGAGTTGCCTTTCCACTCGGGCGCGATGACGGAGCCGACAGAATGGACAGCCAGGGCGGGGCCGCGTACGGCCGACCTCGCCTTCGGCCAGGTGTCATCGGGACAGGTCTGTCTCGGGTGATACGGGACACGGTATCCAGCGGAGGACGGATCCGTACCCGCCGGGGGAAACGATCGCTCGGCGACGTGACCGGCTAATCGAGGTCCCGCCTGCGTTCCGCGAGGCATTGGAGCCAGAGCTCGTACGCGCGGCGGGCCTCGGCAACCGACTCGACGGCGAACGCCCGCTCGGCGAAGCCGGCGGCGGCTGCCTGTCGCACCACACTGACCAGATGGGCCGCCACGCCGTCGAGCCGCTCGGCGTGCGCGTCCCGCAGCCGTGGTGCCAATTCCTCCTCGCGGGCGGCCATGGCCATCAAGTCCTCGAAACCGGCCTCGTCCCGGTAGGCGGAGGGGAGGTCGGGAAGGTCGACGTCGGTGAGACGCGGGACCGCCGGCGGTGTCTGACCGACTTCCTCCTCGCGTCCGAGGAGGCGGTTCAGCAGGGTGCGCGTCGCGTCCGTGCCCCGTACCCGTGCCGAGGTGGCTTCCAACGCGTCCAGTTGGAGGGCGATGTCGGCGACCGCCTCGGCAGCGAGCAGTTCGCTCAATCGGTCAGCGATGCTACGGCCCGTCTTCCATGCCTCATCGATGACATCGTCGCAGGCATCGAGTTCGGTGAAGGCGCGCTCGGCCGTGCGCACGGCCGCGAGCACCATGGCGGCCTTGTCGCCGTCGAACCGGCCCACCGCCTGCGCCAGCTGCGAGGTCGTCATGGAGACGGCCGCGGCCAACTCGTCGGTGTGCGGCTGCCTGGCCGTGCCGTTGGGTGTTGCGATTCCCACCGTTTCCCCCTTGCCGTGACGGTGTTCTCGCCGTAGATCATGGACAGCGGTTGCCGCCCGGGGCAATCCATGGCCGGAACCCGTGGCACCCCGGTGCCCTCGTTGGCCGGAAATGGGCGACTCCCCGCCGCAGTGGATCATCCGGCCCCCACACTGCCTCCATGCCCACCCATAAGACCGGCTTCGTCTACGTCATGCAGAACGCGGCCATGCAGGACTTGGTGAAGATCGGGTTCACGACGAAGCTGCCTGAGGAGCGTGCACACGATCTCTCCAAACCCACGGGCGTGCCGCTCCCGTTCGGCGTCTCCTTCCGGGCGTTGACCATGCGGTGGAGGGAGGTCGAGCGGATGGTCCATCAGCAGCTCGCCGACCACCGGGTCTCCCGTAAGGAGTTCTTCACCGTCTCCGTCGGCGAGGCCGTGGAGACGGTGCGCGAGTGCGTGCTCGCTGTGAACGGGATCGGTGCGTGGGAGCCGACCAGCAGGCACCTGGTGAAGAGGGGCGACCGGGTTTCGCTCGCCCTGGAAGCTGGGCAGATCTTCGTTCTGCTGGCGATGCCCTCGCCGCTCCCCGGAAGCGGATGGGAAGTCCTCGATCTCTGGCAGGCCCATTCCGACGGAGATCAGCTGGAGATCTACGGGGCAGGACAGGCTGCCGAGGTGGCCGGCTTCAGCGATGGAGATCCCGGGGGCGACGACGATCCCGTCCCCTACCTCGACCGGGCCCAGAGCGCTGCCAACGGAGCCCTCAACGGCAGGGAGCGGCTCGCACCCGGCCACCGACTCCTGTGGCTGGCGGATACGGCCGACGGTACTGGCGCCTGCGCGAGCGTGATCTTCGAGGCCTGGGACCACTGTCAGATCGCGTCCCGGACGTGGAGTCCGCTGTGGACCAGGGAGGGGTACCCGCTGGTTCTCAACACGCTCGTGCGCGATCCGTCGGAGGCGATGCTCGATACTGCCCGCGCTGCACTCAACCTCCCCGCACCTCGGACCTGGGCACCCCGATCGACAACTGATCGGGCCGACACACATTCTCAGCCAAGCCCCGATCACTGGCTGCCCCAGTTGAGCGCCGACCGTACAGGCCGCAGACGCAAGACCAACTGACCGGGGCACCGCGCCAACGCCCCTTCGCAAGATCGAACAAATGAGTCACCCAGACCAACACGGACGAGGAGCCCGATGGGCGAGGATTACCCGGAATTCCAGCTGCGCCTGCCGCACGGCGGGCCGACGGCCCGCGGGCGGCTGCTCTCCGAGATGGGAACCAATGGCAGCCAGAAGATGGTTGTGCTTGCCGGGTCCCCGGCTCGCCCGGATGTCGTGCCTTCCTTTCCACTGAGGTCACTTTCCTCGCACAGGCTGCGGGAGAAGCTGATCGCGGAAGGGGCGATACGCGAGACCGGCACCTGGCCGGGCTGGCTGGAGGTCGTTCAGGACGTCGAGTGCAATTCGCCGTCCGCCGCGGGCGACATCCTCATGGGACGCAGCTGCAACGGGTGGCTTGAGTGGAAGACCGCTGACGGCCGACCGCTCGCCGACTTCCTCGAGCAGGTCTGGTCGGGCCCCAGCCGCGCGTGGCTGGTGAAGGGTGCTCACCCCGTGGGCCCCGACCTCGTGCAGCGGGTGTGGTTCCTCGAGGGCCGGGTGACGCTCGCCGCGCCCTGGCTGCGGCCGGACGTGGTCCAGGGCGTCAGTAAGGAGCAATTGCGCACCTTCGTGGACGAGGACTACGAGTCGACCGCGACCTACGACGAGAAGGTGCAGCTCGTCGACGAACTGCATGCCTTCTTCTCCCGGATGAGGCCGGGGGACACGGTGTGCGCGGTCTCCGAAGGCCGGCTCTACATCGGAGAGGTCACCGGAAGCGTCGAGCAGCGCGTCGCCGAGGATGGCGGCAGCAATCTACGGCGGCCCGTGGAGTGGGGCAGGGAGGGCTTCGCGCTGGATGGCCTGCCCGAGGAACTCCGGCAGCGGCTGTTGCTGAAGCACGATGTGGTGGATCTGACGACGTCCAAGGCCATCATCGACGGTCTGGGCGTGAGCGATGAAGAGCTCGCAGAAGAGGCCCGGGACACCGCAGCCGAGTCCGGAGCTGAGCCCGCGGCCCTCATCGCCCGCCGCGAGGTGGAGCTGCCGCAGCCTACGGAAGAACTGCGGGAGAAACTCAACGTCCATCACGTGGACTGGCTGCAGGAGATCAGGGATCTCGTCGAGGACGAGAAGCAGCTGATCTTCTACGGCCCGCCCGGCACGGGCAAGACCTTCCTCGCGCAGGAGATCGCCGAGTTCCTCGGAGCCGGGCGCGAGCAGGTGAAGCTGGTCCAGTTCCACCCCTCGTACGCATACGAGGACTTCTTCGAAGGCTTCCGCCCCATCGAGGACCCCCAGACCCACGAGGTCGCGTTCCGCCTTACAGCCGGCCCGCTGCGGGAGTTCGCCAAGGTGGCCCGCCGCGAGGGAAACCGGCACATCCCGCACTTCCTGATCATCGACGAGATCAACCGGGCCAACCTCGCCAAGGTTTTCGGTGAGCTGTACTTCCTCCTGGAGTACCGCGACCGCTCCGTCCGGCTGACCTACTCGGGGGAGGACTTCTTCCTCCCCCGGAACCTCTTCATCATCGGCACCATGAATACGGCCGACCGATCGATCGCTCTCGTAGACGCCGCGATGCGTCGGCGCTTCGCATTCGTCGAGTTGTCCCCGCGCATCGAGCCGGCTGCCGGACTGCTGCGCCGCTGGTTGGCCGCCGAGGGCAAGGACCCCGAACCGGCCGACCTGCTCGACGCGCTCAATGTCCGGATCGACGACGCCGACTTCCGGATCGGACCGTCCTACCTGATGAAGCCGGGAGTCTTCAGGGACGGAGGGCTGGAGCGCACGTGGAGGACCAAGATTCTTCCGCTGCTGGAGGAGCACCACTACGGGGAAGGCGTGGACATCGAAGGCCGCTACGGGCTGCCGACGCTGCGCCGTACGGTGGCGATGGGGCAAGAGGAGACAAGTGAGGGGTTCGACCCGGAGTGACGGCCGTCGTTTCCCTCGTCGAGCACGCGCCTGCCCGGGGGTTCCCGCTGCCGGACGTGGTCGGCCGCGTGCTGGCCGTCTCGAAGATCCTCGGAGAGGCCGCTCCCGACGCCCATGAGCCGGGAATGTGGCGTCTGCGTGCGGGGAGCAAGGTCGGGGCGGTGGCCGTCGCGGTCCCCGGTGGTGAGACCGTCACCGTGCGGATCATTCCCAAGGTGCCCGTCTCGCGCCTGTTCTTTCTGCTCGGCTACAGTAGGGACCCACGTGGATGGCGGGACGGCACGGTCGATGTCGCCGAGCACGCCGAGCTCCTTCCCGCGCTTGCACATGCCGTCGAGCGGCAGACGGACCGGGCTCTGCGGCGGGGCCTGATTCAGGGCTACCGGAGCGTCGAGGAGTCGTCCTTCGTCGTACGGGGCCGCATCCGGGAGGCCGAGCAGATCAGGCGCCGGTTCGGCATGTCCCTGCCGGTGGAAGTGGCATACGACGAGTTCACCACCGACATCGCCGAAAACCGGATCCTGCGTGCTGCCGTCGACCGTCTGCTGCTCCTTCCAGGCGTGCCCAGGGCAGTACGGACACGCCTGATGCACCAGAGGGCCCGGCTGGCAGACATGACGCCGGTCGTACGAGGCCAGGCGATTCCGGCTTGGCGGCCGACACGTCTCAACACCCGCTACCACCAGGCTCTCCACCTGGCTGAGGTGGTTCTGGACGGATCGTCTGCCGAACACCTGCCCGGCGGGCTGCGCATCGACGGCTTCCTCTTTGACATGAACCGTGTCTACGAGGACTTCGTGTGCGCCGCGCTGCGGGAAGCGATGCAGCCCTACGGTGGGCGGAGCGTTCTTCAGGCCAAGGACATGCACCTGGACGAAAGCGATTCCGTTCGCCTGCAACCGGATTTCGTCTGGCACACGGGCTCAGGGGCACCGGGCATAGTTGCTGATGCCAAGTACAAGATCGGCAAGCGGCGAGGCTACCCGAACGAGGATCTCTATCAGATGCTGGCCTACTGCACCGCGTTGGGGCTGCCCGAGGGTCACCTGGTGTACGCGAAGGGCAATGCGCCGCACACCAGTCACCGAGTACGCCGTGCCGGGACGGTCCTGCACCAGCACGCCCTCGACTTGGACCAACAGCCGGAACCTCTGCTGGCGGAAGTCCGGGCACTGGCTCTGCGTATGGTCAGGGGTACCGGTGAAGGTGCCTCGTGACACCCGGCGTACGGCATGCACTGATGGTGCCTACCCCCGCCGCAGACAGGCCGTACTCGGCCGGCTGACCAGTCGAAATCGAGACCGTCATGACCACTCTAGTACCAGGCAAACGTTCGCCCCGTCGTGACGTGTCGCCCGGTTGCTGTGCTGGGCGGCACGGACGGCCAGAATGATCGACGTGGCTGAACGCGTACAGGTTCGGGAGATTGATGATGACGAGGGCAGGCGGTTGCTGCGGATCATCCGCAGAGGAACCGGGTCGGTAGTGACCTGGCGGCGGGCCCAGATGGTGCTCCTGTCCGCCCAGGGAATGCCGGTGGCGAAGGTCGCCGAGGTGACGTTCACCAGCACGGACCGGGTCCGGGATGTGATCCACAACTTCAACGCCGACGGATTCGCCTCGCTCTACCCGAAGTACCAGGGCGGCCGGCCCACGACGTTCACCCTCCCGGAGCGCCGGGAGATGAAGAAGACCGCGAAGTCCAAGCCGGCCAAGCACGGCCTGCCGTTCTCGACCTGGAGCCTGGCCAAACTGGCCGACTTCCTGGTCGCCGAGGGGGTGGTCGACGACATCAGCCACGAGGGCCTGCGCATCCTGCTCCGCGAGGAAGGCGTCTCCTTTCAACGCGTGAAGACCTGGAAGACCTCCCACGACCCCGACTACGCCACGAAGAAGGCCCGCGTCGAGCACCTCTACGCGATCGCCGACGGCGAGGTCATACCCGAGGAGAACGAACCCGAAGTCGTCTTCTGCATGGACGAGTTCGGGCCGCTCAACCTCCAGCCCCATCCAGGTCGGCAGTGGACCGAACGCGGCGGCAAGCACAAGGACCCCGACCGCGACCCCCGACCACGCAGACGGGCCACCTACACCCGCCCACACGGGGTCCGTCACCTGTTCGCCGCCTACGACCTGCGCAAAGACCAGCTCTATGGACACATCAAGAAGACCAAGAACAGATCGAAGTTCCTGGAGTTCTGCCGCTACCTGCGCTCGCTGCACCCACAGGACGTGCGGATCGCGATCGTCTGCGACAACTACTCTCCGCACCTGACGACGAAGCGGTGCCAGCGGGTCGGGACATGGGCCGAGGCGAACAACGTCGAGATCGCCTACACCCCGACCAACAGCTCCTGGCTCAACCGCATCGAAGCCCAGTTCACCGCCCTGCGCTACTTCGCCCTCGACGGCACCGACCACCCCTCCCACAAGGCCCAGGGCAGCATGATCCGCCGCTACATCATCTGGCGGAACAAACACGCCCAGGACAAGCGCCTACGCGACGTCGTCGCCAGAGTCAGCATCGCCTGACCTCCTACCGCACCCCCAGTCAGGCACCGAAGTGCGGATGAGGGCAGACCTCCAACCCCTCGCCTGGACGATCGCTCCAGCCCCACCACAGGTGGCGATCCCCGCACTGCCACACGCTTCGGCAGACACGCTTCCCGTCGTCATCCCGCCGTGAGAGGACCATCGCAGTGCAGGTCATCGCCTGGTCACAGGACGGGCAACAGGGTGCCGTGCTATTTGATTCCACCGCATGAAGGTAATCCCTCTCCTCAGAGGACCGCCCGCAGCCTTCAATCCCTCGCCAACAGGGCGAACGTTGCCTGATGCGGCACTAGGTCGCGTGACCGAGCCTGGTACCTGAATCTGCACCAGGCCTGGAGCCGTCCCGCCGGAGTGTCGCGAGCCGAACCCCTCAGTGCCCCGCCTGCGATGCGCTTCCCGCGTGGCGGTGGGGGTCCTTCTCACCCGGGTCAGGGGTGGCAAACAGCGTCAGCGTGCTGCTCATACCGCCCACTCCGCACGTAACGCACACAGGCAGCCTGTCCGATTTGCGCAATCTAGGCCTCTGACCTGCGGTTTTCTTTAACCTGTTTTGGTTAGACCTTATTTCGATGACCCACCAAGTGGAGAACGCGGTGATCCCGGAGCTCGTCGTGAAGGCCGCTGAGCCGCAGGGTGGGGCCGTCCGGCGCGTGCCCGAGATGATCCTGACTGCCTGTCGGTGAGGAAGGGCCGCTTTCCGGGTGGGGCCCATCCTTGTTGGGGAGACGGCCTTGTACGTGTGCTGGATGGTGTGGTCCAGTGCCGGTCAGTTCCGCCCGTGAGGATGGATTCCTTTCGGCATGACGTCACGTCGTAGGCCGCTGTACGTTCTCCTTCCGGTGGAGGGGAGAACGATGCCGGGGATGCGTTATGACCAACGGGTAATGGTGTTGGTGGAAGTACGGGGCGGGCAGCGTGACTGGGACGAGGCGGAGCGGGCCTTCGGGGAGCGGGGATGGCAGGTCGCCTCCGCGTCAGTGCGGGGTGAGGGGCCGTCCCGGGGGGTGCTGCGGGCCGATGCTCTGGCGCGGTTGTACTGCGTCGAGGTGCGGTTCTTCGGGGCTCTCAACCGGCGAACCGGGCAGGCGGCTGCATGGCAAGTGGAGCGGTTGGCCCGGGTGACGGGGCTGGAGATGTACGCCAGGCGCTGCGAGCCGCTGGACCGGGACAGGGAACAACTGACCTCTTGGTGGGTGCACACCGTCGACCACCGGCCGCCCCCGGTGCCAGTTCCGCGGCCGCTGAGGCTGGCGGCAAGGACGCGCCGGGTGGCGCTGCTGTCTCGGGCGCGCTTCACGGAGCGGCGCGGGCACCACGACAATGGCGTTGTGGTGACGGGGACGGCGTCGGAGGCGCGGCGGATCTCCCGCATGGACTTGCCCGAAGGTTCCGTCCACGGGCCCGGTACGGATGTGAGGCCGTTCTCCGGCCGGGTCCGCAGCCACATCGTGCCGCGCCGGGATGATGATCTCCACCGCAGGACGAACCGGTTCCTCGCCTGGCTGCTCGCGATGGCCTTCTGTGCGGTCATGTCGCGGCAGCAGAGTGGCGTGCGGACGTGGGTATGGGCCGGCACCGCCGTCCTGTGTTTTCTGATGGGAGCCCGGTTGGCGCGCGTCATGTTCGCGTCCGGAGGGCGTAAGGGAAGCCTCCTCCTGGGGACGGGAGCGGCGGGGTGGATCCTTGCGGCGGCCCTGGGTATGGACGGGGGGAGCAGCAGCGGCTGGACCCCGGTGCAGATGTTGGTTGCGGTCGCCGTCATGGTGACGGTGGGAGGCATCTGGCTCCTGGTGCGCCGATGGAGGTGGGGAGAGTGGATCGCCTGCGTTGCGCCTCTGGCATTCGCGCTCGTCGTGTCCCTTGTGGTGTCCTCCGGATCGGTTCTGCACGCGATCTATGCGGACAGCCTTGACCTGCAGCCTGAAGATCTCGACGTGCCGGCGATCTGGCAGGCCGTCTCGGTGGCCAAGCTGTTGAGTCTCTTGAGCTTTGCCCTCTTCGTTCCTGCCCTGTGGGGCATTGCGAAGCATGTGCACGCGCCGTTCGTCAGCCCCGTCGACCGGATGGCCGTGCCGGTGTTCGTCATCGCCCAGCTGGCGGTGCTGGCGTGGTGCATGGCGGATGTGGTGGAGTCGGTGGACGACGCCGGCAAAGCCCTGCGTGCGGCGGCGGCGCGGAAAGCGGAACTACCTTCCTACTTCGGGGTGCAGCCCGAATGGACGTGCGTCGAGCCGACGGTCCTCGCGGCGAAGCTCAGCACGCGGGGTGGTGTCCTGCACCCCGAGCGCCCGTACGTGTCGTTCGGGGAGGCTGGGGGGACGGTTTCGCTGTGGGACGAGCCTGCGGGCAAGGCAGTGCAGATGCCGGCCGAGCAGGTTCGGCTCGTTCCGGTGTCTGACGGCGAGACGAGATGCACCTTTTCCTACGCCAGCCTCCCGAAGGCTGACTGACCTGTCCCCGGCGCTCCCGGTCCAAGTCCTGGTCGCGCGAGGCCGGCCCGCCCGGGGACCGTCCGGGGCGGGCCGGGGTTCAGGGGGGTTGCTCGGTTACGGGCGGGTCGTGAGGTAGCCGCCCATGGACTTGAAGTACTGCGTCGCCGGGAGTTCCTCGCCGGATTCCGTGCGGACGGACGTGATGGCCAGGCCGTGGTTGTGGCCCGTGTGGGCGGTCGGGCCGGCGACGATGACGACGCCTTCGCCCTCGCGGTAGAAGATGCGGCCCGGGGTGCCGCCGTAGCGGCCCTCGGAGACCACGGCCGTGAGGATCTCCAGGCGCTTGCCCTTGTGGAAGGTGAAGGCGGCCGGGTACGGGGCCGACTGGGCGCGGACCAGGCGTTCCAGGGTTTCGGCGGGCCAGGACCAGTCGATCCGGATGTCCTCCTCGGCCCTCTTGTGGAAGAACGTGGCCTGGGTGCGGTCCTGCTTGGTGAAGTCGGTCCGGCCGGAGGCGATCAGATCCAGGGCGGCGATCGTGACCGGGGCGATCAGGTCGACCGTCTTGTGGAACAGGTCCGTGGTCGTGTCCGTGGGGCCGACGGGGATCGAGCGCTGCATGACGATGTCGCCGGCGTCGAGCACCTCGTCCATCATGTGCGCCGTGACGCCGACTTCGGGCTCGCCGTTGATGAGGGCCCAGATGAGGGGGGAGAAGCCCGCGTACTTAGGGAGGAGGGAGTCGTGGATGTTGAGCGTGCCGTGCCGGGGGAGCGTGTAGATGCGCGGCGGGATCCAGGTGCGCCAGTTGTTCGCGACGAGGATGTCCGCGTCGGCTTCCTTGAGCTGCTGGAAGAGTTCCTCGTCGTCGGGGCGGTTGCGGATCACGACCGGGACGCCGTGCTCCTCGGCGAGGTCGGCGACCGAGTCGCTCCAGATCTTCTCGTAGGCGTGCTCGCTCTTGGGGTGGGTCACAACCATCACGACGTCGTGCTCGGAGTCCAGGAGCGCCTTCAGGGTGCGGTGGCCCCAGGTCTGATAACCGAACATGACGACCCGCATCGGGGTTCCTCCTCAGAAGAGCGAATGAGCAAAGGTAAGTAAAGCAAGGCTTACCTAACGGCGCAACAACCCCGATTCTGGGCTTGATTGACCCAAGTGTGGGTGATTTGGGTTGTTTGTCTGGTCGACAGGTCGTTCAGATCAGGTTAGCTTTACCTAAGTTCCACTCGGCTGCCGGTCACCGGTGCGCCTGGACGCCCCCTTTCCCCCACCCTGACACGACGCCTGGCAGGCGGCTGTCCCGCACCAATGGGAGTGACATGTCACAGGCTCTTCCTGGCGACGCACCACTGATCCACGACCTGATCGGTATCGGCTTCGGGCCGTCGAACGTCGCCATGGCGATCGCGCTCAGCGAGCACAACGTGCGCGTCGGAAGGCAAGAGGCGGTCACCGCCCACTTCTTCGAGCAGCAGCCCCGCTTCGGGTGGCACCGCGGCATGCTCATCGACGACGCGACGATGCAAGTGTCCTTCATGAAGGACCTGGTGACGCTCCGGAACCCGACCAGCGAATACAGCTTCCTCTGCTACCTGCAGGAGAAGGGCCGGCTGATCGACTTCGTCAACCACAAGAACCTGTTCCCGCTCCGGGTCGAGTTCCACGACTACCTCGAGTGGGCCGCCGCCAAGGTCGACGACATGGTCTCGTACGGCCACCAGGTCGTCTCCGTCGAGCCCGTGGTGCGCGACGGCGTCGTGGAGTACCTCGACGTGACGGCGCGCTCCGGCGACGAGGTCGTCGTCCACCGTGCCCGCAACCTCGTCATCTCCACCGGGCTGCGCCCGGTCATGCCGGAGGGCGTCGAGCGGACCGACCACGTCTGGCACAACACCGACCTGCTGAAGAAGATCGACGGCCTGGAGGGCACCGAGCCCACCCGCTTCATCGTGGTCGGCGCCGGCCAGAGCGCGGCCGAGAACGTGGCCTACCTGCACCGCCGCTTCCCGCAGGCCGAGGTCTGCGCCGTCTTCTCCCGCTACGGCTACAGCCCGGCGGACGACAGCAGCTTCGCCAACCGCATCTTCGACCCCCAGGCGGTCGACGAGTACTTCACCGCCCCGGAGGACGTGAAGCAGCGGCTGATGGGCTACCACGGCAACACCAACTACTCCGTGGTCGACATCGACCTCATCGACGACCTGTACCGGCAGTCGTACCAGGAGAAGGTGCTCGGCACCGAGCGGCTCCGCTTCCTGAACGTCTCGCGCCTGACGGGTGTCGAGGAGTCGGCCGACGGGGTCCGCGCCAGCATCAAGTCCCTCGTCACCGGCGAGGAGAGCGTGCTCGACGCCGACGTCGTGGTGTGCGCCACCGGCTACCAGCAGGCCGACGGCCTGGGGCTGCTCGGCGAGGTCGCGGACCGCTGCCACCGCGACGAGCAGGGCCGGGTCCGCGTCGAGCGCGACTACCGGGTGGCGACCGACCTCGAAGTGAGCTGCGGCATCTACCTCCAGGGCGGAACCGAGCACACGCACGGCATCACCTCCTCCCTGCTGTCCAACACCGCGGTACGGGTCGGGGAGATACTCGACTCGATCCTCGACCGGAACCTCAAGTCCGTTCCCGACCAGGCGCGCCCGGTCGCCGGCGGAGCGGGTGGCGGAGCCCGCCAGCCGGCCGTCTGACCGGCCCCGCTCAGCCGCTGCCGTGCCTCCCGGGCGTTCTCGCGCCCGAGGCACGGCAGTAGTGTGCAACCAGTTGTCCCATACATAAGGAACGTCCGTGCCCACTGGTACTCGCCGCCCTGCCGGCGGCCCGCCGACGGTCGAACGCCCGGCGCCTTCCCGGGTCGTCGCGCAGGTCCGGCGGCGGCGGATCGTGGGTCTGGGTGTCATCCTCGTGGTCCTCGTGCTCGCGGCCGTGGTGTCGCTCGCGGTCGGCGCGCGGGCGCTGAGCCCCGCCGAGGCGTGGCACGGGCTCTTCGCAGGTCCGGACCCCGACCAGAAGCTCTCCGAAGCCAGGCTCATCATGCGGACCGTACGGGTGCCCCGTACGGTCCTCGCGATCGTGGCGGGCATCGCCCTGGGCGTCGGCGGAGCGCTGATCCAGGGGTACACGCGCAACCCCATCGCGGACACCGGCCTGCTCGGGGTGAACACCGGCGCTTCGTTCGCCGTGGTGTCGGCGATCGCCCTGCTCGGGTTCACCGACCCGTTCCAGTACGTCTGGTTCGCCTTCCTCGGGGCCGCGCTCGCCGGCGTCGTGGTGTTCGGGCTGTCGAGCATCGGCCGGGGCGCAGGCAATCCGCTGACGCTGGCTCTGGCCGGGCAGGGGGTCACGGTGTTCCTGATGGCGATGACGACGGCGGTCGCGCTGTCGGACAAGGCGGCGCTGAACGCCCTGCGGTTCTGGAACGCCGGGTCGGTGGCCGGTGTCGGCTTCGACGTCATCTGGCCGGTGACCGCCTTCATCGTGGTCGGGCTGGTGCTGGCGCTGGCCACCCTGCCGTCGGTCAACCTGCTGAACCTGGGCGATGACGTGGCACGGGGACTGGGCGTGAACATCACGCTGATCCGGACCGTCGGCATCGTCGCCATCACGCTGCTGGCGGGCGCGGCCACGGCGGCGTGCGGGCCCATCGCCTTCCTCGGGCTGATGGTCGCGCACGTGGCCCGCCATCTGGCCGGGCCCGATTACCGCTGGCTGGTGCCGTACGCGGGTCTGCTCGGCGCGGTCGTCCTTCTGGTCTGCGACATCGTGGGACGCGTCGTGGTGCGGCCGGGAGAGCTGGACGCGGGCATCCTCGTCGCTCTCCTCGGCGCCCCCTTCTTCGCGGTCCTGGTGTGGCGGGGAAAGTTCAAGAGCGCATGAACGTGACAGTGGTGAAGTCCGGCGAGGAGTCCGCCGAGAAGCCCGGGAGGAAGCCCTCGGTGGCGCCGGGCGTGCGGCTCGGCGGCATGTCGTTCGTCTGGCGGCCCCGGATCGTCCTGGTCACGCTGTTGCTGGCGGCGGCGGCCTTCCTGGTGTTCTGCCTGTCCATCGCCGTGGGGGACTTCCCCCTCGGCCTGTCGCAGGTGGTGGCCACCCTCTTCGGCGGCGGCGAGCAGGTCGACCAGTTCGTGATCATGGACCTGCGCATGCCGCGGGCCCTGGCCGGGCTCGTCGTGGGCGTCGCGCTGGGGATGTCCGGGGCGATCACCCAGTCCATCGCCCGCAATCCGCTGGCCAGTCCGGACATCCTCGGGATCACCGGAGGCGCCAGCGCGGTCGCGGTGTGCCTGGTGACGGTGTCGGGCGGGGCCACGGCCGCGGTCGTCAGCTCCGTGGGGCTGTCCGGGGCGGCGCTCGCGGGAGGCCTCTGCACGGGGCTGCTGGTCTACTTCATGGCGTGGCGGCGCGGGGTCGACGGCTTCCGGCTCATCCTCATCGGCCTCTCCGTGAGTGCCGTGATGGAGGCGATCACGACCTGGCTGCTGGTCACCGCCGACATCAGGGACGTGGCGCGGGCCCAGGCGTGGCTGGTCGGCTCCCTGGACAACCGGTCGTGGGACGAGGTGGGGGTGGCCCTGTGGGGCACGCTCGTCCTCGCGGCGGTCGTGGCGTGCGTGGCCTTCCAGTTCAAGCCGCTGCACTTCGGTGACGACGTGGCCGCCGGCCTCGGCGTCCGGTACGCGCTGGTACGGGCGGTCCTGCTGCTGTGCGCCGTGCTCCTGGCCGGCTTCGCGGTGAGCGCGGCGGGACCCGTCCCGTTCGTCGCCATGGTGGCGCCGCAGGTGGCGATGCGTCTGACGAAGTCCCCGACACCGCCGTTGGTGGCCTCCGCCGTGGTGGGGGCGGTGCTGCTGATCGGCTCGGACCTGGTCGCCCGTACGGCGCTGCCGATCGCCCTGCCCGTCGGCGTGGTCACCGCGGCGATCGGCGGACCCTTCCTCATCTATCTCCTGGTGCGGGCGAACCGCCGCTAGGTGATAGAAAGGTTAGGCAAGCCTAAATAGAGGGGGAGCCGTGGTCGCTCAGTTCATCACCGAGGTCGAGTCCGGGGCGGATGGCGTTCCGCGGCTGGCGGCCAGGGGCGTCACGGTCGGGTACGGCGAGCGGACCGTCATCGACGCGCTCGACGTGTCCATCCCGCCGGGGGTGGTGACCACGATCATCGGCCCCAACGGGTGCGGCAAGTCCACCCTGTTGCGGACGCTGTCGCGGCTGCTCAAGCCGACCAGCGGCTCCGTCGTGCTCGACGGCGAGGACATCGCCCGGCTGCGGACCAGGGACGTGGCCAAGAAGCTCGGCCTGCTGCCCCAGGCGCCCGTCGCGCCGGAAGGCCTGACCGTGGCCGACCTGGTCGCCCGGGGCCGGCATCCACACCAGAGCTGGCTGCGCCAGTGGTCCTCGGACGACGCCTCCGTCGTGGAACGCGCGCTGGCCATGACCGGGGTGGCCGACCTGGCCGACCGTCCCGTCGACGCGCTCTCCGGCGGCCAGCGTCAACGCGTGTGGATATCGATGACCCTCGCTCAGGGCACCGATCTGCTGCTGCTCGACGAGCCCACGACCTATCTGGACCTGGCGCACGCCATCGACGTGCTCGACCTGGTCGACGATCTCCACGAGTCGGGATGCACCGTGGTCATGGTGCTGCACGACCTCAACCTGGCCGCGCGCTACAGCGACAACCTGATCGTGATGAAGGCCGGTCAGGTCCTGGCGCAGGGTCATCCGCGCGAGGTGCTGACCGCCGAGCTGCTGCACGAGGCATTCGGCCTGCGCGCCATGGTGATTGACGATCCGGTGGGTGACCGGCCCCTCGTCGTGCCGATCGGGCGGACCCACGTCCAGAGTGCGGGCAGCTGAAACCAGAGCGTTATCACTTAGGCTAGGCTTACCTCACTTCACCGGGGTACGGTTTGCCTGCCCTAAGTGGGGCCGCAGTGGACAGTACGAAAGCAAGGGATCCCGCAATGCTCCTCGACCGAACGACACGTAACAGGCCCTGGCTGAAGCTGGCGGCGACCGTGTCCGCAGCGGCCCTCGGCGTAGGCGTCCTTGCCGGCTGCGGCTCCGAGAAGGCCGACACCAACGGCAAGGACAAGAAGGAAGACACCGCCAAGTCTCCTGCCGCCAACGGTGTGTTCCCGGTCACCGTCGAGCACTTCTTCGGCTCCACCGAGGTCAAGAAGGCCCCTCAGCGGGTCGTCACCGTCGGCTACACCGATGACCAGAACGTCCTCGCGTTCGGCATCAAGCCGGTCGGCATGGTCGACCAGTACCCGAACCCGGCCGGTCAGAGCCCCGACATCAACACCCAGTGGCCGTGGGTGAAGGACAAGTGGGGCGAGACCAAGCCCGAGGTCATCATGAACAACGGTGACGCCGGCCCCAACTTCGAGAAGATCGCGGCCCTGCGTCCCGACCTGATCATCGCGGTCTACTCCGAGGTCGACCAGGCCGCCTACGACAAGCTGTCGAAGATCGCCCCGACGGTCGGCCGCACCAAGGCCGAGAAGGAGCCCTTCAGCGCCAAGTGGCAGGACAACGCCCTCCAGATCGCCAAGGCGGTCGGCAAGGAGACCGAGGGCAAGGCGATGGTCCAGGGCATCCAGGACAAGCTCGCCACGGTCAAGAAGGCGCACCCCGAGTTCGCCACCCAGACGGCCGTCGCGGTCTCCTGGTACAAGGACGCGGTCAACCCCTTCACCACCACCGACGTGCGCGGCCAGCTCCTGACCGGCATGGGCTTCAAGGGCCAGACCGAGCTCGACAAGATCTCGGACGGCAAGTTCTCCTTCGCGCTCTCCCCCGAGCGCATGGACCTCATCGACGTCGACCGCGTCTTCGTCGTCAACGACAAGGCCGACACGGACGCGCTGAAGAAGTTCGACCTCTTCGCCAACCTCAAGGTCACCAAGGCCAACAAGGTGTCCTACCTGCTGGACAGCGAGGGCCCGGCGGCCGGCGCGGCCATGTCCCAGGCCACCCTGCCCGCCCTGCCGTTCGCGATCGACGAGCTCGTCAAGTCGGTCGGCTAGGTGTGAGCACCACGGAAACTCGGGTCGCCCCGGCAACCCTGCGTACGACGACCGGACGTGAAGCAGCCCGGTGGGTGGCGGCCAACTGCCGCACGATGCCCTGGCTGACGTCCGGCGCCGTACTCAGCACGGTCGCCGGGGCGGCTCTCCAGATGCTCCCCGTACTGCTGCTCGGCCGGGTGGTCGACGGAGTGACGGGGGGCGAACCGCGTTCGGTCCTGATCACGATCGGGGCGTGGATGGTGGCCGCCGCGCTGCTCGGCGCGGCGGCCACCGCCCTGTCCGCCTACCTGATCGGGCGGCTCGGCGCCGACCTGCTCGCGCACCTGCGCGAAGGCGCCGTACGGGCCGTACTGGGCATGCCCAGTGCCCGGGTCGAGCAGGTGGGCCGCGGAGACGTGCTCTCCCGGGTCGGCGACGACGTCGCCGTCCTGTCCAAGGGCATCCGCTCGGCCATCCCCACGGTGTTCTCCGCGGGGGTCCTGGTGGCCATCGCCACGATCGGCATGTTCGGCCTCGACTGGCGGCTCGGCCTGGCCGGCGCCTGTGCGCTGCCCGCCTACGCGCTGGCCCTGCGCTGGTACCTGCCCCGGTCCGCCCCGCTCTACCGCAAGCGCGCGGTGGCCCAGGCCGAGCGCGCGCAGGCCCTGATCAGCGGGCTCAACGGCATCGAGACGGTACGGGCGCACCGGCTGGAGGAGGCCTTCCGCGAGAAGGTCTCCCAGGATTCGCGGCGGGTGCGGGACCTCGGCATCGAGGTGTTCCACTTCTTCGGCCGCTTCGTCGGCAGGGAGAACCGCGCGGAGTTCATCGGCCTGGTCCTGATCCTCGTGGTGGGCTACGCCCTGCTGGAGACCGGCTCCGCCACCCTCGGCGAAGTGGCCGCGGCGCCGCTGGTGTTCCACCGCCTGTTCACCCCGCTGGGCGCGATCATGTTCACCTTCGACGAGGCCCAGAAGTCGGGCGCGAGCCTGACCCGGCTCGTCGGGGTGCTGGCGGAACCCACGCAGGACCGGCTGGTGGGTGACCGGGCCGCCGCGCCGGCGGACGAGGAGCCGTACCCGGTGACGGTGAAGGGGCTGACGTTCCGTTACCCCGGAGCCGACGAGCCGGTCCTGAGCGACGTCAGCCTGACGATCCCGGCGGGCGGCTCGCTGGCCCTGGTGGGCGCGACGGGCGCCGGCAAGACGACCCTGGCCGCGCTCATCGCCGGCATCGGGACCCCGGAGGCCGGTTCGGTGCGGATCGGTTCGACCGACCTCGCCGATCTGGACGAGGCCGCGGCGAGGGCACTGGTGAGCATCCTGACCCAGGAGACGCACGTGTTCTCCGGGCCGCTCGCCGACGACCTGCGACTGGCCGCGCCGGAGGCGACCGACGCCGAACTGCTGGCCGCGCTGGGCACCGTAGGGGCGGCCGAGTGGGTCGATGCGCTGCCCGAAGGCCTGGACACCGCGGTCGGTGAGGGCGGTGCGCGCCTGGACGGCACCAAGGTCGCCCAGGTCGCCCTGGCCCGGCTGGTGTTGGGCCGGGCACCCGTGGTCGTGCTCGACGAGTCGACCGCGGAGGCGGGCAGTGAGGGCGCCGCCGAGCTGGAACGGGCCGTACTGGCCGCCTGCTCCGGGCGGACCACGCTGTTCGTGGCGCACCGGCTGACCCAGGCGGTGGCTGCCGACCGGATCGCCGTGCTGGATGCGGGACGCGTCGTGGAGCAGGGCACGCACGAGGAGTTGGTGGCCCTGGGCGGCCGCTACGCGCGACTCTGGCGGGCCTGGAGAGACGCTAGTTAGGTCACCCTAATTTAGGTTAGGCTAGCCTTCGTACCTTGGAAGGGTGTTGAGTCTTCAAATGATGGAACCGAGCGCTCGTCTCGTGCTGATCTCTCCTACGCGCCTGGCAGACGTGCGCCGGCGTACCGGCGGATACTCCGACCGGACCATCGCCGAGGCCTGTGCCATCGGACTGTCGTACTGGGCGACGGGCGAGAGCCCCGACGGAATCGACCTCGCCCCCGGCACGCTCTTCGCGGACGTCCTCGGCTGGGTCGACAACGGGGGCGGCGCGCCCAGCGGTTGGGAGACCGGCGAGGCCGCCCCGGACGGCTGGGCCATCGCGGTCCCCGGGAGCGTCCCGCGGACCGACGCCCAGCTCGCGCTGGACGACCTGGCGGACTTCCCCGACCGGCCCCTCGGCACCATCAGCCCGTCCGGCGTGGCGGAGCGCCTCGTCTCCCTCGCCGAGTGGAACGACAACGCGGCGGACCGGGTCCGGCCGACCATCGTGGAGATGTTCCGCGAGCAGGCCCGGCTCCGGCCGGACGCGGTCGCCATCATCGACGAACACCGCTCGCTGACCTACCGCCAGGCGGCGGAGCTGTCCGCGCAGCTGGCCCACCACCTGATCGGCCGCGGACTCGGCTCCGAGCAGGTCGTGGGCATCTCGCTGGGCCGCTCCGCCGACATGGTCATCGGCCTGCTCGGCGTGCTCCAGGCCGGCTGCGCGTTCGTCCCGCTCGACCCGCAGTGGCCCGCCGCGCGCCGCGCCGTCGTCATCGACGACGCGCGCGTCGTCCTGCAGCTGAGCGGCTCCGGCGAGCACGATCCCGCGGAACCGGCCGCCGCGGTCGTCGACCTCGACGACTGGCGCTACGCCGACCAGCCGACCGAGGGCACCGGAATCACCGCGCACGGCAACTCCCTCGCCTACGTGATCTTCACGTCCGGTTCCACCGGCCGCCCCAAGGGCGCGATGATCCGGCACGAGGCGATCAGCGAGCGCCTGCTGTGGCAGGTCGACGAGATCCTGGGCTTCGGCCACGACGACGCCTCGCTGTTCAAGGCGCCGCTCTCCTTCGACATATCCATCAACGAGATCTTCCTCCCGCTGGTCTGCGGCGGCCGGCTCGTGGTCCTGCGGCCCGGCGGCGAACGCGACCCGCACCACCTGCTCGCCGTGATCGCCGAACACCGCGTCACCTTCACCTACCTCGTCTCCTCCATGCTGGACGTCCTGCTGGAGATAGCCGGCGACTCCGACCGCCTCGACAGCATGCGCCACGTGTGGTGCGGCGGCGAGGTGCTCACCCCCGAGCTCTACGAGCGGTTCCGCACCCGGCTCGACATCCCGATGTACCACGGCTACGGACCGGCCGAGACGACCATCGGCGTCTCCCACGTCATCTACCGCGGCGAGGCGGAACGCCTGTCGACCTCGATCGGCAAGGCCAACCCCAACACCCAGCTGTACGTCCTCGACGACGAGCTGCGTCCCGTCCCGGTCGGCGTCGGCGGCGAGCTCTACGTCGGCGGCTTCCTCCTGGGCCGCGGCTACGTAGGCGCACCCGGACTGACCGCGTCCCGGTTCGTGGCGAACCCCTTCGCCGCCGACGGCTCCCGCCTCTACCGCACCGGTGACCTCGCCCGGTTCGCGCCCGACGGTTCGCTGGACTTCCTCGGCCGGGCCGACAACCAGATCAAGATCCGCGGCATGCGCCTCGAGCTGGAGGACGTGGAGGTCGGCCTCGCGGAGCACCCCGCGGTACGGCACACCTGCGTCATCGCGAAGAAGAACAGCGCGGGCGGCACCTACCTCGTGGGGTACGTGATCCCCGCCGCCGGCAGCGAACAGCTGAGGGCCGACGAGGTCAGGGCCTGGGCCACCGAGCACATGGTCGAGTACATGGTGCCCGCCCACATCGTCGTCATGACCGAGTTCCCGCTCACCGCGAACGGCAAGCTCGACCGGCGGGCCCTGCCCGAACCCGAGGTCGTGAGCGGGACGTTCGTCCGGCCCTCCACGGACGAGGAGCGCGCCGTGTGCGCGGCCGTCGCCTCCGTGCTGCGGCTGGAGGAAGTCGGTGTCGACCAGGACTTCTTCCAGCTCGGCGGAGACAGCATCCTCGCCATCTCGCTGCTGAGCGCCCTGCGCGCGGCGGGCCTCTACGTCACCGCGGGCCAGATCTTCGCCAACAGCGTCCTGGGCGCCCTGGCGGCCGTGGCCGGCCGCGAGGACGCGGCCCGGGTCGACCACGCCGACGTGGCGACCGGTCCCGTACCGGGATCGCCCATCGTGCAGTGGCTCGGCCGGACCACCGACACCATCGACGGCTTCGTCCAGGCGGTCGTACTGAACACCCCGGCGGACCTCACCGCCGACGCCCTCGGCCCCGTCCTCGACTCCGTCGTCACCCGGCACGACATGCTGCGCGCCCGGCTCGTCCGCGGGGACCGCTGGAGCTTCGACATCCCTGAGGCCGACGGAACCACCGCCGACTGGCAGGAGAGCGACGGGCCGCTCGAGGCGTGCGTGGCCCTCGCCACCGCGGGACTGGACCCGGACAACGGCGTGATGCTGCGGGCCGTGTGGCGCCGCGAAGCCCGCCAACTGGTCCTCGTCGCCCACCACGTGGTCGTCGACGGCGTGTCCTGGCGGGTCCTGATGGAGGACCTGGCCACGGCATGGCGCCAGTTCACCGCCGGCGAGGAGATCGAACTCCCCGCGGTCGGCACCTCGTTCCGCCGCTGGACCCAGCTCCTGGAAACCGCCGACTTCGACGCCGACCGCGCCCACTACGAGCGCCCCCTGCCCGGCCCCGACGCACCGCTCGGCAGGCGGGCCCCGTCGCAGGCCGACACGGTCGAGCGGGAGCGCAGCCGCGTCTTCACCGTGGGCTCCGAGGCCACGGCCGCACTGCTGGGAGAGATCCCCGCGAAGTTCCACGCGGGCGTCAACGACGTCCTGCTGACGGCGCTGGCCGTCACCCTCGCCCGCTGGCGGCGCGGCCGCGGCCAGGAGCAGACCTTCGCGCACATCGAGCTGGAGGGCCACGGCCGCGAAGGACGCCACGTGGCGGGCGCCGCCGGCATCGAGCCCGAACTGTCGCGGACCGTCGGCTGGTTCACGACCCTGTTCCCGGTGACCGTGGACCCCGGTACGACCGGCGACTTCACCGACCCCCGGTACCTCGCCGCCGCACTCAAGGCGGTCAAGGAAGACCTCGCCCGCGTACCGAGCAACGGCGTCTCCTACGGCGCCCTGCGCTACCTGGCCGACGCCGCCTTCACCGCGCCGGCGCCCCAGGTCCTCTTCAACTACCTCGGCCGCTTCGACGCGGGCGCGGCGGGGGACTGGCAGCTCTCCGGCACCACCGGGCAGCTCGGCGAGAAGCGCGACCCGAGGATGCGCCTGCCGCGCGCCCTGGAGTTCAACGCGATCGCCGAACCCTCCGTCACCGGCGAGTACGAACTCGTCACCACCCTCTCCTGGCCCGACGGGATGTTCACCGACGAGGACATCGAGGCGATCGGCGGATACTTCCAGGCGGCCCTCACCGCCCTGGCCGCGCTCGAAGAAGGCGGCCACTCGCCCAGCGACTTCCCGCTGGTGCGGCTCACCCAGGCCGACGTCGACGCCCTGGACGGACCCGAGCTGCGCGCCGTCCTGCCGCTCACCCCGCTGCAGGAAGGCCTGTACTTCCACTCGGTCTTCGACGACGACTCCGCGGGCAGCTACGTCGAACAGCAGCTGCTGACGCTGGAGGGCGAGCTCGCCCCCGACCGCCTCCGGGCCGCGGCCACCCGGCTGCTCACCCTGTACCCGAACCTGGCCGCGCGGTTCACGGCCCTCGCCGACGGCCGCGTCGTCTCCGTACTGGAAACCGGCGCCGAGGCACCCTTCACCACCCTCGACCGGCCCGGCATCACCGACGGGGAGCTGCACGACCACGCCGAGCGGGACCGCCGCGCCGGATTCGACCTGGCCACCGGCCCGCTGATGCGGTTCACCCTGGTCCGCGACCCGGAATCCGGCCGCAACGTCCTGGTGCAGACCGTCCACCACATCATCGCCGACGGCTGGTCGGTGCCCCCGATGCTGCGCGCGCTGCTCGCCGAGTACCACGCTCCGGGGAGCACCTACCCGCTGAGCGGTTTCCCCGACTACGTCGGCTGGCTCGCGGAACGCGACGCCGACGAGAGCGACCGCGTGTGGGGCGCCGAACTCGCCGGGCTGCCCGGCCCCTCGCTGGTGGCCAGGGAGCACACCCCCTCCGACCGGTTCGCCGACACCTCCGTCGAGCCGGCCCTGGACGTCGACGCCGCCGTCCGTTCCGCGGGCGTACCGCTGAGCGTGGCCGTGCACAGCGCCTGGGCGGTGACCCTGGGCGGGATCCTGCACTCCGACGACGTGGTCTTCGGCTCCACCGTCTCCGGCCGCGACGCGGACGTCCCCGGTATCGAGGACATGGTCGGCCTGTTCATCAACACCGTCCCGCTGCGCGCGCGGTGGGCCGCCGCCACCACGGCGCGCGAACTGCTCACCTCGGTGCGCGAGCACCAGGGCGCGGTCCTGCCGCACCAGCACGTCTCGCTGGCACGGATCGGCCGCCTGGCCGGCGTCGGCTCCCTCTTCGACACCCTCGTGGTGTTCGACGTGGCCACCGACGTGGCCGCCCTGCGCCGCACCGGCGACACCCTCGCCGTCACCGGTCTCGTCAACGAGGGAGCCCCGCACTACCCGCTGACCCTGGTCGTGGAACGGGCCCTCGACGGGCGCCCCCGCTTCAACCTGATCTACGACGGGGAACTGCTCCGCGAGAGCAGCGCCCGGGACATCCTGAACCGGTTCACGCACACCCTCACCGGCCTGCTCACCCGGCCGGACGCCCCGGTCGGCGAGCTCGCCCCCGAGGGAAGCCGGACCCCCGCACGGATCGCCCCGACCACCCTCGGCGAACTCTTCGACGCCGCGGCGGACCGGGACCCGGCGGCCACCGCCGTCACCCAGTGCGCGCTCGACGGCACCACCCGCTCGCTGACCTACGGCGAACTCGCCGACGCCAAGAACGAACTGGCCGCCGCCCTGCGCGCGGCCGGGGTCCGGCCGGGCCGGCGCGTCGCCGTGGCCGTCCCGCGCACCATCGAGCAGGTCGTCGCCCTGGTCGCGATCGTCAGCGCGGGCGGCGCGTACGTACCGCTCGACATGGCCTACCCCGACGAGCGGCTGGAGTACGTCCTCGCGGACGCCGCCCCGCAGGCCGTCCTCGTGGATCCCGGTCAGCGCGAACGCTTCACGGCGCTGCTGGAGCGGGCCGGAGTCGCCGCACGCGTCCTCGTACAGGGCGACGAACCGGCGCGGACGGATGCCGGCCCCGCCCGGACCGGGGAGACCGGGGAGACCGGGGAGACCGGGGCGGCTTCGGCCGACGAGGTCAGCTGGCACGACCCCGCCTACGTGATCTACACCTCCGGCTCCACCGGCAAGCCCAAGGGTGTCGTCGTCCCGCACTCCAGCGTGGTGGCCCTGCTCGCCAACACCCAGCCCGACATGGACTTCGGCCCCGACGACGTCTGGGTCCAGTTCCACTCCTACTCCTTCGACTTCGCGGTCTGGGAGCTGTGGGGCGCCCTGGCGCACGGCGGCGAGCTGCTCGTGCCCGACTACGGGCTGACCCGCTCCCCGGTCGACTTCCACCGGCTGGTCCGCGAGCGCGGGGTGACCGTGCTGAACCAGACGCCCTCGGCCTTCTACCAGTTCGTCGAGGCCGACCGGCACGCCGCCGAAGAGCTCCCCGCCCTGCGCCGCGTCATCTTCGGCGGCGAGGCACTGGACCTCGGGCGGCTGCGCGGCTGGATCGAACGGCACGGCGCCGCCTCGCCCGAGCTCGTCAACATGTACGGGATCACCGAGACCACCGTCCACGTGACCCACCGGGTGCTGACCGAAGAGGACTTCGCCTTCGGCGACGACGTCAGCCCCATCGGCGGACCCATTCCGGGCCTGGTCACCCACCTGCTCGACGACCGGCTCCGGCCGGTGCCGCCGGGGCAGGTGGGCGCCATCTACGTGACCGGCGACCAGGTCTCCCTCGGCTACCTCGGGCGGCCGGGCCTCACCGCGGGCCGGTTCGTCGCGAACCCGTTCGCGAGCGACGGCTCCCGGATGTACCACACGGGCGACCTGGCCGTCCGCACCCTCGACGGGGAGCTGGAGTTCACCGGCCGCGCCGACGACCAGGTCCAGCTCAAGGGCTTCCGCATCGAGCTCGGCGAGGTCGAGTCCGCGCTGCGGGACCTCGACGGGGTGGTCGACGTGGCCGTCACCGTGGCCGACAGCGGCGACCACCTGGTCGCGCACGTCGTGGGCCGGGTACCCGGAGAACTCTCCGCCCTCCTCGCCGAGAAGCTGCCCGTGCACATGGTGCCGGGCCGGGTCCTGCCCGTGGACGCCCTGCCGCTGACCGTCAACGGCAAGCTGGACCGCAAGGCCCTGATCGCGCGGGCCGTGCAGGACGACACCCCGGCCACCGGCGGCCGCGCCGACGGTCCGGTCAACGGGTCCGCCGCCTCCGGCACGGACTCCGTCCTCGCCTCGCTGGTCGGCATCTTCGCCGACACCCTGTCCCACCCGGCCGCTGACGGCGACACCGACTTCTTCGGAGCCGGCGGCGACAGCATCGTCGCCATCACCGTGGTCAACCGCGCCCGGGCGCTCGGCCTGCCGATCGCACCCCGCGACGTGTTCCTCCTGAAGACGCCGCGCGCCCTCACGGAGCTCCTGGCCACGCGTGCGCCGCAGACCGGGGCCACCGCCGCGGCCCCCGCGCGCCGTGAGGACGGCCCGCTGGCGCCCACGCCGATCATCCTGCGCCAGCGCGAACTGGGCGGTTCCCTCGCCCGGTTCGCCCAGGCCAGGACCGTGGACGTGGCCGAAGGCACCGCCTTCGCCGACATCGAGCGCGCGGCGAACGCCGTGCTGGCCGCCCACCCGGCCCTTCGGATGCGCCTGAACACCGAGCACGGCGTGTGGACCCTGCGCACCGAACCCGCCCGCGAGGCGACCGTCGTCCGCGCGGACACGGCCGATGCCACAGCCGCCGCGAACGAGGCCGCCGGACGGCTCGACCCCGAGACCGGGGAGGTCACCGCCTTCACCTGGCTCGCGGCGACCGGCACCCTGGTGGTCACCGTGCACCACATCGCGGTCGACTCGGTGTCCTGGCTGATCCTGCTGGACGACCTGGCCGCCGCCCTGCGCGGGGAGACCCTCGCACCGGCGACCACTTCCTACGCCGAGTACGCCGACGCGCTGACCCTGCGGTCCGCCGCCGGCGCCGACGACCTCGGGCACTGGGCCGAAACCCTCCGGGCGCCCGCGCTGCTCCCCGCGTCCGGCACGTCCGGCACGTCCGGCACGCTGCGCGACACCACCGTGGTCCTCGGTCCCGAGGCCAGCGACCGGGTGACGCGCACCGCCCCCGCCGCGCTCGGCGTCGCCCTCACCGAGCTGCTGTGCGGCGCCCTGCGCACCGCCCTGACGCGGATCCAGCCGGCGCCCACCGATCTCGCGATCGAGCTGGAGCGGCACGGCCGGGTGTCCGTACTGGAGCACCACGACTACACCCGTACGGTCGGCTGGTTCACCGCCATCGCGCCCGTCCGGCTCACCGCGCACACCGACCCCGTCGCGGCGGCCCGCGAGCTCGCCGAGCGGCAGCCCGACGAGTCCGGGCACCTCGCCTACGGACGGCTGCGCTACCTCAACCCGCAGACGGCCCCGCTGCTGACGGCCCGCCCGCAGGTGCTCTTCAACTACCTCGGCCGGGGCAGCGAGTCCCAGGCACTGCACATCACCGGCGGTGACCAGGGCAGTCCGTACGCCGTCGAGGTCAACGCCTGGACCGACGCGGCCACCGGCAGCCTGCACGCGGCCTTCACCCTCGCCGAGGAGATCCCCGACGAGATCACGGCGCACTGGCTGCACGCCCTGGAAACCCTCGCGGAGGCCTCCGTGACGGCCGAGCGCACGGCTCCGGTCACCGCGCTCCAGCGGGGCCTGTTCTTCCAGGCCCAGCTGGCCGGCACGGCCGGACACTACGTCGCGCAGAGCTACTTCGCCCTCGACCACCGCCTCGACACCGAGGCACTGACCGAGGCCATGGCCGTGGTCATGGCCCGGCACCCGGTCGTCGGCGCCGGTTTCACCACCGACGACGACGGCAACCCGGTCCAGATCCTCAAGGCGGGCCGCCGCGTCGGCGTCCACACGGTCGAGCTGTCGACCGAGGAGGACGTCGAAGCCCTGCGCGTCCGCGACCGCAACACCGGCTTCGACCCGGCCGAGCCGCCGCTGATCCGGCTGACCGTGATCCGGCTGCCCGACGGCCGCGACGGCCTGCTCCTCAGCTACCACCTGCTGCTGTGGGACGGCTGGTCCCGCGCGATCGTGCTCCGGGACCTGTTCGAGGCCTACCGGGCCGTGCTCGCCGGCGAGAAGCCGTCCCGGACCCCGGCCGTGCCGGGCTTCGAGGAGCACGCCCGCGCGCTCGCCGCCAAGGACCCGGCCCTCTCGGAGCGGTTCTGGGCCGAGCACCTGACCGGGCTCTCCGGCCCGACGCTGCTCGCCGGACCGGCGCCGGCCCTCTCGGACGAGCTGCCGCCCGCGCTCCTGCACACCCTGACCGCCGAACAGTCTCAGCTGCTGCGGGAGACGGCCAGGGCGCACGGAGTCACCCTCAACTCGGTCCTCACCGGCGCCTTCGGCCTGCTTCTCGGCGCCCACACCGGCCGCAGCGACGCCGTGTTCGGCGTGACCGTCTCCGGCCGCGAGGGCGAGGGCCTGTCCGACATCGTCGGCGTGCTGCTCAACACCGTGCCCATGTGGACGCGGGCCAGGCCCGCGGACACGGTCGGGGAGTACCTGGCCTCCGTACAGGCGGCCCGGGTCGAGGCGATGGAGCACGAGCACCTGGGGCTCGGCGAGATCCAGCGGGCCAGCGGCCACGACACCCTCTTCGACAACCTGTTCGTCCTCCAGAACTTCCTGGACCTGGACGGGCTCGCAGAGATGAACGCCCGCCACGGCATCACGGAGGTGAAGTCGGACGACTCCACGCACTACCCGTTCACCTGGGTCGTGACGCCCGGAGACCGGCTCACCGTCAAGCTGGAGCACCGCCACGGCGACTCCGACAGCGCCCGTCGCCTCCTCGAGGACTACGTCGGCCTGCTCCGGGACCTCGCCCGGTCCACCGGACCGGTGGGCGCGCTGCCCGGCCTCGGACCGGTGCCCGCCCCCACCGACCGCACGGACATCGGCACCGACACCGTGGTGGACCGCTTCGACCTGGCGGCGGACCGCGCACCCGAGCGGGTCGCGCTCGTCGCACACGGCCGGAGCATGACCTTCGGTGAACTCCGTGACCGCAGCCGCCTGCTGGCGGGCGTGCTCGCCGGGCGCGGCATCGGCCCGGAGAAGACGGTGGGCCTGGCGATCCCGCGCACGCCGGAATGGATCGTCGCGCTGTTCGCCGTGCTGCGCACCGGAGCCGCGTACGTACCGCTGGAGCTGGACCACCCGGACGAGCGGATCGCGACCATCGTCGCGGACGCCCGGCCCGAGGTGATCCTCACCGTCAGCGCCGTCGCACCCCGGCTGACCGGAGACCTGATCGAGCTGGACCGGCCCCTTCCGGAGGCCGAGCCGCTCGTGACGTTCGCGCCGCAGGACCCGGACCGGCTGCGGTACCCGGCGTACACGATCTACACCTCCGGTTCCACCGGCAAGCCCAAGGGCGTCGTGACCGAGTACGCCGGACTCACCAACATGCTGATCAACCACCAGCGCCGCATCTTCGAACCGGTGCTGGCGGAACACGGCAACCGGATCTTCAAGATCGCGCACACCGTGTCCTTCGCCTTCGACATGTCGTGGGAGGAGCTCCTGTGGCTCGCCGACGGCCACGAGGTGCACATCTGCGACGAGGAACTGCGCCGCGACGCACCCGCCCTGGTCGACTACTGCCGCGAGCACGGGATCGACGTCATCAACGTGACCCCGACCTACGCGCAGCAGCTGGCGGCCGAAGGCCTGCTCGACAACCCGGACCGGCGCCCCGCGCTGGTGCTCCTGGGCGGCGAGGCGGTCACCCCGACCCTGTGGCAGCGGCTCGCCGAGACCGAGGGCACGGTCGGCTACAACCTGTACGGGCCGACCGAGTACACCATCAACACCCTGGGCGTCGGCACCTTCGAGTGCCAGGACCCGGTGGTGGGCGTGGCCATCGACAACACCGAGGTGTTCGTCCTGGACCCGTGGCTGCGACCGCTGCCGGACGGGGTACCCGGTGAGCTCTACGTCTCCGGCATAGGCATCGCCCGCGGCTACCTGGGCCAGCCGGCCCAGACGGCGCACCGGTTCGTGGCCTCTCCGTTCGGTGCGCCCGGAGAGCGCATGTACCGTACCGGCGACCTGGTGGTCCGCCGGCCGGACGGGAACATGATGTACCTCGGCCGCACCGATCAGCAGGTCAAGATCCGGGGCCACCGCGTCGAACTGGGCGAGGTGGAGGCGGCGTTCGCCGCGCACCAGGCGGTACGGTTCACCGCCGCGGTCGCCCAGCCCGACCCGCAGGTCGACGGCGCCCACCGGCTGGCCGCGTACCTCGTGCTGGCGGACGGATCCGACCTGGCGGCGGTCGCCGCCGAGGTGGGCGCCGGGCTGCCCGACTACCTGCGCCCGACGCACTACGCTCAGGTCGAAGCCATCCCGCTCACGGTGAACGGGAAGGCCGACACCAAGGCCCTGCCGGAACCCAAGCCGCTGGGCGCGCTGACCACTTCGGGCGAGCGCGGCCCGGAGACCGATACCGAGGTCCTGGTCTGCGAGTTCTTCGCCGAAGCACTGGACCTGGACGACGACGAGGTGAGCGCCGTGAGCGACTTCGCCTCCCTCGGAGGACATTCCATGCTGGCCGTACGCCTGGTCGGACTCCTGCGCCGTGAATTCGGCCCGACGATCACCATCCGTGACCTGCTCACCCTGCGAACCCCCGAAGCGATTGCCCGGCACCTTGATGACAACTCCTGACGTCCAGACATCCCGCCGCGCGGGATCCGACATCCTCCGGACCGCCGTACGGCGCAACCGCGGCGCCATGGTCTGGGGCACCGTCCTCATGGGCCTGTACCAGGCGGGCGAGACGGCCTTCCCGATCGCGCTCGGCCTGATCGTCGACCACACGATGCGCGGGCGGAGCCTCGGGGCGCTCGCCCTCTCGATCGCCGCGCTGGCCGTGATCATCACGACCGTGTCGCTGTCGTGGCGGTTCGGGATGCGCATCCTGCAGAAGGCCAACACGACCGAGGCGCACCACTGGAGGGTGGCGGTCGCGTCCTGCGGCCTCCAGCCGGTGGCCCGGGACGTGGACCTCAAGTCCGGCGAGGTGCTCACCATCGCCACCGAGGACGCCGACCAGACCGCCGACATCGTCGAGGTCGTGCCGATGCTGATCAGCTCCTCGGTCGCGGTGCTGGTCGCGGCGGTCGCGCTGAGCCTGGCGGACCTGCGCCTCGGCCTGCTGGTCATGATCGGAACGGCCCTGATCCTGTCGACCCTCAGCGTGATGTCGAAGCGGATCGGCAGCAGCACCCAGGAGCAGCAGGCCCGGGTGGCACGGGCGGGGGCGAAGGTCGCCGACCTGATCACCGGCCTGCGCCCGCTGCACGGCTTCGGCGGCAACCACGCGGCCTTCCGGTCCTACCGGAAGGTCAGCACGGAGGCGAAGGAACAGGCGATCACGGTCGCCAAGGTGAACGGCGCCTACACGGGCACCGCGCTGGCCCTGAACTCGACCCTCGCCGCCGCGGTGACCCTGACCGCCGGCTGGCTGGCCTTCGACGGGCAGATCAGCATCGGCGAGCTCGTCATGGCCGTGGGCCTGGCGCAGTTCATCATGGAACCGCTCAGGCTGTTCTCGGACATGCCCAAGTACGTGATGATGGCGCGCGCTTCGGCGGAGCGGATGGCCCTGGTGCTGTCCGCCCCGCCGGTGGCGGCCCCGGGGACGGCCCGCCCGGCACCGGGCGGGGACCTGGAGATCGACTGCGTCCGGTACGAATCCCTCCAGGGCCTGAAGTTCCGCGTCCCGGCGGGCCAGTTCACGGCGATCGCGGTCTACCAGCCGCGCGCGGCGGCGGAGCTCGCCTCGATCCTGGCCGTGAACGTGCCGCCGGCCGCGTACGGCGGAACGGTGCGGCTCGGCGGGCAGGACCTCGCGGAACTGTCGGTCGAGGCGGTCCGCGAGCTCATGCTGGTGAACCCGTACGACGGGGAGATCTTCGCGGGAACCCTCCGCACGAACATCGACCCGTCGGGCACCAGCCGGACGGTGCCCGAAGCCGTCGAGGCGTCCATGCTGACCGATGTCGTCGCCCTGCACCGGCAGGGACTCGACTACGAGGTCCGCGACCGCGGTTCGAACCTCTCCGGCGGGCAGCGCCAGCGGCTCTCGCTGGCCCGGGCGCTGGCCGCGGACTCCGACGTGCTCGTGCTGCGCGACCCGACCACGGCCGTGGACGCGGTCACCGAGCAGCTCGTCGCACGCAAGATCGCGGAGCTGCGCCGGGGCCGTACCACCGTGGTCATCACCAGCAGCCCGGCCCTGCTGGACGCCGCCGACCGGGTCCTCGTCCTGGACGACGGGGTCGTCACGGCCGAAGGGACGCACCGTCACCTGCTGGCCAGCGACCCGGCGTACTGCGCGGCGGTCACGCGGTGACCTCGTAGGACGGTGAACGCGAGCCGCTGAACAGACAGAAGAAGGGGCCCGGGTGCCCGGCGATCCGCCGGGCACCCGGGCCCCTTTGCCGTCGGGTGGTCAGGCCAGCGCCCAGGCCACGTCCCTCAGCAGGGCCTGGCGCCAGCCCGCCCGGTCGTGGCCCGACGCCGACCGGGACACCCGTACGGTCGCGCCGGCCTGTTCCGTCAGGGCTTCGACCAGCTCGCAGTGGGGGAGCATGCGCGTCTCGTGCTCGCCCACGTCGAAGGCGATCCGCAGCCCGGACGGGGCGGGCCGCTCGCGCAGCCGTGCGGCGACGGCGCCGCCGCGCGGACCGCCCAGGGGGTCCGGCAGGTCCGCGGCCTCCGGGGTCCACCAGAACGACCCCGACTGGCAGGCGACCCGGGACACCAGCTCCGGGAACTCCAGGGCCGCGTACATCGCGCTCAGACCGCCGAGGCTCTGCCCGGCGACCACCAGCCGGTCCAGGTCCGCGGGCACCCCGCTGCCGGCGACCAGCGGCAGCAGTTCGTCCCGTACCGCCTCCCACAGCTCGGGCCGGCAACCGAACTCCGCCCGGCGGTCCTTGGTGGGCAGGAACACCAGGGTGGCCGGGGGCATGTCGCCGGCCTCGAAGGCCGCGTCGAAGGCCGTCATGGCCGGGTGGAGGTACAGCCAGTCGTCCCCGTCGAGCAGCAGGACCACCGGTCCGCCGCCGCCCACCGGGTGGACCCGTACGGTGCGCTTGCCGCCGAGCCGTTCGCTCGCCCACCGGATCCGGGTGCGCGGCAGGGGCAGTACGTCGTCGGCGCCCACGGCGGGCCAGTACGGCTGGGGCGGAGCGTCCGGGGTGGCGACGATGGACCGGTCGCCGCCTGCCCGGAGGGGGTTGAGCGGATCGGGGTACGACGATCCGTCATCCGCGAGGAACCGGTAGGTCACCCGGAGCCGTGCGGGCATGCGCACCTCGGCGTACCAGCAGTCCGTATCGCGCCACCGGAGCAGCACGACCGGCTCCGACCAGCTCTCGAAGTCGATGACCGTCGGGGTGCCGCGCCACAGGAACAGGGTGACCCAGCCACCGTCGCCGGAAGGCGCGGACGCGGGTGCCGCGGCCGCCCAGAACGCGTCGGTGCCGGGCGTGCCGGGCAGGTCGAACGCGGCGAAGGGGCTCTCCGAACCGCCGTCGGCCAGGCTCCGTTCGAGTGCACGCATCGGTGCCTCCTTGTGAGGGGGAAGGGGAAACGTTAAGCTCTATAATTAGGCGAGCCTAACCTAAGTGGATGGCTCTCTTCATTCCCGATCGACCTTTCCCACGGGCACGGCGCCCGCTGTCGGACTGTGCGCGCCGCGCGCCGCACGCCGACGCCACCCGCCGGTCCCATCGGGCTCCTGGAGGAACCCCAGTATGAGCACCAACCCGTTCGACGATGCCGACGGCCGTTTCCTGGTCCTGGTGAACGACGAGGGTCAGCACTCCCTCTGGCCCTCCTTCGCCGACGCTCCCGGCGGATGGACGGTCGCCCTCGCCGAGACCACCCGTGACGCGTGCCTGGAATTCATCGAGTCGAGCTGGACCGACCTGCGCCCCCGCTCCCTCGCGGCGGCCGTCGAAGCCTGACCGGGACGGCCCCGGACGTACCGCGCTCGCGGCGCGTCCGGGGCCGCCCCGCGTCCGGCTACCCGCGTCCGGACGGGCGCGCCTCTGGAGCGCCTCGGCCCAAGGGGGCGCGGTGTGTGGCCGGTTGCCGACGGGTCGCGCGAGCGGGATCAAGGTAGATTAGGTTAGGCTAAGCTAACTGCACAGAGGTTGTGTGGGAGCCGCGCGCGGCATCAGGGGAGGGGATCGTCATGAGCCTGCCGGTCATCGGCTCCTACCCCATGCCCGACCGTGCCGCCCTGCCCCGCTCCTGCGCGTCCTGGGTCATCGACCCCGGCCGCGCCGCCCTGCTGGTCCACGACATGCAGAACCACTTCGTCGGGGAGCTCCCCACGGACCGGTCCCCGGTCGTGGAACTCGTGGAGAACATTGCGGCTCTTCGGGCCCTCGCCACGGCACTGGGGATTCCCGTCGTCTTCACCGCCGAGCCGGCCGCCCAGCCGCCGGGTCAGCGCGGCCTCGCCGCGGACGTCTGGGGGCCGGGCATCGGTGACGGGACCGACGCCGCCGCGATCATCCCGCCGCTCACCCCGCGGCCGGGCGAGCGCGTCCTGGCCAACGTGCGCCACAACGCCTTCCTCCGCAGCCACTTGGGGAGACTGCTGCGCTCGGAGGGGCGTGACCAGCTGATCGTCTGCGGGGTCCACGCCCACCTCGGCGTCCTCCTGACGGCCGCGGACGCCTTCATGAACGACATCCAGCCCTTCGTGGTCGCCGACGCCGTCGCCGATCTCTCCGCAGAGGAGCACGCGATGGCCCTGCGCTGGGCAGCCCGCAGCGCGGTGGTGTGCACGACCGAGACCCTGCTCCGAGAGCTCCTGCTCGGCGGAGGGTCCCGAAACGTGCGCAAGGATGCCTGAGGGCGTCCCGCCGACGCCCGCACCCCACCGCCACCCCTCAGGCCACACCACTCCGGCCACACCACTCACGCCACCACCACGCCATCACCACGGCGTCGCCCTGCGCCGAAGGCGCGCACGAACCGAGAGAGAGCGGAAGAACATGACCGTACGGGTCGCGGTGGCCGGTGCCAGCGGCTACGCGGGCGGGGAGCTGCTCCGCCTGCTGGGCTCGCACCCCGCCGTGGAGATCGGCGCGCTCACCGCGCACAGCAGCGCGGGGCGCCCGCTGGGGTCCGTACAGCCGCAGCTGCCGGAGTTCGCCGACCGGGTCCTCCTGGACACCTCCGCCGCCTCGCTGCGCGGTCACGACGTGGTCTTCCTGGCCCTGCCCCACGGTCAATCCGCCGCTCTGGCAGCGGAGTTGGAGCCCGGTACGCTGGTGGTGGACTGCGGCGCCGACTTCCGGCTGCGGGACGCGGCCGCCTGGGAGCGGTTCTACGGCAGCGCCCATGCCGGCACCTGGCCCTATGGCCTGCCGGAACTGCCGGGAGCCCGAGCGGAGTTGAAGGGCGCCACCCGGATCGCCGTACCCGGCTGCTACCCCACGGCGGTCACCCTGGCCCTGTTCCCCGCCTACGCGGCACAGCTGGTCGAGCCCGAAGCCGTCATCGTCGCCGCCAGCGGAACCTCCGGCGCCGGACGCGCGCTCAAGACCCACCTCCTCGGCGCCGAAGTGATGGGCTCCATGAGCCCGTACGGAGTCGGCGGCGGCCACCGGCACACCCCGGAGATCACCCAGAACCTGTCCCGCGCGGCCGGCGAGCACGTGACGGTCTCCTTCACCCCCACCCTGGCGCCCATGCCCCGGGGCATCCTCGCCACCTGCTCGGCCCGGCTGCGCACCGCCGCGGGCACCTCCGCGGGCACCTCCGCGATCCCCTCGCAGGACGAGGTGCGCGCCGTGTTCGAAGCCGCGTACGCCGACCAGCCGTTCGTACGGCTGCTGCCGCCCGGCCGGTGGCCCACCACCGCGTCGGTCCTCGGCTCGAACACCGCCCAGGTGCAGATCGCCGTGGACCCGGACGCCCGCAGGCTGATCTGCGTGAGCGCCATCGACAACCTGACGAAGGGCACCGCCGGTGGCGCGGTGCAGAGCATGAACATAGCCCTCGGCCTGCCGGAACGGCTGGGCCTGCCCATGAATGGAGTGGCTCCGTGAGTGTGACCGCCGCCCGGGGATTCCTTGCAGGCGCCGTGCGCGCAGGCATCAAGGAGTCCGGTGACCCGGACCTGGCCCTGGTGGTGAACCGGGGCCCCTCGCGCGCCGCCGCCGGTGTCTTCACCTCGAACCGTGTGCAGGCCGCGCCCGTACGCTGGTCCCGCAGCGCGCTCGCCGACGGGCGGATCTCCGCCGTCGTCCTCAACTCCGGTGGCGCGAACGCCTGTACGGGTCCCGGTGGGGCCGAGGACACGCGGACGATGGCGGAGCGCACCGCGGGGGCCGTGGAGATCGCGGCCGACGAGGTCGCGGTCTGCTCCACCGGCCTCATCGGCGTCCGGCTGCCGATGGACCGGGTGACGGCCGGCATCGACGCCGCCGCGGTCCGGCTCTCGTCCGAGGGCGGCGAGGAAGCGGCCGTGGCGATCAAGACGACGGACTCCGTCCACAAGACGGCAGTGGCCGCCGGCCCCGGCTGGACGGTGGGGGGCATGGCGAAGGGCGCCGGGATGCTCGCCCCCGGACTCGCCACCATGCTGGTCGTCCTGACCACGGACGCCGACGCGAGCGCCGGCGTACTCGACGCGGCGCTGCGCGAAGCGGTGCGCACCACCTTCGACCGGGTGGACTCCGACGGCTGCATGTCCACCAACGACACCGTGCTGCTGCTCGCCTCGGGCAGCTCGGGCATCACGCCCGCACCGGCGGAGCTCACCGCCGCCGTGCACGCCGTGTGCCGGGACCTGGCGCTCCAGCTGGTGGCGGACGCCGAGGGCGCGTCCAAGGAGATCGAAGTGGCCGTCGTCGGCGCGGCCTCGGAGGCGGACGCGGTGGAGGTGGGCCGTTCGGTGGCCCGCAACAACCTCCTCAAGTGCGCTCTGCACGGCGAGGACCCGAACTGGGGCCGGGTGCTGTCCGCGATCGGCACCACCTCGGCCGTCTTCGACGCGGACCGGCTGAACGTGGCGATCAACGGCGTCTGGGTGTGCCGGGACGGAGCCGGGGGCGAGCCGCGGGACAAGGTCGACCTGTCCGGTCGCCGGATCACCATCACCGTGGACCTGCGCTCGGGTGACTCCTCGGCCGTCATCTGGACCAACGACCTGACGGCCGAGTACGTGCACGAGAACAGCGCCTACAGCTCGTGAACGGGGTCGAGATGACGGCGGAGACGAAGCGGACGCACGCGCAGGACGACGTGCCGGGCGCCATGCCGGCCGGCATGCCGGGCGCCGTGCCCGCCCCCAGGGACCTGCCCTGGCTGGAGCAGCTCCAAGGCCGGACGGTCGTCGTCAAGTTCGGCGGCAACGCCATGGTGGACCCCTCCACGCACCGGACGTTCGCCCAGGACGTCGTGGAGCTCTGGCACGCGGGCCTGCGGCCCGTCGTCGTCCACGGCGGCGGTCCCCAGATCAGCGCACTGCTCGACCGGCTCGGCCTGGAGACGCGCTTCGAGGCCGGAATGCGGGTGACCACGCCGGAGACGATGGACGTGGTGCGCATGGTGCTCACCGGCAAGGTCCAGCGCGAACTGGTCGGGGCCATCAACGCCCACGGGCCGTTCGCCGTGGGCCTGTCGGGCGAGGACGCCCACACGATGACCGCCGTACGCCGCCCGGCCTGGGTCGACGGCCTGCCGGTCGACATCGGCCTGGTCGGCGACATCGTGGACGTGGACGCCGCGACGATCGCCGGGCTGCTGGAGCAGGGCCGCATCCCCGTGATCTCCCCCGTCGCGCGCGGCGAGGACGGGCAGGTCTACAACGTCAACGCCGACCTCGCGGCCTCGGCGCTGGCCGTGGCCCTCGGGGCCGACCGGCTGGTCGTGATGACCGACGTCGAGGGGCTGTACGCGGACTGGCCGCACAGCACCGAGGTGATCGACCGCCTGACCGCCGGCGAGCTGGACGCCCTGCTGCCGGAGCTCGCGAGCGGCATGCTCCCCAAGATGGAGGGCTGCCTGCGCGCCGTACGGGCGGGCGTCGGCAAGGCGCAGGTGATCGACGGCCGGGTGCCGCACGCGCTGCTGCGCGGAATCCTCACCGAGGACGGACCCGGCACCACGGTGGTGCCGGACGAGCAGACCGGCCCCGAGGGGTCCGGCGGCAAGGGAGGCGGCGCGTGACCGCCGACAGCACGACGACACCTCTCGCCGACCGCTGGCGCGCGGTGATGATGGACACCTACGGCACCCCCGCGCTGGCCCTGGTCAGGGGCGAGGGCAGCACGGTCTGGGACGAAGACGGCCGCGCGTACACGGACTTCACCGGCGGCATCGCCGTCAACGCCCTCGGCCACGCCCACCCGGCCCTGGTCTCGGCCGTCCAGGAGCAGGTCGCCCGGCTCGGCCACGTGTCGAACCTGTTCGTCTCGGAGCCGGCCGTCGCGCTGGCGGAACGGCTGCTGGCCCTGCTGGACAGGCCGGGACGGGTGTTCTTCGCCAACTCGGGCGCGGAGGCGGTCGAAGCCGCCTTCAAGATCGCCCGCCGGACCGGGCGCCCGCACCTGGTCGCGACGGAGGGCGGATTCCACGGGCGCACCATGGGAGCGCTGGCCCTCACCGGCCAGCCGCCCAAGCAGGCCCCCTTCCTGCCCCTGCCCGGGGAGGTCACGCACGTTCCCTACGGGGACACGGAGGCGCTCCGCGCGGCCGTCACCGAACAGACGGCCGCGGTCGTGCTCGAACCCCTGCAGGGCGAGGCCGGAGTCGTCCTGCCGCCCGACGGCTACCTGCGGGCGGCCCGCGAGATCACCCGCGCCACGGGCACCCTGCTCGTACTGGACGAGGTGCAGACCGGGATCGGCCGCACCGGCCACTGGTTCGCGCACCAGGCGGAGCCGGGATCCGAGCCGGACGTGATCACCCTGGCCAAGGGGCTGGGCGGCGGCCTGCCGATCGGCGCCGCGGTCGCCTTCGGCCCCGCCGCCGAGCTGCTGACCCCCGGTCAGCACGGCTCCACTTTCGGCGGCAACCCGGTGGCGTGCGCGGCAGGGCTGGCCGTCCTGGAGACCATCGAGAAGGAAGGGCTGCTCGCCCGCGCCGCGCGGGTGGGGGAGCGGCTGAGGCTCGCCATCGAGGCCCTGGAACACCCCCTGGTCCGGGAAGTGCGGGGCGCCGGCCTGCTCCTGGGCATCGCCCTCGCCGAGCCCGTCGCCGCGCGGGTCCAGCGGGCCGCGCAGGACGCCGGGTTCCTCGTGAACGCGGCGGGCGCGGGCGTCGTACGGCTGGCTCCCGCCCTGACGCTGCCGCAGGAGCGGGCCGATGCCCTGGTGGCGGCGCTGCCCGGGATCCTCGACGCCCCGTAAGGCCGGGGGAGTACGGCCGGGGGAGTACGGCCGGGGCGGGTCCCTCAGGGGCCCGCCCCTCGGTCGTCCACCGGCTCTGCCGTCTCGCCGTCTAGAGCGCGCGGGACAGGACGCGCGCGCCCCGGCCGGGGTCCAGGGACCGGGCCCACTCGGCCGGCGCCAGGGTCGGGCAGGCCGGGAGGAACCCGTGGAGGAGGAAGAGGCGGCCGCTGCCGGTCGTCGCCGTGAACAGCGCGGCCAGGGAGCGGTTGCGGGCCCTGGCGAGCGCCGCGTGCAGCAGGCGGGCGCCCATGCCCGAGCCCTGCCGGTGGGTCGCGACGCAGAAGTTGTACAGCACGCCCGCGGCGGGGTGTTCGTGCAGTCCGAGGCAGCCCTCGAGGGTGCCGTCGGGCGCCTGCGCGACGAGGAAGTCCGAGGCCCGGGAGAGGTACAGGGAGAGCGGGCGTTCGCGGAGCGCCCCCGCGGCCACGAACGGCCGGGAGAGGGCGGCGAGCGCGGGGCCGTCGTCCCGGCGCGCCGGGCGCACCGTGAACCCGGGGACCTCGTGCCACCGGGGAGCGGCGGCGCCGGGGGCGGGGCCGGGAGCGGGGGTGCGGGTGCGGGGCGGCAGGGTGGCGTGCGCGGCGGCAGGGGGCAGCGTTGCCGTGGTCAAGGTGTTCCTTCCTCGGTTCCGCCGTGTGCGGGGCGGGTGCGGAGGCGCAGGCCTCCCGGCGGAACGGTCGAGGTAAGGTTAGCCTTACCTAGTCGGCCGGGCCAAGTCGGGCCGTACGGACGGCGCGAGCCGCCACGTAGCCGGGGAAGGCGGGCACGTCGGTGACGGTCCATCCCGGCGGAGCCGAGGGGGTGGCGCCCGTGCCCACGTACGTCAGGGCCGGGTCCCCGCCGAGTCCGATGCCGACCCCCTTGAGGTAGGCCTCCTTCCGGGACCAGCAGCGGGCCACCGCGGCCGGGCGCTCGTCGACGGGCAGCGCCGACAGCTCGGCGCGCTCGGCCGGATGGAGGACCTGCGCCAGTTCGGAGGCCACTTGCGAGGCCAGCGCGGGCGCCGGCCGCCGCTCGACGTCGACCCCGACCGGACCGTCCGCGAACGCCACCAGGACCGCGTCCCCCGCGTGGGACAGCGAGAAGTGCAGCGGTGTGCCGGGCACGGCGGGCCGGCCGTGCGGTCCGCCGCAGCCGGGGCAGGGCTCGCGGAAGAAGCGCACCCGCGCCGGATCCCGGCCGAGCCGGTCACCCAGCAACTGCCGCAGCACGACGTGGGCGACCCGGTACTGGTCACGGTCGCCGGCGCGCCGGATCCCCTGGAGCCGGGCCCGCTCGGCATCGTCGAGCATCCCCTCCAACTCCCGCGCCCGATCCGCGTACAGGCCCACGCGCACGGCCCACAGCCCCGGTCCCGGCGAGGTGAGCCAGGACCGCGCCGAGGCGTCGGCGCCGGGGGCCGGATCCGTGGTGGCGGTCAGCCGCACGGGCGGCCGGGGTAGGTGTCACCCTCCGGGGCGCCGACCTCGCGCATCCGGCACAGAACCTCCCCGAGGAGCGCGTCGTCCACGTCGACGGGCATGTTGAACTCCCGGTCGAAGACGAAGGAGTCACCCGCGCCCGCGTGCCAGATGACCCAGCGCGGCGGCATCTCGGGTGCCTCCCACAGCGGGGAAAGACGTTCCAGGACGCTACTCGTACCACTCACTCTGTTCACTCCACTCACAGCTTTCCCGCATCCGTATCGGTCGTGCGGTTTCCGTCGACAAAGGTCTCCACGACTTCGATGGCACTGATCCGGGACGGATCGACGTACCGCGGGTCGTCACCCAGGACCACGAGGTCGGCGCGCTTCCCCGGGGTGAGGCTGCCGGCCCTGTCCTCCCACCGGCACGCGTACGCACCGGCGACCGTGTACGCGTACAGCGCCTCCTCGACGGTGACCGCCTCGTCCGGCCCGACCGGCCGCCCGGAGGCGGAGGCGCGCTCGACCATGAACTGGATCGCCCGCAGCGGGGCGCCGTCCGTCACGGGCCGGTCCGAACTCCCCACGAGGTTCACCCCGTGGTCGAGGAACCCGCGCCCCCGGTACATCCAGGGCGCCCGCTCCTCACCCATCACGTCCGCGTAGTCGTCCCCGAAGGAGTACAGGAAGGCCGGCTGGACGACGGCGCTCACGCCCAGGCGCGCGAAGCGCGGGAGCTGGTCGGGGCGGATCAGCCCGGCGTGCTCGATCCGGTGCCGCGCGTCCGGCCGGGGCCGCAGCCGCTGCGCCCGCTCCAGCGCGTCGAGCGCGAGGTCGGCGGCGCGGTCCCCGATGGCGTGGACGGCGAGCTGCCAGCCTGCGAGGTGGCCGTCCACGATGAGCCGGGTGAGGCGGTCGGGGTCGTCCTGGAGCTGCCCGGTGTGGTCCGTGCCCGCGTACGGGGCCGTGAGCGCGGCGGTACGGGCCATCATCCCGCCGTCGGTGTAGATCTTGAGCGCGCCCAGCGACAGCCAGTCGTCGCCGAACCCGGTGCGCATGCCCAGGTCCAGGGCGCGGGGGATCCCGTCCTCCCGGTGCGCCTCGCGAGGTCGCAGCACATCGCCGGCGGGCATGAGCTGCACCCGCAGGGGCAGCCTCCCCTGGTCCCGCAGCAGTTGGTACGCGCCGAGCTCCACCGGGCTGTGGCCGAGCAGCCCGCCTCCGATGCCCGCCTCGGCGACCGCGGTCACGCCCTCCGCGAGGCAGGTCCGGGCCGCCCGCTCGACGGCGTCGGCGATCTCGTCCTGCCCGTACGGCAGCCGCAGCCGCCGCGCGGCGGTCATGGCACCCTCGGCCAGGAACCCGTCCTGGTGCGGAACGCCGTCGGGGAGCAGGCGCAGCACCGCGCTGTTCACGACGCACCCGTGCCCCGAGTCGTGCATCAGGAACACCTTGCGCCCGCGACTGACGGCATCCAGCTCGCCGGCGGTCAGGTGCCGCCCCAGGGCCCGCTGGTCATAACCCATCACGTCGACCCAGGCGCCGTCCCCGCCCGCCGAGCGGGAGACGGCCTCCGCCACCACCGCCAGCACGTCCTCGACCCGCTCGCACGGGGCGACGCTCGGGGTGCTCTGCTTCAGCCCGGTCCAGGCGAGGTGCACGTGACTGTCGATGAACCCGGGCAGCACGGTGGCGCCCTGCAGATCGATGACCTCCCGGGCCGGCAGCGAGGCGACGTCCTCATCGAGCCCCACGATCCGTCCCCGCCAGATCCCCAGCTCACGGGCGAGGGGGCGGGCCGGATCCATGGTGATGATGTTCGCGTTGATCAGCCTCGAACACAGCATGGGCGGTCCAACTCCCCCTGGCGGCAACGCGCATGTACACGGGTCAGAACAGGGGCCCCAGGGCTGCCGCATCCGACTTAGGTAACCCTAACCGTACCTCGGCAGCCGGTCAATGTGCGACGGGCGCCCGCGTCCGCCGCGAGGGTCAGACCGGCAGGCCCGTCGGTTCCTTGATGCGTTTCATGATGATCTGCGAGTTGACCTCCGTGACCCCCGAGAGGGCCGTCAGCTTTTCGATCCAGAGGCGTTCGTACGCGCGGAGGTCCGCGACCGCGATGCGCAGGAGGCACCCGGGGCTGCCGAAGAGGCGGTAGGCCTCGATGACGTCGGGGATGTCCTGGAGGGCGGCTTCGAAGGCTTCGACGGCCTCGCGGTCGCGCCGGACCTCCACGGAGACCAGGACCTCGAAGCCGCGGCCCACCGCTTCGGGGGAGATCACCGCGCGGTAGCCCTGGATGATGCCTTCCTCTTCCAGCTGGCGGACCCTGCGCATGCAGGGGGAGGGGGTGAGGCCCACGCGCTGGGCCAGCTCCTGGTTGCTGAGCCGGCCGTCGGCCTGAAGCTCACGCAAGATTTCTTTGTCGATCGCATCCATGGCGCAATTATCACTCAGGTTTTATTGCGGAGTGGGGTGAAATCGCAATCACATTGCGCGTAGATCGGCCTACCATTGCCGTCTCTAGAAAATCTGTGCGGGCCGCTTCGGGCTGTGTGAGGGAAGGGTCGTGGTCATGGGACGCATCGTCGTGATCAGTACGGGCGGGACGATAGCCAGCCGCTGGCAGGGTTCCGGTTTCGCCGCCGATGCCGACGGGGCCGAGGTCATGGCCACCGCGCCGCTGCCGGAGGGAGTGAGCGTCGAGGTCGTCGACCTGTTCAGCGTGAACAGTCCCCGGCTGACCACCGCGCACCAGCTGACCCTGCTGCGGACCGTGCACGAGGTGCTCGCCGATCCGGGCGTGGACGGGATCGTCGTCACGCACGGCACGGACACGCTGGAGGAATCGGCGTTCCTGGTGGACCTGCACCACCACGATGCGCGCTCCGTGGTGTTCACCGGATCGCAGCGGCCCATGGGCGCGGCGGACGGGGACGGTCCCGGCAATCTCTACGATGCCCTGCTGACCGCGTCGAAGACGCGCGGGCTCGGCGTCCTGATCGCGTTCGCGGGGCGGGTGCACGCGGCGCGCGGGACCGTGAAGGCACAGGCCGTGGCCCTCGACGCGTTCGCCGACCCGTCGAAGGAACTGCTGGGGAAGGTCGGCTTCGGCAAGGTCACCGTGCTGCGGACGCCGGTGCGGCCGGAGCCGCTGCCGTTGCCCGCGATGCCCGAGGCCTTGGAAGGGCCGCCGCGGGTGGATGTCGTGGTGCACCACGTGAGCGGTGACGCGGTGCTGCTGAACGCCGCGGTGGCGGCGGGGGCACGGGGGATCGTGCTGGTCGGGACCGGCGCGGGCAACGCCACGCCGGAGATCGTCGACGCGGTCAAGGCGGCCGTCGCGGACGGTGTGCTGGTGGCGTTGACCACGCGGGTCGCGGCCGGGCCGGTGACGGAGATCTACACCCACGGGGGTGCGGTGGACCTGGTTGCGGCCGGGGCCGTGCCCACGGGGACGCTGCGGGCGCCGCAGGCGCGGGTCGCGGTGCTCGCGGCGTTGCTCTCCGAGGGGGATGCGCAGGAGCGGGTGCGGGTGCTGCGGCGGGTGCTGGCCATCGGCGGGCCCGTACTGGTCGCCGCCTGAGGCCGACGGGGTCGGGGGACCGGCCCCGACCCCTCAGGAGTCGGTGAAGGCCGACAGCAAGTGGTCCGCAGCCAGGGTGGGGGTCAAGGTGCCCGCGCGGACCTCTGATTCCAGGGCCGGGGCCAGGTCCCGTACCGCCGGGTTCGAGCGGAGGCGTTCCAGGAGTTCGTCGCGGACCATCGACCAGGTCCACTCCACCTGTTGGGCCGCGCGCTTCGACGCCAGGCGGCCGCCCGCTTCCAGGAGCACGCGGTGCTGTTCCAGGCGGTTCCAGACCTCCTCCAGGCCCGTGGATTCCCGGGCGCTGCACGTCAGGACCGGTGGAGTCCACGCCGCGTCGGCCGGGTGCATCAGGCGCAGCGCGCTGGACAGTTCGCGTGCCGCGGCCTTCGCATCGCGCTCGTGCGGGCCGTCCGCCTTGTTGACGGCCAGGACGTCGGCCAGTTCCAGGACGCCCTTCTTGATGCCCTGCAGGCCGTCGCCCGTGCGGGCGAGGGAGAGGAGGAGGAAGGAGTCGACCATTCCGGCGACCGTGGTTTCGGACTGGCCCACGCCCACCGTTTCCACGAGGACCACGTCGTAGCCGGCGGCCTCCATCACGATGATCGATTCCCGGGTGGCCTTCGCCACCCCGCCCAGCGTCCCCGCCGACGGGGACGGGCGGACGAAGGCCGCGGGGTCCACGGAGAGGCGCTCCATCCGGGTCTTGTCGCCCAGGATGGAGCCGCCCGTACGGGTGGAGGAGGGGTCGACGGCCAGGACCGCCACCTTGTGGCCGAGTCCCGTCAGCATCGTGCCGAAGGCGTCGATGAAGGTGGATTTCCCCACGCCCGGCACACCGCTGATGCCGATGCGCCGGGCCCGCCCCGAGTGGGGGAGGAGCTCGGTCAACAGCTCCTGGGCCAGGGACCGGTGCGCGGGCAGGGTGGACTCGACGAGGGTGATCGCGCGCGCGATGAACGCGCGCTTCCCGTCGAGTACGCCCTTCGTGTAGGCGGTGATGTCGATCCGGGGCACGGCGCCTACAGCTCGTGCGGCTCGTGGCCCAGGTCCGCGGCGAGCCGCGTCACCAGGTCGTGCGCCGCGTCCGGGATGACCGTGCCGGGCGGGAACACCGCCGTGGCCCCCATCTCGAGGAGGGTGGGGACGTCCGCGGGAGGGATGACCCCGCCCACGACGATCATGATGTCCTCGCGGCCCTCCGAGGCGAGGGCCTCGCGCAGCGCCGGTACGAGGGTCAGGTGGCCGGCCGCGAGGGAGGAGACGCCGACCACGTGCACGTCGGCCTCGACGGCCTGACGGGCCACTTCCTCGGGGGTCTGGAACAGCGGGCCGACGTCCACGTCGAAGCCCAGGTCGGCGAAGGCGGTGGCGATCACCTTCTGGCCGCGGTCGTGCCCGTCCTGGCCCATCTTGCAGACCAGGATGCGCGGACGGCGGCCCTCCGCCTCCTCGAACCGGTCGACGAGCGCACGGGTGCGCTCCAGGGACGGGGACTCGCCTGCCTCGGTTCGGTACACACCCGAGATCGTACGGATCTGGCTCGCGTGCCGCCCGTACACCTTCTCCAGGGCGTCCGAGATCTCACCCACCGTGGCCTTCGCGCGCGCCGCGTCCACCGCCAGCGCGAGGAGGTTGCCGTCCCCGCGCTCCGCCGCGTTCGTCAGCGCCCGCAGGGTGTCCTGGGTGACCGCCTCGTCGCGCTCCTCGCGCAGCCGCCGGAGCTTGGCGATCTGCTGGGCGCGGACCGAGGAGTTGTCGACCTTGAGGACGTCGATCTGCTCGTCCGTCGCCACCCGGTACTTGTTGACGCCGATCACCGGCTGACGGCCCGAGTCGATGCGGGCCTGCGTGCGGGCCGCGGCCTCCTCCACGCGGAGCTTGGGGATGCCCGCGTCGATGGCCTGCGCCATGCCGCCGGCCGCCTCGACCTCCTGGATGTGCTGCCAGGCCCGGCGGGCCAGGTCGTACGTCAGCTTCTCGACGTACGCGCTGCCGCCCCAGGGGTCGATGGAGCGGCAGGTGCCCGACTCCTGCTGGAGGAGGAGCTGGGTGTTGCGGGCGATGCGCGCCGAGAAGTCGGTGGGCAGGGCCAGGGCCTCGTCCAGCGCGTTGGTGTGCAGCGACTGCGTGTGGCCCTGGGTGGCCGCCATCGCCTCGATGCAGGTGCGGGTGACGTTGTTGAAGACGTCCTGCGCCGTGAGGGACCAGCCCGAGGTCTGCGAATGGGTGCGCAGTGACAGGGACTTGGCGTTCTTCGGGTCGAACTGCTTGACCAGGCGCGCCCACAGGAGACGGGCCGCGCGCAGCTTCGCCACCTCCATGAAGAAGTTCATGCCGATCGCCCAGAAGAACGACAGGCGCGGCGCGAAGGCGTCCACGTCCAGGCCGACGGCCTGCCCGGCCCGCAGGTACTCCACGCCGTCCGCGAGGGTGTAGGCGAGCTCGAGGTCGGCCGTGGCTCCGGCCTCCTGGATGTGGTATCCGGAGATCGAGATGGAGTTGTAGCGGGGCATCTTCTGCGAGGTGAAGGCGAAGATGTCGGAGATGATCCGCATCGAGGGCTTCGGCGGATAGATGTAGGTGTTGCGGACCATGAACTCTTTGAGGATGTCGTTCTGGATGGTCCCGGCGAGCTTGTCGGGCGAGACGCCCTGCTCCTCGGCCGCCACGATGTAGAGGGCGAGGACCGGCAGCACGGCGCCGTTCATCGTCATCGACACCGTCATCTTGTCCAGCGGGATGCCGTCGAAGAGCTGGCGCATGTCGTAGATCGAGTCGATCGCCACGCCCGCCATGCCGACGTCGCCCGTCACCCGCGGGTGGTCGCTGTCGTAGCCGCGGTGCGTGGGCAGGTCGAAGGCGATCGACAGGCCCTTCTGGCCGGAGGCCAGGTTGCGCCGGTAGAAGGCGTTGGACTCCTCGGCCGTGGAGAAGCCCGCGTACTGCCGGATCGTCCAGGGCTGGTTGACGTACATCGTCGGGTACGGGCCGCGCAGGTACGGAGCCACACCCGGGTAGGTGTGCAGGAAGTCCAGGCCCTCCAGGTCGCGGCCCGTGTACAGGGGCTGTACGCCGATGCCCTCGGGGGTCTCCCACAGCAGCTCGGCGGCTCCCGAGCCGGTGGACTCCTTCAGCGCGGTCCGCCACTGGTCCTCGGACCCGGCGGCCGGGGCCGCGCCGTTCAGCGCGAGTTCGGAGAAATCGGGGATGCTCAAGACGCGACTCCCATCCGGTCGAGTACGGAGGACAGCACGGCGATCGCGTCGCAGCCGGCGAAGACGTACTCGTCCACGGCCGCCGCGGCGGTGCCGGGCCTGCCCGCGAGGAACACGGTCGTCGCGCCCGCCGAGCGCAGGGCCGCGGCCACCGCCTCGGCCTGCTCCTCGTACAGCGCGTCGCTGGAGCACAGCACGGCCATGCCGTCGGCCCCGCTCGCCGCGTAGGCCGCCGCGGCGGTCTCCGGGGTCACCGACACCGGGTCGTGGACCGGGGTGATGCCGCCCGCCTGGAACAGGTTGGAGGCGAAGGTGGCGCGGGCCGTGTGCGCGGCCGCCGGGCCCAGGGCCGCCAGGAAGACGGTCGGCCGGGCGCCGGTCGCCGCCAGGTGTACGTCGCTGCGGGCGCGCAGGGCCTCGTACGCCTCATCGCGCCGCACGCGCGGCAATCCGCCGGTGAGCGGGGCCGGCGCGGGTTCCCGTACGACCGGCTTCTCGGACAGGTGCGGGAACTCGCTGACTCCGGTGACGGGTTCGCGCCGGGTGGCCAGCTTCTTCGAGCGCGCGGCCCAGGTGGCGGCGAGGCGTTCGGCGACCAGGCCGGAGCGCAGCGCGGCGGCCTGGCCGCCCGCCTTCTCGACGGTCTGGAAGAACTCCCAGGCGGCGTGGGCGAGTTCGTCGGTGAGCTGCTCGACGTAGTACGAGCCGCCCGCCGGGTCGATCACCCGGGCCAGGTGGGACTCCTCCAGCAGGATCGTGGAGGTGTTGCGGGAGATGCGGCGGGCGAACGCGTCGGGCAGGCCGAGCTCCTGGTCGAACGGGAGCACGGTGACGGCGTCGGCGCCGCCCACGCCCGCCGCCATGCAGGCGACGGTGGTGCGCAGCATGTTCACCCACGGGTCGCGGCGGGTCATCATCACCGGCGAGGTCACGGCGTGCTGGCGCTGGGCGCCGGCCCCCGGGGTCCCGCAGGCCTCGGCGATCCGGGCCCACAGGCGGCGGGCGGCGCGCAGTTTGGCGATGGTCAGGAACTGGTCGGCGGTGGCCGCGTAGCGGAACTCCAGCTCGCCGAAGGCCGCTTCGGTGGTCAGCCCGGCTTCGGTGAGGGCGCGCAGGTAGGCGACCCCGGTGGCCAGGGAGAGCCCCAGCTCCTCGGCGGCGCTGCCGCCGGCCTCGTGGTACGGCAGGGCGTCGACGGTCAGGGCGCGCACGTGGGGCCAGGCGGCCGTCTCCGCGGCGAGCGCGGCGGCCTCCGTCAGGTCCAGGGCCTCGCCCGTGCGGGCCTCGTGGCCCAGCGGGTCGGCGCCCAGGGAGGCGTGGGCGGCCTCGGGGGCCACCGCGCGCTCGGCGTACAGCGCGAGCAGGGCCCGGGCGGCCTCCGCGTACTGGGCGCCGGGGTCCAGGGAGACGGGCGCGAGGTCGAGGTAGACCCCCTCCAGCGCACGGCCCAGGCCCTCGGCGGGAAGGCCGGCGTCGCCGACGGCCAGCCACAGCGAGGTGGTGCCGTTCTCCAGGTCGGCCAGGGCCGCGTCGTTCACCCGTACGGGGTCGGTGCCCGCGATCCGCTGGCGCACGTCCCAGCCCGAGGCGGCGCTGCCCTCGGGGCGGCCACCTCGTACGAACGGCGGAAACCCCGGGAAACCGGTGTCCGGCGCGGTTTCGGGCGCGCTGTACAGCGGGCGGGTGGTGAGCCCGTCTTCAAGCTTCGTGGACAACGCGTCTTCCGCTGCCTCGCCGGAAACTTCCTTGCCCGACTTGCGCAGCACGCCCTCTACCAGGCGCTGCCACTGCTCATGCGTCGCGTCAGGGAATTCGGCGGCCAAGGAGAGCCCGTCATCAGGCAGGACCGTCATGGCTCGAATGTTAGGGGGGTACCTGTCAACGACCTAGAACCACCGGATGTGATCTCCCCCTCTCATGTGAGTCGGGAGGGGTCACGGAAGAGCGGGGCGAGCAGGACGGTCGCGGAGGCTACCGGGAGTACGGCGGGACCCGCGTGCGGAGCGACGATCCGCCGCCCGTAGCGGTCCCGGTCGCCGGCCGCGTCGCGGATCTCGTCGAGGTAGCCGTCGTGGAGGATGCTGGCCAGCTCGGCGACCACCATGACGGCCGGGTTGAACACGTCGAGGAGCAGGGCCGCGGCCCGGCCGACCGTACGGGCGCGTTCGCGCAGCAGCCGGTCGGCGCGCGGGTCGCCGGTGGCGGCGGCGTCGACCAGGAGGCTGACCGCGTTGTCGGCGGTTTCCGGGACGATGCCGAGGCGCACGGCCTCGGCGCCGAGGACCCCGTCGGAGGCGCTCGCCTGGAGACAGCCCGTACGGCCGCACGCGCAGGGGGTCCGCGAACCGGGCACCGGGAGGTGCGCGACGTCCCCGGCGGCGGCTCCCGGGCCCTGGTGCACGGTGCCCTCGATGCCGAAGGCGGCGTCGACGACGTTGCCGATGAAGAGGTGGAGGAGGCTGGAGCGGGCCTCCGGGCGGCCGAAGAGGATCTCGGCGTGGGCGATGGCGCGGGCGTGGTTGTCCACGGAGACGGGCAGGCCGAGGCGGTCGGAGAGCTCGGCGCCGAGGGGCAGCTCCCGCCAGCCGAGGGCGTCGTGGCGCACGACGGTGCCGTCGGAGGGGCGGACCCAGCCGCCGAGGGCCGCGCCGAGACCGAGCAGGGGGCGGCCGGCGGGGTTGGACTCCCGCAGGAACCGGCCGAGTTCGGTGGCGATGACGGCGGGGAGACGGCCGGGGGAGCGGCCCGCGTGCGGCAGGGCCCGGCGGGCCAGGACGCGGCCGCGGAGGTCCACGAGGCTGAAGGTGGAGGCGGGCACGCCGATGTGCAGGCCCGCGGCGAGGGGGCCGCCGAGGGGGCCGGTGTGCAGGTCCAGGGGGATGCGGGGGCGGCCGGGGCCCGGGCCGACTCCGGCGTGGCCGATCGGCGCGGGCGGCTCCTCCGGCCCGGGGCGCTCGTGCAGCAGGCCGGCGCGGAGCAGGGCCGTGGTCTGCCGGGACACGGCGGCCGGGCTGAGACCGCAGAGCTTCGGGATGTCGCTCCGGGCGAGGGGGCCGTGGCTCAGGACGGTACGGAGCACGGCGGCGGCGTTGGCGGCGGCCCGGCCGTCACCGGGGGTGGGAGGCACGGGCGGGCTCCTCGGGGGGTGGGGTGTGGTCCCGATCATGCCGTGTCGCTGCGCTCGGCGGGAACGGGACGGGGTCACGCCCTGCGGCGCGGGGCCCCCGGGGCCGGCCCCTCTCCGTCGTGCGGCGCCGCTCCCGGGGCTCCGCCCCGGGCCGCGCGCTCCAAACGGCGGCGGGGCTGGATTGCCTGTGGCGCCGCTGTGGGGCTCCGCCCCCGTGCCCCGCGCTTCACATGCCGGCGGGCTGCGTGGCGGGTGCGTTGCGGGGGCGTGAAATCAGGCCACGGGTTTCGGCCGTTCCGGGAGTGGCGGAAAACGATGAAAGGGCAGGTCGTGGGGGGTGTGGGTCGGAGGCTGGGGGTGAGGGCGGGGGGTGTCCGGCGGGGTTGACCGTGCGTGGGGGCGCTGGCAGTCTCCGGGACATGACCGCGACCGAGTTCCTCGCCCCGCGGCTCCACACCCCCGGTTGCCGTACCGCGCCGGGCGAGTGTCAGGGCCGCCGCTGTACGGCCCCGCACTGTTCCTGAGCGCCTCTGAGCCTCCGAGCCTCTGGAGCACTTGAGCCTCCCGGTCCCGAGCGGCTGGGCGTTCGTGCCCCGTCATCCGGGGTGTGCGTGGGGCTCGCGCCGACTCACTCCGGTGGATGGGGGCGGGGGCTCCGCGGGTTCGGGCCGATCGTCTCCGAGCGGCGCCCGCTCAGCGCCTTCGCCGGTCGGCGGCTGCCTGTCGAACCTTGTCGCCCGCCGGTCTCCATCCGTCGAACCTTGCCGCCGGCAGGCTCCCGCCGGTCTCCACCCGTCGAACCCGGCCGGACCGTCGCGGCCCGCCTGATCCGGCCGCAGGCCGGCCCCCGCCCCGTCCAGCCGTCCGCCCGTCGGACCTGGTGGCTCGCCGATCCCGCGGCCGGCCGCCGGTCCACGCCCCTCCCGTCCGCCCGCCGTCCGTCCGTCCGTGGTCCGCCCGTGGTCCGTCTCCCCGGCCGGATCTCCGTCGTCCTCGCTTCCCTCATTTCTTCCTCTGCGGAAATAAACAAGGAGCCTCTCATGTCCACTGCCACCCGCACCGACCTCACCGTGACCAAGATCGGCGGCCGCATAGGCGCCGAGATCGGTGGGGTCCGGCTCGGCGGCGAACTCGAAGCCGAGGCCGTCGCCGGCATCCGGGCCGCGCTGCTCGCCCACAAGGTCGTCTTCTTCCGCGGTCAGGGCCACCTCGACGAGGACGGGCACGAGGCCTTCGCCCAGCTGCTCGGTGCGCCCGTCGCGCACCCCACCGTGCCCTCCGCCGACGGGCGTTACGCGCTCGGCATCGACTCCCACCACGGAGCCCGCGCCAACCAGTGGCACACGGACGTCACCTTCGTCCCCGCCTACCCCGCCTTCTCCATCCTCCGCGCCGTCACCATCCCGCCGTACGGCGGCAACACCCTGTGGGCCAACACGGCCACCGCCTACGCCGGCCTGCCCGAGCCGCTGCGCGTCCTCGCGGACAGCCTGCGCGCCGTGCACTCCAACGAGTACGACTACGCGGCCCTGAAGCCCGACGCCCTTCCCGAGGCGCTCGCCCAGTACCGCGAGGTGTTCACCTCGACCAAGTTCCTCACCGAGCACCCGGTGGTCCGGGTCCACCCCGAGACCGGCGAACGCACCCTGCTGCTCGGCAACTTCGTCCAGCGGATCAACGGGCTCACCGGCCGCGACTCGCGCCTCCTGCAGGACCTCTTCCAGGCCCACATCGAGCTCCCCGAGAACACCGTCCGCTGGCAGTGGCAGGCCGGTGACGTCGCGATCTGGGACAACCGCGCCACCCAGCACTACGGCGTCGACGACTCGGACGACCACGAGCGCACCCTGCGCCGCGTGACGGTCGACGGCGACGTCCCGGTCGGGCCCGACGGGGTCGCGTCCCGGCTGATCAGCCCGGAGGCCGTACCGGACCCGGCCTTCGGCATCGCCTCCGGCGCCTCCACCTCCGAGGTCTGAGCCGACAGACGCGAACAGACCCCGAACGCCCCGCCCCGCTCGCCCCGCCCTCGTCAGCCAAGGAGCGCTCCGTGCCCAAGCTGCTCGCCCTCACCGGCAGTCCGTCCGTCCACTCCCGTACCGACGTGGTCGCCGACCACGTGCTGCGCCGCCTGAACCACGCCGGGTTCGAGACCGCGCAGCTCGCCGTCCGGGAGCTTCCCGCCGCCGATCTGCTCGCCGCACGCCGCGGCGAGCCGGAGATCCGCCGGGCCCTCGAAGCCGTCGCCGAAGCCGACGGGATCGTCATCGCGACGCCCGTCTACAAGGCCTCGTACACCGGTCTCCTCAAGGCCTTCCTCGATCTGCTCCCGCAGGACGGGCTGGCCGGGAAGACGGTTTTCCCGCTGGCCACCGGCGGCAGCCTCGCCCACGTCCTGACCATCGACTACGCCCTGCGCCCGGTCCTCGCGGCGCTCGGCGCCCGGCACGTCACCGCCGGCCGCTTCGTCCTGGACTCCTCCGTCGAGCGCGGGGCCGGCCCGGACCGGCTGCGCGCGGAGGCGGAGCTGGACCTGTACCAGGCCGTCGACGAGTTCGCCGAGGCGCTGCGCGCGGCTCAGGCCGCCGCGCTCGCCACCGCGCGCTGATCTCCGTACGGAAACCGCCCCACCCTCCCTGACCGCCCGACCCGCCCGACCCGGATCGACAAGGAATCGCGATGTCCGCAGCTTTCACCTCCACCCGTACCTCCCGACGCCAGTTCCTCACCCTGCTCGGCATCTCGGCGGCCGCGGTGAGCTGCGGGACGGCGACCGCCACCGGCGCCCGCGGTGGACAGGTCACCTCCCTGAAGTACCAGGGCAACGTCGGCGCGGTCACCCTGCCCGAGCTCGCCGCCGACCTCGGCTACCTCGGCGACGTGACCCTGGACTGGGTCGGCAACACCATCAGCGGCCCCCAGGACATCCAGTCCGCGGCCACCGGCCAGACCCACTTCGGCGGCGCCTTCAACGGTGCGATCGTCAAACTCGCGGCGAGCAAGGCCCAGATCAAGGCCGTCACCTCCTACTACGGTTCTGACAAGGACAGTTACCTCGGCTACTACGTCCTGGAGGACAGCCCGATCCGCTCCGCCCGCGACCTGATCGGCAAGAAGGTCGGCATGAACACCCTGGGCGCCCACGCCCAGGCCCTGCTCGACATCTACCTGGAGCGAAACGGCGTACCCAAGGCGGAGGCCGCGAAGGTCGAGTCGCTCGTCGTGCCCCCGGTCAACACCGAGCAGGCGCTGAGACAGAAGCAGATCGAGGTCGGCGTCCTCAGCGGCGTGCTGCGCGACAAGGCTTTGGCCGCGGGTGGCATCCGGCCGCTGTTCAAGGACTTCGAACTGCTCGGCGCGTTCAGCGCCGGCTCGTACGTGATGACGCAGAAGTTCATCAAGGAGAACCCGGACACCGTCCGCACCTTCACCACGGGCGTGGGCAAGGCCATCGACTGGTCCCGCGCCACCCCGCGCGAGGAGGTCATCGCCCGGATGACGGAGATCGTCAAGAAGCGCGGCCGCAACGAGGACACCTCGACCCTGAAGTTCTGGCGCTCCTACGGAGTGGCCGAGCCGGGCGGCCGGATCGCCGACAAGGAGTTCCAGCTGTGGATCGACTGGCTGGGCGGGCGCGGCGAGATCAAGAAGGGCCAGCTCAAGGCGGCCGACCTCTACACCAACGAGTTCAACGGACAAGGGAAGGGCTGAGCGGCGCCATGGCGAAGATCGTGTTCGACTCCGTGACGAAGACCTTCCCGACGAAGGACAAGAAGACCGAGTTCACCGCCCTCGACGGGATCGACCTGGAGATCGGGTCCGGGGAGTTCGTGGTCGTCGTGGGCCCCAGCGGCTGCGGCAAGTCCACCCTCCTGGACCTGCTCGGCGGCCTGACCCCGCCCACCTCCGGGCGGATCCTGCTCGACGGCAAGCCGGTCACCGGGCCGGGGCTCGACCGGGGCATCGTCTTCCAGCAGTACGCGCTGCTGCCGTGGCGCACCGCGCTGGGCAACATCGAGTTCGGCCTGGAGGCCACCGGCGTCCCGCGCCGCCAACGCGCGGCGAAAGCCCGGGAGTTCCTGAACCTCGTCGGTCTCACCGGGTTCGAGGACCGGCACCCGCACGAACTGTCCGGAGGCATGCGCCAGCGGGTCGCCATCGCGCGCTCGCTCGCCTACGACCCGGACGTGCTGCTGATGGACGAGCCGTTCGCCGCGCTCGACGCGCAGACCCGCGAGTCCCTCCAGGACGAACTGCGCCGGATCTGGCAGAGCACCGGCAAGACGGTCGTGTTCATCACGCACGGCATCGAAGAGGCCGTGTACCTCGGGCAGCGGGTGGCCGTCATCACCTCCCGCCCCGGCCGGGTCAAGCAGGTCGTCCCGGTGTCGTTCGGCGACCGGGCCACCGGGGCGACCGGTGAAGACCTGCGCTCCAGCCCGGAGTTCGCCCGCTACCGCCACGAGATCTGGACCCTGCTCCACGACGAGGTGGCCCGCGCCCAGCAACTGGAGAAGGAGGAGGTCGCCGTATGAGCACCACGGTGGAAGCGGCGGTGGAGACGAAGGCGGACGGGGCGGCGGACGCCGAGGCGGACGTGGCGGCGGACGTGGCGGCGGACGTGGCGGCGACAGCCGTACGCGACCTCGCGCCCCCGGAGGTCCGGACCCCCGCGCGGCCCCCCGCACCGTCGCCGGCCGCGGCCCTGGCGCGGCGCGTCCTGCGGGGGCTGCGGGCGGTGGCGCTGCGCTCCGCGGCGATCCTCGCGCTGCTGGCCCTGTGGGAGACGGCGCCGCGGCTGGGGCTGGTCGACGCGACGTTCCTGCCGCCGGTGAGCGAGGTGGCCAAGGCCTGGTGGGAGCTGCTGGGCAACGGGCAGCTCGCCGAGCACAGCAAGGCCAGCCTGGCCCGCTCCTTCGGCGGATTCGGCATCGCGGTCGCCGTCGCGGTCCCGCTCGGGCTCCTGATCGGCTGGTACCGGCCGGTGGCGGCGCTGCTCGGACCGCTGCTGGAGGTGTTCCGCAACACGGCGGCGCTCGCGCTGCTCCCGGTGTTCGTCCTGCTGCTGGGCATCGGGGAGACCTCGAAGGTCTCGATCGTCGTCTACGCCTGCGTCTGGCCGATCCTGCTGAACACCATCAGCGCCGTGGGCAACGCCGATCCGACGCTGGTGAAACTGGCCCGCTCCATGGACCTGTCCACGCCGAAGCTGTTCCAGAAGGTGATCCTGCCGGCGTCGGTGCCGGTCATCTTCACGGGCATCCGGCTGGCGGGGGCCGTCTCCATCCTGGTCCTGGTCGCCGCCGAGATGATCGGCGCGAAGGCGGGCCTCGGGTACCTGATCAACGCTTCGCAGTTCAACTTCGCGATCCCGCAGATGTACGCGGGCATCGTCACGATCTCCGTGATCGGCCTGGCCTTCAACCAGATCCTCGTCACGATCGAACGCCGGCTGAGCACGTGGCGCGTCCCGTCCTGAGGCCCTGATCCACCGCCCGGCGGCCGATGCGGCCGTCCGGCCCGCCACGAACGACCACCCCCGCGGCCGTCCGGCCCGCCACGAACGACCACCCCCGCGTCCGCCCCGCCACGACCACCCCCGCGGGCGCCGCCGCGCCCGGATCCCAACCGAGGACATGACATGACCGCACCCCGGACCCTCCACCTCAACGCCTTCCTCATGAACGCCGGGCACCACGATGCCGCCTGGCGCCACCCGGCCAGCAGCCCCGAGCGGATCACCGACCTGCGCTACTTCCAGGAACTGGCCCGCACCGCCGAGCGCGGACGGCTCGACTCGATCTTCTTCGCCGACGGGGTCGCCCTCTGGGGCAAGGCCCGCTACAACGCCGTCGGCGGCTTCGAGCCGCTCACGCTGCTCTCCGCGATCGCCGCGGTGACCGAGCACATCGGGCTCATCGCCACCGTCTCCACCACCTTCAACGAGCCCTTCAACACCGCCCGGAAGTTCGCCTCCCTCGACCACATCAGCGGCGGCCGCGCCGGCTGGAACATCGTCACCTCCGGCAGCGTCGACGAGGCCCGCAACTTCAACCGGGAGGAGCACCTGGAGCACAACCTCCGCTACGACCGGGCCCGCGAGTTCCTCGACGTGGCCACCAAGCTCTGGGACAGCTGGGAGGACGACGCGATCGTCCTCGACAAGGAGAACGGCATCTACGCCGACACCGACAAGCTCCACCCCGCCGCCCACCGCGGCGAATACTTCGGGGTCGCCGGACCGCTCAACGTGCCCCGCTCCCCGCAGGGCCACCCGCTGCTCGTGCAGGCCGGATCCTCCGAGGACGGCAAGGAGTTCGCCGCCCAGTACGCGGAGGCCGTCTTCACCGCCCAGCAGACCCTCGCCGACGGGCAGACCTTCTACAAGGACCTCAAGTCCCGCCTCGCCAAGTACGGCCGCTCCGAGGACGAGCTGCTCGTTCTGCCCGGCATCGCACCCGTCATCGGTTCCACCGAGGCCGAGGCCAGGGCCCTGGAGCAGGAGCTCACCGAGCTCCAGATCCCCGAGTACGGTCTCGCCCAGCTCTCCAACATGCTGGGCGTGGACCTCAGCGGGCTGCCGCTCGACGGCGGGCTGCCCGAGCTGCCCGAGGAGCGGGACATCAACGGCAACAAGAGCCGCTTCACGCTCGTCGCCGAGCTCGCCCGCCGCGAGGGCCTCACCCTGCGCGAGCTGATCGCCCGCCTGGGCGCGGGCCGCGGCCACCGCGTCTTCGCCGGGACGCCCGAGCAGATCGCCGACCAGTTGGAGGAGTGGTTCACCCAGGGGGCCGCCGACGGCTTCAACATCATGGCTCCCGTACTCCCCACCGGGCTGACCGACTTCGTCGACCAGGTCGTGCCGATCCTCCAGCGCCGTGGGCTCTTCCGTACCGAGTACACCGGCCGCACCCTGCGGGAGAACTACGGGCTGGCCCGCCCCGCCAACCGCTACGCGTCGGCCGGAGCGGCCCCCGGGGCCGGAGCGTGAGCGAGCACGTCGCCGACGTGCTCGTCGTCGGCGGGGGCCCCGCCGCCGCCTGGGCCGCCCTCAAGGCGGCCGGGGCAGGGGCCCGCGTGGTCCTCGCCGACAAGGGCTACTGCGGCACCAGCGGGGCGACGGCCGCGGGCGGCACCGGCGTCTGGTACGTCCCGCCGGAGCCGGCCGCCCGGGAAGCCGCCATGGCGAGCCGAGAGGGGCTCGGCGGGTACCTCGCCGACCGGCGGTGGATGTCCCGGGTCCTCGACGAGACGTACGACCGGATGAACGAGCTGGCGGACGAAGGGCGCTATCCCTTCCCGACCGGTCCCGACGGCCGGCCGCTCCGCAACGGCCTGCAGGGGCCGGAGTACATGCGGCGGATGCGCATCCGGATCCGCCGCGCCGGGGTCCGGATCCTCGACCACAGCCCCGTCACCGAGCTGCTGACCGACGCCGACGGCGCCGCCGCGGGCGCCGCCGGCTACCGCCGCCAGGCCGGCGAGCCCTACCGGGTCCGGGCCGGCGCCGTCGTCCTGGCCACCGGGGGCTGCGCCTTCCTCAGCGGCGCGCTCGGCACCAACACCAACACCGGGGACGGCGCGCTGCTCGCCGCCGAGGCCGGAGCCGAACTGTCCGGCATGGAGTTCTCCAACTCCTACGGGATCGCCCCCGAGGGCACCTCCGTCACCAAGACCGCCTTCTACACCTTCGCCACCTTCTACCAGGAGGACGGCGAGGTCCTGGAGGGCGCCGCCAGCCTCGGCGGCCGCTCCGTCATCGCCCGCGAACTCCTCACCGGAGCGAAGGTCTACGCCCGCCTCGACCGGGCCGACGCCACAGCGCAGGCCGCCATGCGGCTCGCGCAGCCCAACTTCTTCCTCACCTTCGACCGGCTCGGCATCGACCCCTTCACCGACCGCTTCTCGGTGACCCTGCTGGCCGAGGGCACCGTCCGCGGCACCGGCGGGATCCGGCTCGCCGGGGAGGACTGCGCCACCTCGGTCCCCGGGCTGTACGCCGCCGGGGACGCGGCCACCCGTGAGGAGATCTGCGGAGGTTTCACCGGAGGCGGCAGCCACAACGCCGCCTGGGCGATGTCCTCCGGCAGCTGGGCGGGGGCCGGCGCGGCCCGGTACGCCCGCTCGCTCGGCTCGGGCCGTGCCGCCTTCCGGCCGGTCACCGGGGCCGGCGGGGCGGGCCTGCGGCCCACCGGGGGCGCCGGGTTCGCGGCCGGGCCCGGAGAGGCACGGGAACTCGTACGCCTCGTCCAGGAGCAAGTGCTGCCGTACGACAAGAACTACCTGCGGCAAGGCTCCGTGCTCACCGGCTCGCTCGGAGCCCTCGACGAGGTCTGGGCGCAACTGCGCGGCTCCCTGCGCGGGGAGGGTGCCGGGCTGGTCAAGGTCCGCCAGGCGGCGGCCATGACGGCCCACGCCCGCTGGATGTACGCCTCCGCGCTGGCCCGCACCGAGAGCCGCGGGATGGCCCGCCGGCTCGACCACCCGGGGCAGGACCCGGCGCAGCACCACCGGATCGTGACCGGCGGGCTCGACCGGGTGTGGACGCGGCCGGCGGAGCTGGTCGCATGATCGAACTGGTCTCGGCCGAGCGGTGCATCGCTTGCGACAAGTGCGTGGAGGTGTGCCCGACCGACGTCTTCGAGCGGGGGCCGGAGGGGATCCCGCTGCTCGCCCGGCAGGAGGACTGCCAGACCTGCTTCCTGTGCGAGGCCAACTGCCCGGTGGACGCGCTGTTCGTGTCCCCGCTGACCCGTCCGGTCCCGGAGGACCCGGCCGTACGGGACGAGGCCGGACTCGCCGGCCGGGGTCTGCTCGGCAGCTACCGGCGGGAGATCGGCTGGGGCGAGGGACGGACACCGGGCGCCCTGCGGGCGGTCGGGCCCTCCCTCGGCCCGGCGGGCGGCGGCGGTGCGGCGCCGCCCATCACCTCCTGAGCGAGGGCCCGCGCCCGCGCCTGACCCGTCTGACGGTCGGACCGTCAGACGGGTCACACGGCCACACGGGCCACACGGGTCACACGGTCAGGACGATCTTGCCGCGGGTGCGGCCCGTGGCGCTCAGCTCCCAGGCCTTCGCCGCTTCGGCGAGCGGCAGCGCGTGCTGCACGTCGACGGTGAGCCGGCCCTCGTCCGCGAGCTCGGCGAGGAAGGTCAGGTCGGCGGTGTCCGGGCGGACCCACAGCTGGTGCGCGCCCTGGGCGGCCGCGGTGTAGTCGGCGATGGACACCACCCGGTGCCGCTCCTTGACCAGGGACTGGAGCGCCGGGACGACGTCGTCGCCGAAGAAGTCCAGTGCGGCGTCCACCCCTTCGGGCGCCAGCTCGCGGACCCGGTCGGCGAAGCCCTCGCCGTAAAGGACCGGTTCGGCGCCCAGGGAGCGCAGGTAGTCGTGGTTGTGTGCGCCGGCCGTGCCGATGACGCGCAGGCCGAGCGCGACGGCGATCTGCACGCCGAGGGAGCCGGTGCCGCCGGCGGCGGAGTGGATGAGCACGGTCTCGCCGGCCTTGAGACCCACGCGGGTCAGCGACTGGTAGGCGGTGAGCCCGGCCAGCGGGACGCCGGCGGCCTGCTCGAAGGTCAGCTCGCGCGGCTTGCGGGCGAGGGTGCGGACGGGCGCGGAGACCAGCTCGGCGTAAGTGCCCAGCTCGACCCACTCCTTGCGGACGTAGCCGTACACCTCGTCGCCGACGGCGTAGTCGAAGGTGTCCTCGCCGACCGCCTCGACGACGCCCGCGACGTCCCAGCCGGGTATGACCGGGTAGCGGACCTCGAGGATCGGGTCGAGGTATCCGGCCGCGAGCTTCCAGTCCACCGGGTTCACCCCGGCGGCCCTGACGCGGACGAGGACCTCGCCCGGACCGACCTTGGGCTCCGGAACCTCGGTGAGGGCGAGGACGTCAGGCGTTCCGTATGCGGTGTATGTGATTGCCTTCATGATCTTCCCAACGGGCCGCCGGGGGAGCGTTGTTCCGGGGTTCGGTGCTCCGCTCCGGAATGGCCGGTTCTCGGCGGAGGCCGCGGGCGGGGACGGTCGGGCAGGAACACTCAGGCGGGCAGGGTGTTGCGGTGCGAGCTGCGCCGGGCCGCGCTGAACAGGGCCTGGATCTGCGCCCCGGACTGCTCCACGTCGTCGAGCGGGGAGGGGAAGGGGATCCGTACGTCGCGGTGGCCGCGCCGTTCCTCCAGCCGCAGGGTGATTCCGTACCGGTCCATCGCGAGGGGCAGCGCGCGCAGGACGGCGGACCCCGCCGCCGGGTCCGTGGCCGGCTGCGGCCGGACCAGGCGCAGCAGGAGGGTGACCAGTTCGGCGTGGTCGTCGAGGAGGTGCGTGAGCATCCCGGCCTCGTAGAACGCGAGCGGGTCGGGGCGGGCCGCGTCCAGCTCGTCGAGCCCGACGTACGCGCGGGCGCCGTCGGGGGTTTCGAGGACGGCCCGGCCGAACTCCACGCAGGTGGAGTCGGAGCCCCCGTCGCCCCCGTCGGCTCCGTCGGTGTAGGGGGTGAGCAGGCGGCCGACGAGGGTGACCCGGGCGCGCACGCGGTCCCGTACGGGGGTGGGCGCGATGTCCGTGAACTCCATCCGGATCGCGGGGAGGTGTTCGGCGCGGCCGCCCGGCTCGACGGGGTGCAGGTGCAGCCGGCCGAGGGGGTCGGTGCCGTCCAGGTGGCGGATCTCCGTGCGCCGGCCGTCGGTGACGACGGTCATGGAGTGGGCGGCGGCCAAGACGGACCTGACCCGCTCGGCGTCGGTGGGCAGCGGCAGCGGCAGGGGGAGGTGCATGTGGATCTCCGTCGTCCCGAGTGGCGAGAGGCGCGTACTTAGGTATGCCTAACCTAACCTACTCGGCGAGTGGGGGGTAGACGGGGGTGTTCGGCGGGGTGTCTCAGCTGCCTCGTGTCGGTGTTGGGCTGAACGGGTGAAACGCGAGAGGATGGGGGGATGCACATGAAGCGCAAGGCCGAGGCGGCCTGGTGAGCAGGTACGACGTCACCGACGAACAGTGGGAGGGGCTCGCGCAGGTGGTCCCCCTGCGGAGTCGCAACGAGTGGCCCTCCCGGGTGGATCACCGCACGATCCCCACGGTTCCGGGGGCGTCCGCGGCGGAGCAGCGGCGCTTCGTGGTGATCCGGGTCCAGGTCTTCGCGGACGCGCGGGAGGTGGCGGAGTACCTGATCGCGCAGATCCCGGTGCTGCTGGACCTCACGGGCGCTGACGGCGAAGTGGCCAAGCGGATCCTGGACTTCAGCAGCGGCGTGGTCTTCGGGCTCGGCAGCGGCATGCACCGGGTCGACCGGAACGTCTTCCTGCTGGCACCCGTCGGGACCGAGGTGGAGGGGATCGCGGCCGCGGCCGTCCCCCGATCGTAGGAAGGTCCCGCGGGCGGAACGGTTCGCCGGACCCACGGGGGGTTCGCCGGGCCGTACCGTCCCGCGCATGACCTCGCGCCTCGCCGTTCCCGCGCCCCCTCCCACGGTGCCCGCCACCACCCCCACGGCCGCCACCCCCGCGACGACACGGGCCGCTCCCGTCGCCCCCGCGGCCGCCGCCTCTGCGGCTACTGCCGTTCCCGCGGCGGTGACTGCCGCCTCTGCGGCTACTGCTGTACCCGAGGCGGTGGCGGCAGCGCCGGCCGCTTCTGTGGCTACTGTCGTTTCCGCGGCCGCGCCCGCCGCTTCCGCGGCTTCCGCCGTGGTTGCCGGTCCGGGGTTAGCCGTGGGCTGGGTACCGGCTCCTGCCGCAACTCCGGTATCGGCCACGGCGCCTGCGCCGACCCAGGTTCCGGCCCTGGCCCAGGCTTCGGCCCCGGGGCAGGCCTCGGTACCGGGTCGGGTCCCGGGTCAGGCCTCGGTACCGGGGCAGGCCCCTGGTCAGGTTCCGCCCGCCGCAGGCGCCCCGCATGTGCGGCCCGCCGTCACCCAGTTGCGGCTCTCCGCCTACGGGGCGCACCGCGGGGCCCGGTTCGCCCTCGGCCCCGTCACCCTCTTCGCCGGGCCGAGCGGGAGCGGCAAGTCCCAGGTGCTGGAAGCCTACGGAGCGCTGGCCGCCCTGGGCGCCGGGGCCACCCTCGACGAGGTGTTCCCCGACCCCCGCGCGCGCATCCCCGACGGGGCGGTGCCCGACGCCGAGCGGCGCCGGGGGTTCCGGATCGGCTGTACGGTCGACGGCCCCGCCGGGCCGGTCCGGCTCGACCTCGCCGTCCAGGCGGAGCCCTCGCTGCGGATCGTCGGCGAACGGCTCTCGGTGGGCGGACAGGTCCTCCTCGCCACCGCACTGCGCGACCCCGGGCGACGGTCCGTCCAGGCGGCCTGGCTGACCGGCGGAGCCGCCGGGGTCACCAGGGCCCCGCTGCCCGACGACCGGCTCGGGACCGCGCTGCTCCCGCTGCGCGTGGCCGGGGCCACCGAGGGGCAGCGGCAGGTGCTGGCCGCCGCCGAGCAAGTGGTGGTCGCACTGCGTTCGGTGTTCCCCTGCGACCCCCGCCCGGAGCGGATGCGGGAGCCGGTCCTGCCGGGGGAGGGGCGGCTCCTGGGCGACTGCGCCAACCTGGCCGACGTGCTGCGCCGGACCCGCCTGGAGTGCGGCACCCGGTACGGGCTGCTGACCGGGGCCGCCCGCACCGGCTGCGCGGGGCGGGTGGCCGGGCTGGACGTACGGGCCCCCGAGGGCGGCCCGGTCACCGGCCTGCTGGACCGGGGGCCGGGCAGGCCCGCCACCGAGCTGGCCCGGCTGGGCGCGGGCGAGCTGCGCTTCCTGGCCCTCGCACTGGTGCTGTTGACGGGTCCGGGGGTCCTGGACGTGGATCCGGCGGCCGAACTGCCGTCCGCACGCCAGGCGCTGACGGTGCTCGCCGACGGCTTCGACCGGGACCTGGACGGCCGGCAGGCCGCCGAGCTGCTGCGGTTGGCCGTACTGGCCTGCGGGCGCGGGCAGGTCAGGCTGGCGGCCTCGGCGGGCGAGGCCTGCGCGACGGCCGCCCGGGGGGTCGAGGGGATCTCGGTGGTAGACCTGGTGCATGACTGAAGAGCGTGGAGTGACCGAGGGCGACAAGGGAGCCGGCGAGCGGATCGACCGGCTCCAGCGACGGCTCGCCGAGTTCGCGGCGGCGCGCGGGTGGGAGCCCTTCCATACGCCCAAGAACCTGGCGGTGGCGCTGAGCGTCGAGGCGGCCGAACTGGTGGAGATCTTCCAGTGGCTGACGCCGGAACAGTCCGCCAAGGTCATGGAGAAGCCGGACACCGCACACAGAGTGGCCGATGAGGTGGCCGACGTGCTCGCCTACCTGCTGCAGTTCTGTGAGGTCCTCGGGGTCGATGTGCTGGATGCGCTCGCCGCGAAGATCGAGCGGAACGAGCTGAGGTTCCCCGTCCCGGGCGCTCCCGGCGCAGACCGTCACTCTTCGGAGTGATGGCGATATCCACAACCATCTTCGGTGTCCACAATTTCCGAATACCCCTGGCTTTACCGGCCCGTTGCCCTCACTCTGGGTAGTGGAGAGAACGGCAAGATGTCGTGCGGACGGGGGACGGCATATGGACGCGGTACGGCTCATCGCAGCCGGCCGGCACGCGCTGGCGCAGAGCGGGGCTGCATGGGACATCGTGGGTGAGGCCTGGCAGGCGCAGGCCCTCGCGCAGGGGATAGGGAGCTGGCTGGCGGTCACCGGGCCGCCGGAGCTGAGATCGGAGGCACGGGGGCTGGGTGAAGCGGGGGGCAGAGGCTGCGGGGTACTCGACCGGGCGGCTCTGCGCGGAGAGGGCTATGCGCCCGATCTCCCACCCCGGGCAGCGCAGTTGACCGAGGTGACGGACGCCCGGCAGGCGTTGCTCGGGCTCCAGGCGCTGCTCGGCGAGGTGGGCATAGCGCTGGTCGGAGTGGCCTGCGGGACGGACGACGAGGGTCTGTACTGGCAGTGCATAGAGTCGATAGACGCGGCCGACGAGTCGAGTGACCGGGTCCGGGCGATCCTGCGGCGGATGACCGTGCGCGAGCGGGGATCCGCCTCCGGCGTGGCCTGAGCCGGGGTGTTTCGGTGGGGTCCCGCCGCGCGCGACGGGACCCGGGCGGTCAGGAGGACCGGTAGGACGGGCGGTCTTCGCTCTCCGGGGTACGGCCCCCCTGGGACAGCGCAGCGCCGGGGCTGCGGTCGGTCGAGGACTGGAGGTCGGCGTCGAGCTGCGAGAGGTCGGCGTTCAGCGCTGCCATCAGCTCTTCCATCTGCTGCAGCAGGCCCTTCGGCGCGCCGCCCTGCGCGGGTACCGCGGGCTCCTGGCGGGCGTGGTCGTGCGCTGCCTGCCCGGTCTGACAGTCCTGACGGGATTGCCGGTGGGTCTCCGGCGCGGACTCCTGGGACATGGCGGCCTCCTCGGCCCTGGCCCTTCCGGGAGGTGGAAGGGGGCGGTGGACGCACCGGCGAAGGCCGCCGGCGCGCGGGCCGGGCGGTCCGGCTCCGTCCGAGCCAACGATCCCCATCCGGGCTGGTCACTGGCGCGGGCGGTGGGGAGCGCCCGGTTGACTCAGATTCACCCGGCCGGGGCCGAAAGGGCAGGATGGAGACATGGATCTCCGTATCTTCACCGAGCCCCAGCAGGGCGCGAGCTACGACACCCTCCTGAGCGTCGCCAAGGCCACCGAGGACCTGGGCTTCGACGCCTTCTTCCGCTCGGACCACTACCTGCGGATGGGCGCGGCCGACGGTCTGCCCGGTCCCACCGACGCCTGGATCACCCTGGCGGGCCTGGCCCGCGAGACCCAGCGGATCCGGCTGGGCACGCTGATGACGGCCGGCACCTTCCGGCTCCCCGGCGTGCTCGCCATCCAGGTCGCGCAGGTCGACCAGATGTCGGGCGGCCGGATCGAACTCGGCCTGGGCGCAGGATGGTTCGAGGAGGAGCACAAGGCGTACGGCATTCCCTTCCCGGCCGAGCGCCTCGCCCGGCTGGAGGAGCAGCTGGAGATCGTCACCGGCCTGTGGGCCACCGATCCCGGCGCAACCTTCGACTTCCGGGGCGTCCACTACCAGGTGGAGAACTCCCCGGCGCTGCCCAAGCCGGCCCAGGACAAGATTCCGGTCCTGATCGGCGGCCACGGCGCGAAGCGCACCCCGCGCCTCGCCGCCCGGTACGCGGACGAGTTCAACATGCCCTTCGCCTCGATCGCGGACAGCCAGCGGCAGTTCGGCCGGGTCCGTGCGGCCGCCGAGCAGGCCGGCCGCAAGCCCGCCGACCTCGTCTACTCCAACGCCCTCGTCGTGTGCGTGGGCAAGGACGACGCGGAGGTGGCGCGGCGGGCCGCCGCCATCGGCCGTGACGTGGCGGAGCTCAAGGCCAACGGCCTGGCGGGCTCCCCGGCCGAGGTCGTCGACCGGATCGGAGCCTACGAGGCGGTCGGCTCCTCCCGCCTCTACCTGCAGCTGCTCGACCTCGGCGATCTGGACCACCTGGAGCTGATCTCCTCCCGGGTCCAGTCCCAGCTCGGCTGACGGGAGGGACGACGGTGCCCCGCGCCTCCCGCCCGCTCGCCGAGGCCCTGGCCGGCCCCGGCGGGCGGACCGTGCTCCTGGACGGCGGGCTGAGCAACCAGCTCGCCGACCAGGGCTGCGACCTGTCCGGTGGCCTCTGGACGGGCCGGGTCCTCGCCGAGCGGCCGGAGCAGGTGACGGCCGCCCACACCGCCTACGCACGGGCCGGCGCCGAGGTGCTGATCACCGCGAGCTACCAGGTGGGGTACGCCGCCTTCGCCCGGCGCGGCTACGGCCCGGCCCGTACGACGGCCCTGCTGCGGCGCAGCGTCCGGCTGGCCGATGCGGCGGCCCGGGCCGCCGAGCAGGAGGTGTGGGTCGCCGCGTCCGTGGGACCGTACGGGGCGGTGCTGGCGGACGGCTCCGAGTACCGGGGGCGGTACGGCCTGAGCGTGCGCGAGCTGGCCGCCTTCCACCGGCCCCGGATCGCGGCGCTGCTGGCCGAGGGCCCCGACGTCCTGGCCCTGGAGACCGTCCCGGACACCACCGAGGCCGAAGCCCTGCTCACCGTCCTCGCGGAGACCGGCGCCCGGGCCTGGCTGAGCTACACGGTGGAGGGCGGCCGCACCCGGGCCGGCCAGCCCCTGGCCGAGGCCTTCGCGCTCGCCGCCGGGTCCCCGCAGGTCATCGCCGTCGGCGTGAACTGCTGCGACCCGGCGGAGGTCCTGCCCGCCCTGGAAGCGGCCGCCGCCGTCACGGCCGGACCGCTGCTGGCGTACCCCAACGACGGCTCGGTCTGGGACGCCGCGACCCAGACCTGGCAGGCCCCGGCCACCCCGGCCCCCTGGCCCACGGCCGCCTGGCACCGCGCCGGCGCCCGCCTCATCGGCGGCTGCTGCCGGATCGGCCCCGACGGCATCGCGGAACTGGCCGTCACGCTCCGCTGAGGTCCCAGCGCACGCCCGGCGAACCGCCGCCCGAGGTCACGAGCGTGCCCATCTCCGCTTCCACGGCGGCCTGTTCCTCCGGACGCTCCATCAGGAGCAGTTGTTCGCGGTAGTGCACCAGTGCGGTGAGGAGGAGCTGGGTCTCCTCGGGTTCCAGTGCGCACATCCGGCGCGCGGCGGCGACGGACTCGGCGCGCAGGGCGAGCGCTATCCCGGGCCGGTGGGCGAACTCCTGGCGGCTGTACGCGAACAACGCGGCTGCCAGCAGAGGCAGATAGGCCAACGGACTCACCCGGACGAGGACGCGATAGGCGGCCACCCGCTCCCGGACGGGCAGCGTGCCCGATCCGAGGAGCGCCACCCGGGCTCGCAGCACGGCGTCGTGATTGATGTTCTCCGTGGGATTCATAGAGGAGATCTTGTGATCCGCGCAGGGCCCCGGACAAGGCGAATCGGCTGTGCCGTCCGTCCTACGAAAACGGCCTCTGACCTGTCATGATGGAGACGTCATCACCCCGAGGGCCCGACACGGGAACCGACACGGACCCGATGTGAGACCCGGCGAGGGACCCGATCTCGGAGGGTGAATTGGCCCTAGCCCTCGCCCATCACCGCCTCGCAGCCCGGGCACACCGAGTCGGCGTACTCCGGCGGACACCAGGCGTCCGGATGTTCGGACGGCTTCCAGTCGGCCGTTTCCATGGCGAAGGTGTCCTTGCCGCACATGGTCCGCGGGCCGCGCTCGGGGCCGCCTCCCGGGGCGGCGGGCGCGGCGTGCACCCGGTGGACGGACCCCGCCACCGGCTGGTCGAGCTCGTACACAACGACGATGCCACTCATGATTCGACGGTAGGCGCCGTCGGAAAATAGGGCGCGGGCAACACCGCTGACCAGCAACAATCGCTCGTATGTTCCTGACGATCTCCACGACCGGCACGGCCGAGCGACCCGCCACCGACCTGGGCTTCCTGCTGCACAAGCATCCCGGCAAGGCGCAGGCGTTCTCCACCTCCCACGGCACCGCCCACGTCTTCTACCCCGAAGCCACGGACGAGCGGTGCACGGCGGGCCTGCTGCTGGAAGTGGACCCGGTCGCGCTCGTGCGGCGTGGTCAGGGCAAGGGGCAGGGCGGCACGCCGGACACCGCGCTCGCGCAGTACGTCAACGACCGCCCCTACGCCGCCTCCTCGCTGCTGGCCGTCGCGCTGAGCGGAGTGTTCCGCAGCGCGCTGAAGGGGCAGTGCGCGGCCCGTCCCGAGCTGCCCGACGAGGTGCGCCCGCTGCGCATCGAGATCCCGGTGCTGCCCGCCCGGGGCGGCGCCGGGCTCGTGCGCCGGCTGTTCGGCCCGCTCGGCTGGGAGTCGGTCACGGCCACCCCGGTCGCGCTCGACGAGACCTTCCCGGAGTGGGGCGACTCGCGGTACGTACGCCTCGTCCTGGAGGGCGAGCTGCGGCTGTCCGACGCGCTGCGCGGCCTGTACGTCCTGCTGCCCGTCCTCGACGACTCCAAGCACTACTGGATCGCCCCCGACGAGGTGGACAAGCTGCTGCGCGCCGGGGACGGCTGGCTCGCCGAACACCCGGAGAGCGAGCTGATCACCTCCCGCTACCTGGCACGCCACAAGCGGCTGACCCAGGATGCCCTGGAGCGCCTCGAGCTGGTCCGCCTCGCCGAGGCCGACGGCAGTGAGGTGGAGGAGCTCGACAACGCGGTCGACGAGGCGAGCGACACGGAGGACAAGCCCGTACCGCTCGCCGTACTGCGACGCGAGGCGATCCTCGCCGCGCTGGGAGCGGCCGGTGCGGCCCGCGTCCTCGACCTGGGCTGCGGCCAGGGCCAGTTGGTGCAGGCGCTGCTCAAGGACCCGGCGTACACGGAGATCGTCGGCGTGGACGTGTCCGTCCGGGCGCTGCACATCGCCGCAAGGCGGCTGCGGCTGGAGCGGATGGGGGAGCGGCAGAGCTCCCGCGTCCGCCTGACGCAGGGCTCGCTCGCGTACACCGACAAGCGGCTCGTGGGCTACGACGCGGCCGTGCTCAGTGAGGTCATCGAGCACCTGGACCTCGAGCGGCTGCCCGCCCTGGAGTATGCGGTGTTCGGCTCGGCCCGCCCCCGCACGGTCCTCGTGACCACCCCGAACGTCGAGTACAACGTCCGCTGGGAGACGCTGCCCGCCGGGCACGTCCGGCACGGCGACCACCGTTTCGAGTGGACCCGCGAGGAGTTCCGGGCCTGGGCCGGGGACGTCGCCTCCCGGCACGGCTACCGCGTCGAATACGTCCCCGTCGGGGACGACGACCCCGAGGTGGGGCCGCCGACCCAGATGGCCGTCTTCACCCTGAGCACCGGCACCACCGGCACCACCGGCACCACTGAGACCACCGGCACCACCGACACCCCGAAGGAGGGCGAGGCAGCATGACCACCGACACCGACACCGATACCCGTGCCACCACCGGCCGCAAGCGCGTACTTCCCGTCACCGACCTGTCCCTCGTCGTCCTGATCGGGGCCACCGGCTCGGGGAAGTCCACCTTCGCCCGCACGCACTTCAAGCCCACCGAGGTCATCTCCTCCGACTACTGCCGGGGCCTGGTCGCCGACGACGAGAACGACCAGAGCGCCAGCAAGGACGCCTTCGAGGTCCTGCACTACATCGCGGGCAAGCGGCTCGCCGCCGGCCGCCTCACCGTGATCGACGCCACCAGCGTCCAGGCCGAGTCCCGCCGGCAGCTGGTCCAGCTCGCCAGGGAGTACGACGTCCTGCCCATCGCGATCGTCCTCGACCTGCCCGAAGAGGTCTGCGCGGAGCGCAACGCGGCCCGCCCCGAGCGGGCGAAGCTGCCGCGCGCCGTGATCCAGCGCCACCGCCGCGACCTGCGGCGCTCGCTGCGCGGCCTGGAGCGCGAGGGCTTCCGCAAGGTCCACGTGCTGCGCACGCCCGAAGAGGTCGAGTCGGCCGAGGTGGTGCTGGAGAAGCGCTTCAACGACCTCACCCACCTCACCGGCCCCTTCGACATCATCGGCGACATCCACGGCTGCGCCTCCGAGCTGGAGACCCTGCTCGCCAAGCTCGGCTACCAGGACGGCGCCCACCCCGACGGCCGCACCGCCGTGTTCGTCGGCGACCTCGTCGACCGCGGCCCGGACAGTCCCGGCGTGCTGCGCCGGGTGATGGGCATGGTCGGCTCCGGCAACGCCCTGTGCGTGCCCGGGAACCACGAGAACAAGCTCGCCCGTCACCTCAAGGGGTCCAAGGTCCAGCGGACCCACGGCCTCGCCGAGACGATCGAGCAGCTCGAAGGGGAGCCGGAGGAGTTCGTCCAGGAGGTCCGCACCTTCATCCAGGGCCTGGTCAGCCACTACGTCCTCGACGGCGGCAGGCTCGTGGTCTGTCACGCCGGCCTGCCCGAGAAGTACCACGGCCGCACCTCCGGCCGGGTGCGCTCGCACGCCCTGTACGGGGAGACCACGGGCGAGACCGACGAGTTCGGGCTGCCCGTGCGCTACCCGTGGGCCGAGGACTACCGGGGCAAGGCCGTCGTGGTCTACGGCCACACACCGGTCCCGAACACCGCCTGGATCAACAACACCATCTGCCTCGACACCGGAGCCGTCTTCGGCGGGAAGATGACCGCACTGCGCTGGCCCGAGCGCGAACTGGTCGACGTACCGGCCGAGAAGGTCTGGTACGAGCCGGTCAAGCCGCTCGTCACCGAGGTGCCCGGCGGACACGACGGCCGCCCGCTCGACCTGGCCGACGTCCACGGCCGCCGGATCGTCGAGACCCGGCACCTGGGCAACGTCAACGTCCGCGAGGAGAACGCGGCCGCCGCCCTGGAGGTGATGAGCCGCTTCGCCGTGGACCCGCGCCTGGTCCCGTACCTCCCGCCGACCATGGCGCCGACCGCCACCTCGCAGGCCGAGGGCTTTCTGGAGCACCCCGCCGAGGCCTTCGCCCAGTACCGCAAGGACGGCATCGCCCAGGTCGTCTGCGAGGAGAAGCACATGGGCTCCCGTGCCACCGTGCTGCTCTGCAAGGACGCCTCCGCCGCCCGCGAGCGGTTCGGGGTCGACGGCCCCACCGGGTCCGTCTACACCCGTACCGGACGGCCCTTCTTCAAGGACCCCGAGGTCACCGAGGAGGTCCTCGGCCGGCTCCGCTCGGCGGTCACCGACGCCGGGCTGTGGGAGGAGCTCGCCACGGATTGGCTGCTCGTCGACGGCGAACTGCTGCCCTGGTCGCTGAAGTCCGGCGGCCTGCTGCGCAACCAGTACGCCGCCGTGGGCGCGGCCTCCGGCGCCGTGTTCCCCGGAGCCGTCGCCGCCCTGGAGGCGGCCGCGGCCCGGGGCGTCGACACCGGGGAGCTCCTGGAGCGCCAGCGCGGGCGCGCCGCCGACGCGGCGAAGTTCACCGAGGCGTACCGGCGTTACTGCTGGAGCACCGACGGGCTGGACGGCGTACGGTTCGCCCCGTTCCAGCTGCTGGCGGCGGCCGGCCGCTCGCTGGCGGCCGTACCCCACGACGAGCAGTTGTTCTGGCTGGACCGGCTCGTCGCCGCCGACGAGGCCGCCGGGACCGGACTGCTGCGCCGCACCGGCCGGATCCTGGTGGACACCGCGGACGAGGCCTCGGTGCGGGCGGGCACCGACTGGTGGCTGGAGCTTACGGCCGCCGGCGGCGAGGGCATGGTCGTCAAACCGCTCCAGGCGTACGCCAGGGACGGCAAGGGCCGGCTCGTGCAGCCGGGGGTGAAGGTGCGCGGACGCGAGTACCTGCGGATCATCTACGGTCCCGAGTACACGCGTCCGGACCACCTGGAGCGGCTGCGCGGGCGCCACCTCGGGCACAAGCGCTCGCTCGCCCTGCGCGAGTACGCGCTCGGCCTGGAGGCCGTGGACCGGCTGGCGGCCGGGGAGCCGCTGTGGCGGATCCACGAGGCGGTCTTCGCCGTCCTCGCGCTTGAGTCGGAGCCGGTGGACCCGAGGCTCTGAGGGCGCCGGGGGGTGTCCCGGCCGCACCGCCCGGCGTCAAGGAAGGACCCCCGTACGGCCGCGCATTAGGTCGTATGGGGGAACTTTCGCGGAGAACTCCGGGAAAACCACCGGCGGGATCGTTCATCCAGGGCAGCGGAATGTCCGCGACCCTGGAAGGACGGAACGTCACCTATGAAGATGACCGCGCGCGGAAGCATTGCGGCACTCATGACCTGTATGGCCGCGGCAGGCGCGGCCACCCCGGCCATGGCCGACGCGGTGCCGGTGGGAGTCCCCCTGGACGCGGTGCGGACCACGCTCGGCGTGGACGTCCCGCACCTGGCCACCGGAGTGCCGGTGCCGGTGGTCGGAGCGCCCGAGGCGCCCCGCTTCCACAAGGGCGACATGCTGCCGACCCCGCTGCTGCCGGCGGTGCCGATCGGCACCGAGCTCGGGGACACCCTCCTCACCTCCCCGGTGCCGAACCTGGCCGGCAAGCCCGAGACGGACGGCGAGGGCTCGCTCGACGCACCCGCGACCACGATGCGCACCCGGACCCCCGGACTGCTCGTCGGCTCCCCGCTGACCATGCCCGACGCGTCCAACTACGGGCTGCCGAACGTGACCGCCCCCGCGCTGGGCGTCATCGCCCCGGACCTCACCGGTACCCCGGAGGCCCTGCTCGGCCTGCGCTGAACCGGCGGGCCCCCGCCCGCCGCCGGATCCGGCGGGGGCGAACCCGCTGGGCCGACGCCACGTCAAAAAGCCGCCCGGTCTGAGAACGTGTACGGCATGGGATTCCATGTCGATTCCGAGACCGGGCGGCTTCGCCGCGTCATCCTCCACCGGCCCGACCTGGAGCTGAAGCGGCTCACACCGAGCAACAAGGACGCGTTGCTGTTCGACGACGTGCTGTGGGTGCGCAGGGCGCGCCAGGAGCACGACGGCTTCGCCGACGTACTGCGCGACCGGGGCGTGGAGGTCCACCTCTTCGGTGACCTGCTGGTCGAGTCCCTGGACATCCCGGAGGCGAGACACCTCGTCCTGGACCGGGTCTTCGACGAGAAGGAGTACGGTCCGCTCGCCACCGATCACCTGCGGGCCGTCTTCGACGGACTGGCTTCGGCGGACCTGGCCGAGGCGCTGATCGGCGGGATGACCAAGCGGGAGTTCCTGGACCGGCACGCGGAGCCGGTGTCGGTCCGCTTCCACGCCCTGGAGCTGGACGGTTTCCTGCTGGGCCCGCTGCCGAACCACCTCTTCACCCGGGACACCTCCGCCTGGATCTACGACGGGGTGTCCATCAACGCGATGCGCTGGCCGGCCCGGCAGCGCGAGACCGTGCACTTCGAGGCCATCTACAAGCACCACCCGCTCTTCACCGGCTCCGGCCCCTTCCACACCTGGTCGCAGGGGCAGGCCGACTACCCCTCCACCATCGAGGGCGGCGACGTCCTGGTCATCGGCAACGGCGCCGTGCTGATCGGGATGAGCGAGCGGACCACTCCGCAGGCGGTGGAGATGCTGGCGCGCGGGCTGTTCGCCGCCGGGTCGGCGACGACGATCGTGGCGCTCGACATGCCCAAGCGGCGGGCGTTCATGCACCTGGACACGGTGATGACGATGGTCGACGCGGATACGTTCACCCAGTACGCGGGCCTGGGAATGCTGCGCTCCTACACGATCGAGCCCGGCGGCGGGCCGAGCGAACTGAAGGTGACCGACCACCCGCCGGAGCACATGCACCGGGCCATCGCCGCGGCCCTCGGCCTGGACGGGATCCGAGTGCTCACGGCGACCCAGGACGTGCACGCCGCGGAGCGCGAGCAGTGGGACGACGGCTGCAACGTGCTCGCCGTGGAGCCGGGCGTGGTCGTCGCCTACGAGCGGAACGTCACGACCAACACCCACCTGCGCAAGCAGGGCATCGAGGTGATCGAGATCCCGGGCAGCGAGCTGGGGCGGGGGCGGGGCGGGCCGCGCTGCATGAGCTGTCCGGTGGAGCGGGACGCGGTGGCCTAGCCGGCCGGGGCGGGACTGGGCAGGGCAGGGCAGGGCAGGGAGGCCGGGGCAGGGAGGCCGGGGCAGGGAGAGCAGGCCGGAAGGGCGACCGTGCCAGAGGGGAGGCCGGGGTCCGGGTTCGTACACGAGGGCTCTGTATATCAATACGGGCCGTCGTATAGACTTCCAGCATCCCCTGTCAGCATGACTCTGGAGCGCCCCCATGGCCACCGATCTTGTCGGCCGCAGTTTCCTCAAGGAGCTCGACTTCACCGCCGCCGAGTTCCGCGGCCTCGTCGAGCTCGCCGCCGAACTCAAGGCGGCCAAGAAGGCCGGGACCGAGCGGCGCCGCCTCCAGGGCAAGAACATCGCCCTGATCTTCGAGAAGACCTCCACGCGCACCCGCTGCGCCTTCGAGGTCGCCGCCGCCGACCAGGGCGCCCACACCACTTACCTCGACCCCTCCGGCTCCCAGATGGGCCACAAGGAATCGGTCAAGGACACCGCGCGGGTGCTGGGACGGATGTTCGACGGCATCCAGTACCGGGGTGACGCGCAGGACGCCGTGGAGCAGCTCGCCGCCCACGCCGGCGTGCCCGTCTTCAACGGCCTCACCGACGACTGGCACCCCACCCAGATGCTGGCCGACGTGCTCACGATGACCGAGCACTGCGCCAAGCCCCTCGAACGGATCGCCTTCGCCTACCTCGGCGACGCCCGCTTCAACATGGGCAACTCCTACCTGGTGACCGGCGCGCTGCTGGGCATGGACGTACGGATCGTCGCGCCGCGGCACTACTGGCCCGCCGAGCCCGTGGTGGCCGCGGCGCGCGAGCTGGCGGCCGCCAGCGGCGCCCGGATCACGCTCACCGAGGACCTCGCGGAGGGCGTCGCGCAGGCGGATTTCGTGGTGACCGACATCTGGGTGTCCATGGGGGAGCCCAAGGAGGTCTGGGACGAGCGGATCGAGGCGCTGAGCCCGTACGCCGTCACCATGGACGTGCTGCGCTCCACCGGGAACCCGGACGTGAAGTTCATGCACTGCCTGCCGGCGTTCCACGACCTCGGTACCAAGGTGGCCCGGGAGATTCACGAGCGGCACGGGCTGGAGTCGCTGGAGGTGACGGACGAGGTGTTCGAATCGGCGCACTCCGTCGTCTTCGACGAGGCCGAGAACCGGCTGCACACCATCAAGGCCGTGCTCGTCGCGACCCTGGAGGGGCGGGCCGCATAGTCATGCGCCGGGGCCGGAGGGCCGGAGGACTAGAGGGCCGGCCGGGACGGCAGTGTGAACCACACGGCCTTGCCGTGCGGGGTGGCGCGGTGGCCGCAGGCCGAGCTCAGCGTCCGGATCAGCAGCAGGCCGCGGCCGTGCTCCTGCCAGGGGTCGGGGTGGGCGTCGTCCGGGCCGGGGGTGGACAGGTCGGCGGGCGGCGCCGGAACCCCGTCGTGGACCTCGACCTGGCAGCCGTTCGCGAGCAGTTCCACGACGAGCTCGATGGGGGCCTCGCCGGGGGTGTGCTCCACGGCGTTGGCGACCAGTTCGGCGGTGAGCAGTTCGGCGGTGTCGCTGTCGGCGGGCGCGTCGATGTCGGCGAGGGCCGTACGGACGAGGGCGCGGGCGATGGGTACGGCCGCTGTCGTGTGCGGCAGGGCTATCCGCCAGGCGGAGGCGTCGGGCAAGGCGGGACCGTCCGTTCCGTGGGGTCGTGGGTCGTGTGGGCGTGGCTCGTACGGGGTGTGGCGTGAGAAATCCTGCTTTCAACGATACGAAGTGAAAATGTCCCGCCGTAGGGCACCCCGACGTGATCGCAAGGGACGTCGGGCACACCGGCTCGGGACCTTCGGTGCGTGTGGCGCCCCGGCCCGGACGCGGGCCCATAGTTATCGCGCTTCCCTGACGACAGTCATGGACCGGTGATACCTTCGGGAGGGTGAGTCCCTTCCTCGGTTCCACACCCGCGACCGAACGCTGGAACCACCTCCGGGTGGACCGGCGGGACGGCGTCGCCACCGTCACCCTCGACCGCCCCGAGAAGCTCAACGCGCTCACCTTCGGCGCCTACGCCGACCTGCGCGACCTGCTCGCCGAACTGTCCCGGGAGCGGTCCGTACGCGCCCTCGTGCTCGGCGGCGAAGGCCGCGGCTTCTGCTCCGGAGGCGACGTCGACGAGATCATCGGCGCCACCCTCGCGATGGACACCGCCCAGCTGCTCGACTTCAACCGGATGACCGGACAGGTCGTGCGAGCCCTGCGGGAATGCCCCTTCCCGGTCATCGCCGCCGTCCACGGCGTGGCCGCGGGGGCGGGGGCCGTCATCGCGCTGGCCGCCGACTTCCGCATCGCCGACCCCACCGCCCGCTTCGCCTTCCTCTTCACCCGGGTCGGCCTCTCCGGCGGGGACATGGGCGCCGCGTACCTGCTGCCCCGCGTCGTCGGGCTCGGCCACGCCACCCGGCTGCTGATGCTGGGCGAGCAGGTCAGGGCCCCGGAGGCCGAGCGAATCGGGCTGCTCAGCGAGGTCACCGAGGAGGGCAAGGCCTCCGTGCGCGCGGCGGAGCTCGCCGCGCACCTCGCCTCCGGTCCGGCCCTCGCGTACGCGCAGACCAAGGCACTGCTGACCGCCGAGCTGGACATGCCGCTCGCCGCCTCGGTGGAACTCGACGCGAACACCCAGGCGCTGCTGATGAACGGCGAGGACTACCGGGAGTTCCACGCGGCCTTCACCGGGAAGCGGCCGCCCCAGTGGAAGGGCCGGTAGTGCGATGAGCACCGGTTCGACGGGCACCGGCGCGACGAGCAGCGGCCGGACACCCGCCGCCCTGCGGGTCGCCGTGGTCGGCGGGGGGCCGGGCGGGCTGTACGCCGCCGCACTGCTGGCCCGGCAGGGGCACGCGGTGGACGTGTGGGAGAAGAACGCCCCCGACGACACCTTCGGCTTCGGGGTGGTCCTCTCCGACGAGACCCTCGGCGGCATCGAGGCGGCGGACGCCGTGGTCTACGCGGCCCTGAGCGCCGAGTTCGTCCGCTGGGACGACATCGACATCGTGCACCGGGGCCGGCTGCTGACCTCCGGCGGCCACGGGTTCGCCGCGCTGGGGCGGCGCCGGCTCCTGGAGATCCTGCACGAGCGCTGCGCGGGCCTCGGGGTCCGGCTGCGCTTCCGCACCCGGGCGCCCGGACCAGAGGCGCTCGCGGCCTCGTACGACCTGGTCGTGGCGGCCGACGGGGTGCACAGCCCGACCCGGGAAGCCGGGGCGGCGCACTACGGGCCCACGCTGACGGGCGGGCGGTGCCGGTACATCTGGCTGGCCGCCGACTTCCCCTTCGAGTCCTTCCGCTTCGAGATCGCGGAGACCGAGCACGGGGTCGTGCAGCTGCACGCCTACCCCTATTCGGCGGACTCCTCGACCGTGATCGTCGAGATGCGCGAGGAGGTCTGGCACCGCGCCGGCTTCGACCTCTGCGACGAGGCGGAATCGGCGGCGCGCTGCGCGAAGATCTTCGGCGAGGCCCTGCGGGGACGGCCGCTGCGGGGAAACGGCTCCGCCTGGACGCAGTTCCGTACGGTGGTCAACGCGCACTGGTCGCACGGCAACACGGTGCTGATCGGCGACGCCGCGCACACCGCGCACTTCTCGATCGGCTCGGGCACCAAACTGGCGGTGGAGGACGCCCTCGCCCTGGCGCGGGCGGTGGAGACCGAGCCGGACGTCCCGGCGGCGCTGGCCGCGTACGAGGCCGCGCGGCGGCCTGCCGTGGCCTCCACCCAGCGGGCGGCGGCCGCCAGCATGCGGTGGTTCGAGGAGCTCGCCGGGTACGTGGACCAGCCCGCCCGGCAGTTCGCCTTCAACCTCCTCACCCGCAGCCTGCGCGTCACCCACGGCAACCTGCGGCTGCGCGATCCGCGCTTCACGGGCGCCGTGGAGCGTGACTTCGGCTGTCCCCAGGCCCCGGACGGGGCTCCGGAGGACGCGGGAACCCCGCCGATGTTCACGCCGTTCACCCTGCGGGGCCTGACCCTGCGCAACCGGGTAGTGGTGTCCCCGATGGACATGTACTCGGCGAGTGGAGGCGCCTCGGCTTCTGCTGCGGAGGCATCCGGCGACGGGGTGCCGGGCGACTTCCACCTGGTGCACCTCGGTGCCCGCGCGCTGGGCGGAGCCGCCCTGGTGATGACGGAGATGGTCTGCGTCAGCGCCGAGGGCCGGATCACCCCGGGCTGCACGGGCCTCTACACCGCCGGGCAGGCGGCCGCCTGGGCCCGGATCGCCGACTTCGTGCACACCTCGGCGCCCGGCACCGCGCTGGGCGTCCAGCTCGGCCACTCGGGCCGCAAGGGCTCGACCCGGGTCATGTGGGAGGGCATGGACGCCCCGTTGCCCGAGGGGAACTGGCCCCTGATGGCCGCCTCCGCACTGCCCTACCGCCCCGGCGTCTCGGCCGTGCCCCGGGCCATGGGCGCCGCCGACCTGGCCGCCGTCCGCTCCGACTTCGCCGCCGCCGCAGTCCGGGCCGCGACGAGCGGCTTCGACCTCCTGGAGCTGCACTGCGCGCACGGCTACCTGCTGTCCGGCTTCCTCTCCCCGCTGACCAACCACCGCACCGACGCCTACGGCGGCCCGCTGGAGAACCGGCTGCGCTTCCCGCTCGAGGTCTTCGACGCGGTCCGCGCCGTCTGGCCCGCCGACCGGCCGATGACGGTCCGCCTCTCGGCCACCGACTGGGCGCCCGGCGGCACCTCGCCGGAGGAGGCGGTGGCCATCGCCGGAGCCTTCGCCGCCCACGGCGCGGACGCCATCGACGTCTCGACGGGCCAGGTGGTGGCGGAGGAGACCCCCGAGTACGGGCGCGCGTACCAGACCCCGTACGCCGACCGGATCCGCAACGCCCTGAACGTCCCGGTGATCGCCGTCGGGGCGATCTCCTCCTGGGACGACGTCAACTCCCTGCTCCTGGCGGGCCGGGCGGACCTCTGCGCGCTCGGCCGCCCCCACCTCTACGACCCGCACTGGACCCTGCACGCGGCCGCCGATCAGTCCTACGCCGGCCCCGCCGCACCCTGGCCCGTCCCCTACCTCGCCGGCAGCCGCAAGCCGCCGACGGGGCGGGGTTAGCCCCCGTCTACCGGCGGGGCCGCAGGGCCAGGCACTCGTGGCAGTGGCAGGGCTCCGGATGCGGCCAGTCGGGCCAGGCGCCGGAGCGGAGCTCCCAGGCGAGGTGCTCCATCGCCACGGCGTCCTCGCGGGCCTCGGCCTCGTCCCGGAAGCCCCCGAAATCGGAAGAGGCGGCCACCCGCAGCACGGCCGGGCTCCGCACGAGGCGGGGCCGGAAGCCGTACAGGTGGCGGGTGGCCACGAACGCCAGGCGGTACGGGCGGCCGTGCCGGGGCCGGCCGATGACCTGGCACTCCTCCCAGCCGCTCGTCCGGTAGTGGACGTACACCTTGGAGCCGCCCTTGAACATCCGGGTGCCCGGGCGCTGGCCCTGGCCGCCCTCGCCGTGACGGCGCCACAGGACGACGTTCGCGGCCAGCATCCAGAGCGGCTCCAGCGGCTCCAGCGGCTCCAGCAGATCGAGCGGCTCGTCGCGCCCGGTCATCTCAGCGCCACCTCCACCCGGTCCTCGACCGGGGTGTAGCCGAGGCGCTGGTAGACGCGGTTGCTGGTGGGGTTCGCCAGATCGGTGAAGAGCAGCACCTCCGAGGCCCCGGCCGCACGGGCCGCCTCCGTCGCGGCATGCGTGGCCCCGGCGGCGTACCCGCGGCCGCGCAGCTCCGGCGGGGTGTAGACCGGGCCGATCCGGGTCACCGCGTCGATCGGCCGGAAGAACCCGGCCAGCGAGACCGGGGCCCCGGCGTCCTCCCAGAGCAGCATGCCCCCGTACGAGAGCCGGTCGCGCAGGGCCGCCTCCGAGGCGGCCCCGCCCTCGCCGGACTCCCGCTTGAAGGCGGTGACCCAGTCCAGCAGCAGCGGGAGGTCGGCCTCCGTGGCGCGCCGGGCCCGGCCCGCCGGGGCGGGATCCGGGGGAACGAGACCGGCGAGCCGGTAGAGGCGGTTCTCCTCCACGACCCCGGCCGGCTTCCCCCAGGAGACGGCCAGCTTCCTCGCGTCCTCGCGGCGGGCGTTGAGCGCGTCGACCCCGGCGAGCAGCGGCTCGGAGGCGAGCGCGGTGCCCAGCTCCCGGACCGCCTCGGCGGGCAGAGCGCCGATCAGCAGCGGGTGCGGCGGGCACTGGACGACGGCGCCCGCGACCAGCCCGTCGGCCCCGGTCCACCAGCCGAAGAGAGGCGGCTCGGACCCGAAGGCGTCCAGGCCCTGCCGCTCCAGCGCGTCGATGACCGTGACCAGCTGGGTGTGGGGCACGGGCTGCGCCGCCACGGAGGGGCGCACCGCGCTCAGCCAGGCCGCGAGATCAGGGGTGAAGGTCCATGTCATGGCACATGATCACCCGGGTCCGGTGCGCGGTACAGCCCCTTTTCCGGGACGCCGGGCTCACGGCTCCACGAATCCGGCCCCGAGGTCCCGCAGCCGCTCGTGCAGTTCCGCGAAGACCGCCGCCGAGCGGTCGCCCGGCCAGTCCGCGGGGAGCAGCTCGCGCGGCAGGCCCGGGTCGGCGTACGGGAGCCGGCGCCAGGTGTCCAGGGCGAGGAGGTAGCCGCGGTAGGCGGCCTCCGGGGTGGGGACGGCCGCGCCCGTCTGCAGGGCGCGCAGCGACGGCTCGTGGAGGTCGAGGAACTCCTCGTGCTGCTTGGCCAGCGCCGCCAGGTCCCACCAGCGGGCCACCGACTCCGTTGTCGGGGCGAAGCCCAGGTGGGCGCCCCGGAAGAGCTCCACGTACGGCGTCAGGTGCAGCCGCTCCAGGGTGTGCCGGGTCTCCCCGTCCCACTGCGCCGGGGCGATCCACACGCCGGGAGCCACCGAGCCGAAGCCGAGCCCGGCGAGCCGGGAGCGCAGCAGGTGCCGCTTCGCCCGCTCCTGCTCCGGGACGGAGAAGACGGCCAGCAGCCACTCCTGGGACTCCGCCGGGCGGGCGGCCCCGTAGATCCGCCGGTCGCCGTCCTCCAGCAGCCGGTGCGCCTCCTCGGAGAGCTCGTACCCCGCCGCGCGGTCCCCGGTCCGCGCGGGCAGCAGGAAGCCGCGCCGCTTCAGCCGGGACACCGACGAGCGGACGGACGGAGCGTCCACGCCGGCCGCGCCCAGCAGGCGGACCAGCGCGGACACCGGGACCGGGCCGGGGAAGGCCCGCCCGTAGGCACCGTAGAACGTGACGATCAGAGATCGCGGGGTGTGCTGCTCGACCACGGCTTCACTCTAAATGCTCTCCTTGATCGCGCAGCCGGAAGCGTTGCAGCTTCCCCGTCGCCGTACGCGGCAGGGCGGGCACGAAGACGAAGGTGCGCGGGCACTTGTGCGGGGCGAGCTCGGTCCGCATGAAGGTGCGCAGGGCGTCCTCGGTGAGGACCGCGCCCTCCCGGGGGACCGCGTACGCGACCACGATCTGCCCGCGCCGCTCGTCCGGGCGGCCGACCACGGCCGCTTCCAGCACGTCGGGATGGCGCAGCAGGGCCTCCTCGACCTCCGGGCCCGCGATGTTGTACCCCGCCGAGATGATCATGTCGTCGGCCCGGGCCACGTAGCGGAAGTAGCCCTCCGCGTCGCGGACGTAGGTGTCGCCCGTGAGGTTCCAGCCGTCCCGTACGTACTCGCCCTGCCGCGGGTCCGCCAGGTAGCGGCAGCCCACCGGCCCCCGTACGGCCAGCAGCCCCGGCACCTCGTCCGCCACCGGCAGCCCCGCCTCGTCCACCACCCGGGCCTCCCAGCCCGGCACCACGCGCCCCGTCGTACCGGGCCGGATGTCCTCGTCGGCCGCCGAGATGAAGATGTGCAGCAGCTCGGTGGCGCCGATCCCGTTGATGATCCGCAGGCCCGTGCGCTCGTACCAGGCCTGCCAGGTGGCGGCCGGCAGGTTCTCGCCCGCCGAGACGCAGCGGCGCAGCGCGGAGAGGTCGTAGGCGCCCGTGTCGTACGGGCCCAGCGTGTCCAGCATCGACCGGTACGCGGTGGGCGCGGTGAACAGCACCGACACCCGGTGCTCGGCCAGCGCGGGCAGCAGCCGGCGCGGGGAGCCGTCCGGCAGCAGCAGCGCCGAGGCGCCGGCCCGCAGCGGGAAGACCACCAGACCGCCGAGGCCGAAGGTGAAGCCGAGCGGCGGACTGCCCGCGAAGACGTCGTCCGGGCGGGGGCGCAGCACCTCCCGGGAGAAGGTGTCGGCCACCGCGAGCAGATCGCGGTGGAAGTGCATGCAGCCCTTGGGGCGCCCGGTGGTGCCCGAGGTGAAGGCGATCAGCGCCACGTCGTCGGCGGAGGTCTCCACCGCCGTGAAGGGCTCCGGATGCCGCTCCGCCAGACGCAGCAGGTCATCCGGCTCCGCGCCGCCGTACGCGGTGATCCGCAGACCCGGCACCGCCGCCTTCACCAGGTCGTCCACCACCTCCGCCTGGCACAGGGCGTGGCTCACCCGGGCCATCGAGCACACCGTGGCCAGCTCCTGCGCACGCTGCTGGGCCAGGACCGTGACGGCCACCGCCCCCGCCTTCATCACCGCCAGCCAGCACGCGGCGAGCCAGGGGCCGGTCGGGCCGCGCAGGAGCACCCGGTTGCCCGGAACCACGCCGAGGTCGCAGGTGAGGACGTGCGCGAGCCGGTCCACGCGGGCGTGCAGCTCCCCGTACGTCCACACCGTGCCGTCCGCGCCGCGGAAGGCGGGGCGGCCGGGACCCAGCCGGGCGATGGTGGCGTCGAGCAGCTCCACGCCGCAGTTGAGCCGGTCGGGGTAGGCCAGCCCGGGGAGTTCGAAGAGCAGCCGCGGCCAGGCGTGCGCGGGCGGCAGGTGATCGCGCGCGAAGGTGTCTCGGTGAGCGGAAGGCTTGAGCTCCAAGGCGGGTTCGCCCCCTTGCGACGGCCCGCGCCCCGGGTGGGGGCCGGACCCTGCGTATGGACTGTGGACCGAAGTGGAAGAGCCGGGCCGTGCGAACGCAGCACGAGCGTATCGTCATGGTGACGGGAGTCAACAGGACGCGATAGAGGCTGGGGCATACGGATGACCCGATTCACGGGATTCGCGCTCGGGGCGGACCAGGAGGAGTGGTGCGCGCGACTGCGCGCACTGGCGGCGGAGCGGCTGCGGCCGCTGGCGGAGAAGGGGGAACCGGGCCGGGTCAACCGGCCGCTGCTCGCCGCACTCGGCGAAGAGGGGCTGCTGGGGCGGGTGTTCACCTCGGGCGCGCTGGAACTGTGCCTGCTGCGCGAATCCCTCGCCTACGGCTGCACGGAGGCCGAGACGGCCCTCGCCCTCCAGGGACTGGGCGCCTACCCGGTGCTGCGCTCGGGCAGCGACGCGCAGCGCGAGCGCTGGCTGCCCGGGGTGCGGGCCGGGCGCACGGTGGCGGCCTTCGCGCTGAGCGAGCCGGGGGCCGGGTCGGACGCGGGGGCGCTGGCGCTCGAAGCGGTGCCCGGGGGAGGGGGGCGGGGAGGGCGCGGGGGCCGGGGCTGGCGGCTCAGCGGGGAGAAGTGCTGGATCTCCAACGCCCCCGAGGCCGACTTCTACACCGTCTTCGCCCGCACCGGCGAGGGCCCGGGCGCCAAGGGGGTCAGCGCCTTCCTGGTCCCGGCGGACCGGCCGGGGCTCTCGGGGGAGCACCTCGACATGCTCTCCCCGCACCCGATCGGCGCGCTCGCCTTCGACGGGGTCCCGGTCGGCCCGGACGACCTGCTGGGCGAGCCGGGCCGGGGCTTCAAGGTGGCCATGGACACCCTGAACCTGTTCCGCCCCAGCGTGGGCGCCTTCGCCGTCGGGATGGCCAGGGCCGCCCTGGACGCCACGGTGGCGCACACGGCCGCCCGTACCGCCTTCGGCGGGGTGCTGGGCGACCTGCAGGCAGTGGCGCACCGGGTGGCCGAGATGGCCACCCGGACCGAGGCGGCCCGGCTGCTCGTGTACGCGGCGGCGGAGGCCTACGACGCGGACGCGCGCTCCCCGCAGGTGCCGAGGCGGGCGGCCATGGCGAAGCTGCTGGCCACCGAGACGGCCCAGTACGTCGTCGACCACGCGGTACAGCTGCACGGGGCGGCCGCCCTGCGCCGGGGCCACCTGCTGGAGCACCTGTACCGGGAGGTGCGGGCGCCGAGGATCTACGAGGGGGCGAGCGAGGTGCAGCGCACGATCATCGCCAAGGAGCTCTACCGGGAGGCGAGGGACATGGCTGCGATGAGGGCAACGCGGGAGATGCCCGAGATGCAGGGGATGCCGGGGGTGGGGGAAGCGTGAGCCTGGAGCGGATCAACCCGCAGGAGCTGTCGCCGGCGACGGGTTTCTCGCACGCCGTCGTCGCGAGCGGGAGCCGGCTGGTGTTCCTGGCCGGGCAGACGGCGCTCGACGGAGCGGGGAAGGTGGTGGGCGAGACGCTGCCGCAGCAGTTCGAGCGGGCGCTGGCCAACCTGCTGGCCGCACTGGCGGAGGCGGGCGGCTCGCCGCCGGACCTGGCGCGGGTCACCGTCTATGCCGTGGACGTGGCCGACTACCGGACCTGCGCCGCCGAACTGGGCCGCGTCTGGCGCCGGTTGGCGGGCCGGGAGTATCCGGCGATGGCGGTCGTGGGCGTGGTCCGGCTGTGGGACGAGGCGGCGCTGGTCGAGCTGGACGGGCTGGCGGTGCTCCCGTAGGCCTTTCCGCTGGTGAGCGTGGGTGCCCCTGCGGTGCCTTTGACAGTGGGCAGGGGAGGGGGGAGGGTGGAAACGGCTCATAACGGAGTAATCCGGACCGTTCAACCCTTCATTCTCGGAGGTGTATGACTATGCGCCGTGGGTTCGTTGCGGCAGCCGTGGCAGGGGCCGCCGGGATCACGCTCGGCCTGATGCCGGTCAGCAGTGCCTTTGCCTCGGGCCTGCCGCAGACATACGACCGGTGTTCCAACTGGCGCGGCAGTGACTGGCGCGGGGACGACTGGTGGCGCTACTGCTGCGACACCTCACGCGCGGACCGCCCCAATTGGTGCTGGGACAACAACGACTGGAACAACGACAGTTGGAACAGCAACTGGGACAACAGCAACTGGAGCAACGACAACTGGAACCACGACAACTGGAACCACGACAGCCGGAACGACAACTGGAACCACGACCGCGACAACGGCAACTGGAACCACGACAACGGCAACAACTGGCGTGATGGCAACGGAGGCTGGAACGACGGCGGCTACCGCAACGGGAACAACTGGAACGACTGACTGACCGGCCGGCCGGCTGACTGTCCGGCGGGGCGCGAGGCCCGGGCGCGGTGAACCGCGCGCCGGGGCCCGTCCCGCTCGTCGGCCCGCTAGCGGCCGCCGTCCTCCAGCAGGTTCCCCATCCACTCCTCGATGCCCGCCACCGTGCGCGGCAGGGCGCCCGACATGAGCCGGGCGCCCTCGGCCGTGATCACGAGGTCGTCCTCGATGCGGACGCCGATGCCGCGCAGCTCCGGCGGGAGGGTCTCGTCGTCGGGCTGGAGGTACAGCCCCGGCTCCACGGTGAGTACCTGGCCCTCCTCCAGGACCCCGTCCAGGTACGTGTCCGCGCGCGCCTGCGCGCAGTCGTGCACGTCCAGCCCCAGCATGTGCCCGCTGCTGCACAGGGTGTAGCGCCGGTGCAGATCACCCTCGGCGTTCTTGAGCACCCCCCACTCCGCCAGCCCCTCGGCGATCACCCGCATGCCGGCCCGGTGGAAGTCGCGGAAGCTCGCGCCCGGCCGCAGCGCCGCCATGCCCGCGTCCTGTGCGGCCAGGACCAGCTCGTACACCTGGCGCTGGACGGGGGAGAACCGGCCCGACAGCGGGAGGGTGCGGGTGACGTCCGCCGTGTAGAGGCCGTCGGTCTCCACTCCCGCGTCCATCAGGAGCAGGTCGCTCGCGTTCAGCCGGCCGTCGTTGCGGATCCAGTGCAGCACGCAGGCGTGCGCGCCCGACGCGGCGATCGTCTCGTAGCCGGTGCCGTTGCCCTCGGCGCGGGCGCGGCGGTTGAAGACCCCCTCGATCCACCGCTCGCCGCGCGGGTGGGCCAGGGCGCGCGGGAGGTCCCGTACGACGTCCTCGAACCCGGCGGTGGTGTGGTCGACCGCGAGCTGTAGCTCGGCCACCTCCCAGGCGTCCTTGACCAGGCGCAGTTCGGAGAGGGCGACGGCCAGTTCCGGGTCCGCGGCGGCATTGCGTCCCGTCGGGGAGCCCAGTGCGTCCAGGTGGGCGCAGCGGATGCCGGAGAGCCGCTCCGCCTCCGCGAGGTCGGGGCGGCGGCCGACCCAGAACTCCCCGTAGCGGCGGTCGCGGTAGAACTCCTCGTTGCCGCCGGTGCGCGGTGAGCGCGGGCGCAGGTAGAGGACGGCCTCGTGACCGTGCGGGCCGGCCGGTTCCAGGACCAGGACGTGGCCGACCTGGTCCTCGCCGGTGAGTCCGGTCAGCCAGGCGTACGCGCTGTGCGGGCGGAAGCGGTAGTCGCAGTCGTGGCTGCGGACCTTGAGCTCGCCCGCGGGGATGATCAGCCGTTCCCCGGGGAAGCGCGCGGAGAGGCGTGCGCGGCGGGCCGGGGTGACGGCGTACGCGGGGACGCGTGCGGCGTCCGGCAGCGGGGAGGCCACCCAGTCCGACGCCATGAAGCGGGACAACTCGGCCGATACCGGCAGGTCGTGACTGCCGATGTTGAGCCCGGTGGTGGGGCGGGAGGGGGTGTCGGTCACAGGGGCTCCCTCAAGAAGATGCGAACTGGTGGGCGCACAGGTCTTGTCAGTGCAATTTCACATTACTATGTTACAGCTCACACCGCGCCCCGTTAATCCCCGCCAAACGCCGCGTGAAGCAGGGCAGTTCCGCACCTTTCCCCACCGCCCCTCCCAGCCAGGAGTCCTTGGTGTCCCAGCACAGAGTCGTGCGCACGTCCCTCCTCTCCGCCGCCGTCGCGGTCACCCTCCTCGCCACGGCGGGCCAGGCCGTGACCCAGGCCGCGGAGACCGGTGCCCGGGCCGGCGCTCCGGCTGCCGCCGCGCCCGGCACCTTCGCCGCCGGCGCCGCCGGAGCCGCGGGCGCCGAGGCCGGTGCGAACCCGTTCGACGAGGTGGAGCACCTCGCCGACGCGCGGCAGGCCGCCCCCGCGGCCGCTCCGGCCCCCGGCGGCCAGGAGTCCGGCGGGCAGGCCGTCACCGAGGGCAAGGTACCCGGCGCCGTCACCGCGCCCTCCGCCGCGGCCGCCACGAAGAGCGGCACCGCCACGAAGAGCGGCAGGCTCGCCGCAGCCGCCCAGGGCACCGCCGCGGGCGTCCCCTGCACCCTCGACGGGATCACCGGGCTCACCCCGGAGCAGTTCGCGGACTTCCTCGCCGACCCGGCCGTCACCGCGGCCAAGGGCGGCTGTCTCTCCGGCCTCATCTGGACCTGGGACGCCCGCCTGGCCCCCGTCATGTCGGACGCCCACGTGCAGGCCGTCTCCCGCCGGATATCCGGCCTGGCCGCCGCCCACGACGGCCTGAACTCCTCCCACCTGGAGGAGATGTTCACCTACCTGCACGCCGTGGCCTATCACGACCACTCCCGCGCCGAGATCGACGTCACCGACGCCCCGACCGTCGAGGCCATGCGCCAGGCCATCGCCGCCTTCGCGGGTGCGGCCCGCAGCTTCGACGCCACCGCCTCCAACGCCCGCACCCTGCGCGAGGCCCTCTACGCCGGCAGCGCCCCGGGCCTGCGCCACCACCAGCTCGGCCTGATCAAGAACGTCCTGGCCACCATGGACCCGTCGCACACCGCGACGCACCTGGACACCGGCTGGGCGGGCGCGGCGCTCGCCGCCCTCTCCGTCAACTACCTCGGCGTGTACAACAACGACACCGCGTTCCACGCGGCGGCCGCCGCCGACGCCCCGTACCGCGCCGCCTTCAAGAACTTCGCGGCCTACGCCCACCTCAAGGGCACCGCGAACGCCTGGGTGGCCCGCGACGCCATAGCCGAGTTCGGCCGCTTCGGCCAGATCGCGGGGCTGAAGGACGGGGTCACCGCCGACCTGGGCGCGCTCCTCGGCACGGCCAGGGCCGCCTTCGGCGACGGCAGCGAGCCGTGGGCGAAGGCCGTCTCCTGGCTCAACTTCTACCAGGCGTGCAAGCCGTACGGGGTGTGCAAGGAGGACATCGAGCGGGAGCTCTTCCCCCACACCTATACGTACGACAGCGGCGCCATCAAGGTCCGCACCGCCCTCGACCGGGCCACCGTCGACCAGCTCTACTACGCGAGCAAGCAGGTCAAGACCCAGTACCACCGGGTCGTGGGCACCGACCAGCCGATCGCCGGGGACACCAACGCCACCCTGAACATCGTGCTCTACGCCTCCCGCGCCGACTACGTGAACTACCAGCCGCTCCTCACCGGCTACGGCACGAGCAACGGCGGCATGTACATCGAGAACGGCGCCACCTTCTACACCTACCAGCGCCGCGTCCCGCAGGACTCCCAGCTCACCCTGGAAGAGCTCTTCCGCCACGAGTACACGCACTACCTCAACGGCCGCTTCGCCGTCCCCGGCACCTTCGGCCAGGGCGCCTGGTACCAGGGCGACCGTACGACCGCCATGGACGAGGGTACCGCCGAGTTCTTCGACGGCGCCACCCGCGACAACGGCATCGCCGTGCGCAAGTCCCTGATCAAGAGCATCATCAGCGACACGGCGGGCGGCGGCCCGCGCATGTCGGTGGACCAGCTCCTGCACGCCACCTACGCCAACGACGGCTTCCGCTTCTACGGCTACTCCGGCGCCTTCTTCGAGTTCCTGTGGACCGAGCAGCCCTCGAAGCTGCGGGAGATGTACGGCTACCTGCGGGCCGACGACCCGGCGGGCTTCGACGCCTGGCGGAGCAGGATGGGCCGGGACGCGGCCGTCCAGACCGGCTACGACCGGTTCCTGGACGCCCAGATCGCCAAGGTCGACCAGCTGTTCGTGCCGAACACCTCCTTCACCCCGAACGCCCAACTGCGCGACGCGGTGCTCGCGGACGTGAAGTCCACCTTCGCGACGGCCACGTACAACACCCCGGACTGCGTGGAGAACGGCGAGCCGGGCAAGCGCCGGTTCACCTGCACCGGCAGGATCACGGCGAACCTCAAGGACTGGCGCAGCGAGGACCAGAACTTCAAGGACATGTCCGAGACGGTCGACTACTTCATCCTCGACCGGGCGGGCGCGGCCTCGAACAACCTGGCCGACATGAACTGCTCCTTCGGGGTGCTGGATATCTGGACCAACCGGGTGGCGGGAACGTCGAGTTACAGCTGCGAGGGTCCGCTGCGCGGCTGACCTCGAACGGCTCTGTCCCCCCTCAAGGAAATGTGACATATTACTGTCGTGCCCAGACATTCCCCGGACCTCGTGATCATCGGCGCCGGCGTCGTCGGAGCCGCGTGCGCGTACTACGCGGCGCGCGCCGGACTCCGCGTGGCCGTCGTCGACCGCGGCCCGGTCGCCGGCGGCACCACCGGCGCCGGCGAAGGCAACCTGCTCGTCTCCGACAAGGAGGCCGGGCCCGAGCTCGAGCTCGCGCTGCTGTCGGCACGGCTCTGGCGCGAGCTCGCGCTCGAACTCCCGAGGGAGATCGAGTACGAGGCCAAGGGCGGCCTGGTCGTCGCCGCCGACGAGGCCACCGTGAAGGCCCTGCGAGGCTTCGCGGACGGCCAGCGCGCGGCCGGGGTCGACGCGGTCGAGGTGGGGCCGGGGGAGCTGCCCGAACTGGAGCCCCACCTCGCCCCGGACCTGGCGGGCGGCTTCCTCTACCCGCAGGACGCACAGGTCCAGCCGGCCCAGGCGGCGGCGCGGCTGCTTGCCGCGGCGCCGGGCGTGGAAGTGCACCTCGGGGAGGAGGTCACGGAGCTCCTGCGGGGCCCCGCGGGCGAGCTGTGCGGCGTCCGTACGCCCCGCCGAGACCTCCTCGCCCCGGCGGTGCTCAACGCGGCCGGCACCTGGGGCGGAGCGGTGGCCGAACTGGCCGGGGTCCGCCTTCCGGTGCTGCCCCGTCGGGGGTTCGTCCTGGTGACGGAGCCGCTGCCGAGGGTGGTGCGGCACAAGGTCTACGCCGCGGACTACATCGCGGACGTGGCGAGCGGGTCGGCGTCCCTGCAGTCCTCGGCGGTGGTCGAGGGCACCCCGGCGGGGCCGGTCCTGATCGGCGCCACCCGCGAACGGGTCGGCTTCGACCGCTCGCTGTCGACGGAGGCGCTGCGGCGGCTGGCGGCGCAGGCGGCGGCCCTCTTCCCGGTCCTGGCGGATGTCAGGGTCCTGCGGACCTATCACGGCTTCCGCCCGTACCTGCCGGACCACCTCCCGGCGATCGGTCCGGACCCGCGGGTGCCGGGGCTGTTCCACGCCTGCGGCCACGAGGGCGCGGGCATCGGCCTGGCCCCGGGGACGGGTGCGCTGATCGCGGCGTTCCTGACGGGTGCGGCCCCCGCGCTGGACCCGGCTCCGTTCGCCCCGGCCCGCTTTGCGCAGGCCCCGCGATGACCGGGGGGTGGGGTGCGGCGCCGTTGCAGGGGACCGGTCCCCGGACCCTGCGCCTCAAACGCCGGCGGGGCTGGGGCAGGGCATTTCCAGCCGTCCGGGGTCTGAGGACCGGGGTCTGAGGACCGGGGTCTGAGGACCGGGGTATGGGGCGGAGCCCCGGGGGTATTGCCAGCCTCGCCGGCGTTTGAGGCGCGGGTCCGGGCGGAGCCCGGGGAACGGTGGAAGGGCGGGTAGGGGACTTCGCCCCGCAGGGCCAAGGCGGTGCGCGCACCGAGTCAGAGGAATCGAGGAGGACGGAAGCGATGAGCGAAGCCACGAGGGGCCGGCGAAGGTCGCCCCGCGACCTGGTGGGCGGGACCCCCGCCGAAACCTGGAGCCTCCGCTTCGACGGCCGCGAACTCCCGGCCCAGACCGGACAGAGCATCGCCGCCGTCCTCTGGTCCGCCGGCATCCTCGCCTGGCGCACCACCCGCGAAACCGCCGCCCCCCGCGGAGCGTTCTGCGGCATCGGCAGCTGCTACGACTGCCTCGTCACCGTCAACGGCCGCCCGAACCAGCGCGCGTGCCTCGTCCCCGCCCGCCCGGGCGACCACGTCACCACCCAGGAAGGGACCGGCCATGACGACCTCGCCGTCTGACCTCGCCATCGTCGGCGCCGGCCCCGCCGGCCTCGCCGCCGCGGTCACGGCCGCGGGCCTGGGCCTGCGCGTCATCCTGCTCGACGCGGGGGAGCGCCCCGGCGGGCAGTTCTACCGCCACCCCGCGCCCGGACTCGGCGCGGCCCGCCCCGAGGCCCTGCACCACGGATGGTCCGCCTTCGCCTCGCGCGAAGCCGCCCTGCGCGCCCACGCATCGGTCGGCCGGATCACGTACCTGCCCCACCACCACGTCTGGACGGTCGTCCCGGCCGCCGAAGGCGCTGCCTGGACCCTGCACGCCGTCGCGGGGTCCGACGAGGCCCCCGCCACGGTCCGGGCCCGGGCCGTCCTGCTCGCGACCGGCGCCTACGAACGCCAGCTGCCCTTCCCCGGCTGGACCCTGCCCGGGGTCGTCGGGGCCGGCGGGGCGCAGGCCATGCTCAAGGGCGGGCTCGTGCTTCCCGGCAGCCGGGTCGTCGTCGCCGGGAGCGGGCCCCTGCTGCTCGCCGTGGCCGGCTCGCTCGCCTCCGCCGGAGCCCGGGTGCCCGTCGTCGTGGAGGCCGCCGCGTACACCGGCTACGCCGCCCACGCCCCCGCCCTGCTCCGCAACCCCGGCAAGCTCGCCGAAGGCGCCACGTACGGCGGGGCCCTGCTCCGCCACGGGGTGCGCCTGCTCACCCGGCACGCCGTCACCGAGGCGCACGGCACCGACCGGGTGGAGGCAGTCACGGTGGCCCGCCTCGACCGGGACTGGCGCCCGGTCCCCGGCACCGCCCGCCGCATCCCCTGCGACGCCGTGGCCGTCGGCCACGGGCTGGTGCCCCAGCTGGAGCTGGCCACCGGTCTGGGCTGCGCCACCCGTCCGAGCCCGGACGCCACGGTCGCCCTGGAGCTGGACGCGCAGCAGCGCACCTCCGTCCCCGGGGTCTGGTCCGCCGGGGAGACCGGCGGCATCGGCGGCGCCCAACTGGCCCTGGCCGAGGGGGAGATCGCTGCCCATTCGGTTGCGGGCCGGCCGGTTCCGGCGCGCCTGGTCCGTACCCGTACGAGGCTGCGCGCGTTCGCCGCAGCGATGGCCGGTGCCCACCGCCCGGGCTCCGGCTGGACCGGCTGGCTGCGCGAGGACACGGACGTGTGCCGCTGTGAGGAGGTCCCGGCGGGCCGGATCCGGGAGGCCGTCGAAGACCTGGGGGCGCGGGACGCCCGTACGGTCAAGCTCCTCACCCGGGCCGGGATGGGCTGGTGTCAGGGCCGGATGTGCGGCCCGGCCGTCGCCGCGCTCGCCGGGACCGACCCGGCCCCCGACCGCAGGCCGCTGTCCTGCCCGGTTCCTCTCCGGCACCTCGCCGCTCTTCCCGCCGAACTTCCCTGACGGGACCGCCGACAGGGCGGCCGCACCTCTTGTGGCCACGTCACACCCACTAGTAAAATGTCACACATCACCCTAGGGAGCACTCTCATGACCCACGCGCACACCCCCGCGCCCGCCGGTACGGACACCCGCACCCGCCCCTGGCACGGCATCATGGTCGCCACCACCCTGCCCCTGCGGGAGGACCTGAGCGTCGACCACGACGCCTACGCCGAACACGTGGCCTGGCTGATCGCCAACGGCTGCGACGGCGTCGTCCCCAACGGCTCCCTCGGCGAGTACCAGACGCTCACCGACAAGGAGCGCGCCGCCGTCGTCCGTACCGCCGTCGAGGCCGCCGGCGACGGCTCCCGCGTGATGCCCGGAGTCGCCGCCTACGGCAGCGCCGAATCCCGCCGCTGGGCCGAACAGGCCGCCGAGGCCGGAGCCGGATCCGTCCTCCTGCTGCCGCCGAACGCCTTCCGGGCCGACGCGGACACCGTGCGCGCCCACTACGCCGATGTCGCCCGCGTCGGCGTGCCCGTGGTCGCGTACAACAACCCCATCGACACCAAGGTGGACCTCGTCCCGGCCCTGCTGGCCCGGCTGCACGCCGACGGCTCCATCGTCGCCGTCAAGGAGTTCAGCGGGGACGTGCGGCGCGCCTACGAGATCGCCGAACTCGCCCCGGGCCTCGACCTGCTGATCGGCGCCGACGACGTCCTGCTCGAGCTGGCCCTCGCCGGCGCGGTCGGCTGGATCGCCGGTTACCCCAACGCACTCCCGCAGGCCTGCGCCACCCTCTACCGCGCCGCCGTCGCGGGGGACCTCGACACCGCCCTGCCGCTCTACAAGTCCCTGCACTCCCTGCTGCGCTGGGACTCCAAGACCGAGTTCGTCCAGGCCATCAAGCTCTCCATGGACCTGGCCGGCCGCCCCGGCGGCCCCACTCGCCCGCCCCGCTTCCCGCTCACCGGCGAGATCGAGGCCGGCGTCCGCGCCGCCACCGAGAAGGCGCTCGCCGAGGGCCTCAGCTAACCCAGTCCGAAGTCCGAGGGGGACTTGATGCGCACCCGAAACATCTACCACGCGGTGGACTCGCACACCGAGGGCATGCCCACCCGGGTGATCACCGGGGGAGTCGGGGTGATCCCCGGCGCCACCATGGCCGACAAGCGGCTGCATTTCATCGAGCACCTGGACCACCTCCGGACCCTGCTCATGTACGAGCCGCGCGGCCACTCCGCGATGAGCGGCGCCATCCTGCAGCCCCCGACCCGCCCCGACGCCGACTTCGGCGTCCTCTACATCGAGGTGTCGGGCCTGCTCCCCATGTGCGGGCACGGCACCATCGGGGTCGCCACCGTCCTGGTGGAGACCGGCATGGTGCCGGTCGTCGAGCCGGTCACCACCGTCCGGCTCGACACCCCGGCCGGCCTGGTCAGCGTCGACGTCCGCGTCGAGGACGGGGCGGCCACCGCCGCCACCTTCACCAACGTCCCGGCCTTCTGCGTCGGGCTCGACCTCAAGGCCGAGGTCCCCGGATACGGCACGGTCACCTACGACCTCGCCTACGGCGGCAACTTCTACGCCTTCGTCGAACTCGACGCGCTGGGCCTGCCCTTCGACCGGGAGCGCGGGGGCGACCTGCTCGCCGCAGGCCTGGCCGTCATGGAGGCCGTCAACGGCTCCCCGGACCGGCCCGTCCACCCCGAGAACCCCTCCATCGCCGGGGTCAAGCACGTCTACCTCGCCGCACCCGGCTCCGACGCCCGCCGCTCCCGGCACGCGATGGCCATCCACCCGGGCTGGTTCGACCGCTCGCCGTGCGGCACGGGCACCAGCGCGCGCATGGCGCAGCTGCACGCCCGCGGACTCCTGCCCCTGGACACGGACTTCGTCAACGAGTCCTTCATCGGCACCGAGTTCACCGGCCGCCTCGTGGAGGAGACCACGGTCGGCGGACGCCCGGCCTTCGTGCCCACCGTCACCGGCCGGGCCTGGATCACCGGTACCGCCCAGTACTTCCTCGACCCGTCCGACCCGTTCCCCGGAGGGTTCCTGTTGTGACCGTCGTACGAACCGTGGACTACCACACCGCGGGCGAGCCCTTCCGCATCGTCGATCTCACCACCGGCGGCGCCCCGCCCGTGCCCGGGGACACCGTCGCCGAGCGCTGCGCCACCGCCATCGGGCCCGGGGGATCGGGCACGGCCCCCCGGCGCGGCGCCCTGGACGACGTACGGCGGCTCCTCGTGCAGGAGCCGCGCGGGCACGCCGGGATGTACGGGGGCTTCGTGGTCCCGCCCGACGACGACGGGGCCCATTTCGGAGTGCTGTTCTGGCACAAGGACGGCTACTCCACCGCCTGCGGCCACGGCACCATGGCGCTGGGCGCCTGGGCCGTGGACACCGGCCGGGTCGCCGCCCCGGACGACGGGGACGTCCAGGTGCGCATCGACGTGCCCTCGGGGCGGGTCGGCGCGACCGTGCACCGCGCCCAGGGCCGTACCACCGGGGTCACCTTCCGCAACGTCCCGGCCCGCACCAGCGCCCGCAAGGTGCCCGTCGCCACCACTCTGGGCATGGCCGAGGTGGACATCGCCCATGCGGGGGCCTGCTACGCCTCCCTGTCCGCCCGGGACCTCGGCCTGGACGTGACCCCGGGCTCCCTGCCCGAGCTCGTGCGCGCCGGGAAGGAGATCCGGGCCGCCCTCGCCACCCACCCCGGGACCTGGCACCCGGACGGGCCGCTGCTCTCCGGGGTGTACGGGGTGACCCTGTACGAGGAGCTCCCCGACACCCCCTTCGGACCGCACCAGCGCAACGTCACCGTCTTCGCCGACGGCCAGATCGACCGCTCGCCCTGCGGCTCCGGCACCTCGGCACGGCTCGCGCTGCTGGCCGAGGACGGGCGGCTGGGGGAGGGGGAGGACCTGCTGCACGAGTCGGTCGTGGGCACGGTGTTCACCGGCCGCGTCGCCGCGCGGGTGGCCGAAGGCGTGGTCACGGAGGTCACCGGTACGGCGTACCGCACGGGCGAGCACCTCTTCTCGGCCGACCCGCAGGACGCGCTCGGCACGGGGTTCCTGCTGTGATCCCCCAGCTGTCGGGCGCCGAGATGGCCGGTCTGCTGACCCCGGCCGCCGCCGCGGACGCGCTGGCCGGCGTCCTGCTGGCCGGGCTGGACCCGGAGACCTGCCCGCCGCGCAGCGCCCTGCCGGTGCCCGGAGGCGGCGAGCTGCTGCTGATGCCGGCCGCCACCGGGTCCTACGCCGGCGTGAAGATCGCCGGGGTGGCCCCGGGGAACCCGGCGCTCGGTCTGCCCCGGATCACCGGGTCCTACCTCCTCCTGGACGGCCCCACCCTGCGCCCCCTCGCCCTGCTCGACGGGGCGGCGCTGACCACCCTGCGCACCCCGGCGGTCTCGGCGCTCGCGCTGCGCCACCTGGCCCCGGCCGGGCGGCCGCCGAGGCTGCTGATCTTCGGATCGGGACCGCAGGCGTACGGGCACCTCGAAGCGGTGCACGCGATGCGGCAGCCGGCGGAGGTGGTGGTCGTGGCCCGTGCGGGGTCACCGGCCGGCGCCGACGGTGCGGAGAAACTGGCGGCGCACGCGCGGGGGCTGGGCGTCCCCGCCCGGCAGGGGGTGGCGGCGGAAGTGGCCGACGCCGACCTGGTGATCTGCTGCACCACCTCCCGCGAGCCCCTCTTCGACGGGCGGCTGATCGGGCCGGGCGCCACCGTGGTCGCGGTCGGCTCGCACGAGCCGGACGCCCGTGAGGTGGACACGGCGCTGGTCCGGCGGGCGGCCGTCTACGTGGAGTCGCGTGCGGCGGCTCTGCGGGAGGCGGGGGACCTGCTGGTGCCGGAGGCGGAGGGGGCGATCGGCGCCGGTCACATCAGCGGCACCCTGGCCGACCTGGTCGCGGGACGGCTGCCGGGCCCGGGGGCGGCGAGTTGTCCACAGCTCTTCAAGAGTGTGGGCATGGCCTGGGAAGATCTGGCTGTGGCGGTGGCCCTGTTCGAGGCCGCCGGGGGCGGCATCCGCTGAGGAGCAAGCGCAACGTGACATTGTACGCTGTTCCTCCGCACGCCGGTGGTGTGAGCGGTCTCGGAGGAAATGCAATGGGTGACCTGAAGCAGCACAGTCTCATCAAGGCTCAGGAACGGCTCCGCGACCAGGTCGGCCACGCCCTGCGGGCAGCCCTGATAGCGGGTGAGCTGCGCCCCGGGAGCGTCTACTCCGCCCCCGGCCTCGCGGCCGAACTCGGCGTCTCGGCCACCCCGGTGCGCGAGGCCATGCTCGACCTGGCCCGCGAGGGTCTGGTGGAACCGGTCCGCAACAAGGGCTTCCGGATCACGGAGGTCAGCGAGCGCGATCTGGACCAGTACACCGAGCTGCGCACGATGATCGAGGTCCCGACCATCGGCAAGATCACGAAGATCGCCACGCCCGAGGCCCTGGAGGCCCTGCGCCCCATCGCGCAGGAGATCGTCACCAGCGCGCGCGAGCACAACCTCATCGGCTACCTGGAGGCCGACCGCCGATTCCACCTCACCCTCCTCGGCCTCTCGGGCAACGACCGCCTGGTGGAAACCGTCGGCGACCTGCGCAAGCGTTCCCGGCTGTACGGCCTGACGGGCCTGGACGAGGCCGGCAAGCTGGTCTCCTCCGCCGAGGAGCACATCGAGCTCCTGGACCTGATGCTCACCGGCGACGCGGAGGCGGCCGAAGCCTGCATGACCCGCCACCTGGGCCACGTCCGCTCCCTCTGGGCGCAAGGCCGCGACGAGCCGGTGGGCCGCCCCAAGGGGCGCCTGGGCTCGGGCCTCTAGGCCCCCACCCCCAGCCCCCACCCCCAGCCCCCCCCGCTCCTCCTACGACGCCGGGCCGCGCAGTGGCGCGCCCGGCGTTCGGCATGCCCAACACCCCTCCGCACCCGCTGATTTGGACACGGCTGGATAACGGTGGGTCCAACCTGGGTCCAACCCCTTGTCAGTACAATTTCACATTACTATGTTACCGGTCACATCATAGAGCGCGGCCCTTCACTGGAGTGACCCATGACCAAGCGCACCCAACTCGCCCTCGCCACCGCCCTGGTGGCCGCACTCGCACTCGGCGCCTCGGGCTGCTCCGACCCCAAGAAGGGCTCCGCCGCAGGTGCAGGGGCCTCCAACCCCGCCTCCGCCAACGACGGGAAGATCCTCGGCGGTGCGCCCGTCAAGGGCGGCACCCTCACCGTCCTGTCCAACCAGGACTTCGCCCACCTCGACCCCGCCCGCAACTGGGTCATGCCGACCATGGACTTCGGCACCCGCCTCCTCTACCGCACCCTGGTCACCTTCAAGGCCGAACCGGGCAAGGCCGGCAGCGAGCTGGTCCCCGACCTCGCCACCGACCTCGGCACCTCCTCCAACGGCGGCCGCACCTGGACCTTCACCCTGAAGGAGGGCGTGAAGTACGAGGACGGCTCGCCCATCAAGGCGCAGGACATCAAGTACAACGTCGAGCGCTCGATGGCCCCCGACCTCACCGGCGGCCCCGACTACGCGGCCCAGTACCTCGCCGGTACCGAGGGCTACAAGGGCCCGCTCCAGGGCAAGCACCTCGACTCCGTGAAGACCCCCGACGACCGCACGATCGTCTTCGAACTGAAGCGTCCCGTCGCCGAGTTCTCCGCGACCGCGACCCTCCCCACCTTCGCTCCGGTCCCCGAGTCGCAGGAGAAGGGCACGCAGTACGACGCCCGCCCGTTCTCCTCCGGCCCGTACAAGATCGAGTCGTACGACCGCGACAAGAAGCTGGTCCTGGTCCGCAACGAGCACTGGGACGCCAAGACCGACTCCGTCCGCAAGGCCTACCCGGACAAGTTCGTGGTCGTCATGGGTCTCAAGGGCGGCCAGATCGACGACCGGATCATCGCCGGGGAGGGCGCCGACGCCTCCTCCGTCCAGTGGTCCGACATGCGGCCCGAGAGCGCCCCCAAGGTGCTGCCCAAGCCGGAGATCAAGTCGCGGCTGCTGGCCGAGTCCCAGGGCTGTACCGAGATGCTCCACCTCAACAACTCGCGCGCGCCCTTCAACGACCCCAAGGTCCGCGAGGCCGTGCAGTACGCCGTGGACAAGGAGGCCGTGATCACCGCGGGCGGCGGCCCGGCCCTCAACGAGATCGCCACCGCCTACCTGCCCCCGGCCATGTCCGGCGGCAAGCAGGCCGACACCCTCAAGATCGCCCCGTCCGGGGACCCCGCCAAGGCCAAGGAACTCCTCAAGGCGGCCGGCAAGGAGACCCTGAAGGTCTCGCTCGCCGTCTCCACCGGAGACAAGGGCAAGGCGGAGGCCCTCCAGCAGGGCCTCGCCCGGGCCGGCGTCGAGGTCGTCATCGACACGGTCGACCCGGGCGCCTATTACGACGTCATCGGCGACCTCTCCACGACCCCCGACATGTCGCTCGCCGGCTGGTGCCCCGACTACCCGTCCGGCTCCACCTGGATCCCCTTCGTCTTCGACGGACGCACCATCAAGGACAAGGGCAACCAGGGCAACAACGCCCAGTTCCGCGACGACGCCACCATGAAGCGGATCGACGAGATCAACGCCATGGCCGACGCCAAGCAGGCCAACCAGGCCTGGATCGACCTCGACGCCGAGATCATGAAGAAGTCCCCGGCCATCCCCCTCCTGCTGGAGCGCAAGCCGCTGCTCGTCGGCACCAACATCGCCGGCGCCTTCGGCCACCCCGTCTGGGTCGGCCAGATCGACTACGCCACCGTCGGCCTCAAGGACCCCGCGAAGAGCCAGGGCTGAGGACGCGGGGGCCCCTGACACCATGACCACCACCGCACCGGGCGCCGCCGGACCGGGCGCCGCCCTTCCGGCAGCCCCGGACGGCGCACCGGCCGGGGCCCTCCCCCCGGGCAGCAGCCCCTGGCAGCTCGCCCGGCGGGAACTCCGCCGCCGCCCCGCCGTCCGCGTCAGCCTCTGCGTCGTCCTGCTCTTCGTCCTGATGGCCGCCACCGCCCCCTGGCTGGGCACCCTCGGCGGCTGGGGCCCGGACGAGTTCGACAAGTCCGCCATCGACCCCTACCTCGGCGGTCAGCCGCTGGGCTCCTTCGGCGGGATCAGCCCCGAGCACTGGCTCGGCGTGGAACCCGTCAGCGGCCGCGACCTGTTCGCCCGCGTCGTCAACGGAGCCCAGGTCTCGCTCCTCATCGCCTTCGCGGCCACCGCCATCGTGGTCGTCGCGGGCACCGCCGCCGGCATCGCGGCCGGCTACTTCGGCGGCCGCACCGACACCGTCCTGTCCCGCCTGATGGACCTGACGATGTCCTTCCCGTCCCTCATCTTCATGATCGCGATGCTGTCGGTGGCCAAGGACGTCAACCGCATCGTCCTCATGACCGTCGTCATCGGCGTCTTCGGCTGGCCCGGCGTCGCCCGCGTCGTCCGCGGCCAGGCACTCTCGCTCAAACACCGCGAGTACGTGGACGCCGCCCGCGTCGGCGGGTCGAGCTCCTGGCGGATCCTGACCCGCGACATCCTCCCGGGGGTCTCCGGCCCGGTGATCGCCTACACCACCCTGCTCATCCCCGGCATGATCAGCACCGAGGCCGCGCTCAGCTACCTCGGCGTCGGCGTCCGCCCGCCCACCCCTTCCTGGGGCCAGATGATCGCCGAGTCCGTGGCCTTCTACGAGACCGACCCCATGTACTTCGTCATCCCCAGCCTCTTCCTCTTCCTCGCGGTCCTCGCCTTCACCCTGCTCGGCGACGCCCTGCGCGACATCCTCGACCCGAGGGGCGGCCGGACGTGATCCTCTACCTCGCGCGCCGGCTGCTCGCCCTCGCCGGCGTCCTCCTGGCCATCGCCGCCGTCACCTTCCTCATCTTCTACGTGCTCCCCTCCGACCCGGCCGCGGCCGCCTGCGGCAAGACCTGCAGCGCCGAGCGGCTGGCCGACGTACGCGCGTACCTCGGCCTGGACCGGCCGCTGTGGCGGCAGTTCGGCGAGTTCCTCACCGGGATCTTCACCGGACGCACCCTCGGCACCGGCCAGTACGCCGTCCAGTGCGACTTCCCCTGCCTGGGCTACTCCTACGAGAACTCCCTGCCCGTATGGGACCTGCTGATGGACCGGCTCCCGGTCTCCGCTTCCCTCGCCGTCGGCGCGGCCGCCCTCTGGCTCGTCCTCGGACTCGGCGCGGGAGTCACCGCCGCCCTGCGCAAGGACACGGTCACGGACAAGGTCCTCATGGTCGGCGCGGTCGCCGCCGCCTCCCTGCCGGTGTACTTCACCTCCGTGATGCTCATCTACGGAGTCATCCGGATCGCCGGGCTCCTGCCCTACCCCGCCTACCAGGCCTTCACCGACAACCCGCTCGCCTGGGCGAGCAACCTGCTCCTGCCCTGGACCGCGCTCGCCCTGCTCTACGCCGCCATGTACGCCCGCCAGAGCCGCGGTTCGATGATCGAGGCGATGGCCGAGCCGTACATCCGTACCGCCCGCGCCAAGGGAATGCCCGAGCGGACCGTCGTGGTCAAACACGGACTGCGCTCCGGGATGACCCCGATCCTCACCATCTTCGGCATGGACCTCGGCGGCCTGCTCGCCGGAGCCGTCATCACCGAGTCCATCTTCGGACTCCCGGGCATCGGGCGGCTGTTCTACGGGGCCCTGGTCAGCTCGGACCAGCCCGTCGTGCTCGGGGTCACCCTGCTGGCCGCCTTCTTCATCGTCGTCGCGAACCTCGCCGTCGACCTCCTGTACGCCGTCATCGACCCGAGGGTGAGGTACTGATGGCCCCTCCTCCCGAAGCACCCGAAGCACCCAAGGCCCCCTTGCTCCAAGTGCGCGACCTGCAGGTCACGTTCACCACGCCGCGCGGCACCGTGCGCGCCGTCGACTCCCTCGATTTCACCGTCGAGGCAGGCCGCACGCTCGGCATCGTCGGCGAGTCCGGCTCGGGCAAGTCCGTCACCTCCCTCGCCGTCATGGGCCTGCACCGGGGCGCCGAGATCGGCGGCTCCATCGCCCTCGACGGGCAGGAGCTGACCACCAGGTCCGAGAAGGAGCTCTCCAAGCTGCGCGGCCGCAAGATGGCCATGATCTTCCAGGACCCGCTGTCCAGCCTGCACCCCTACTACACGGTCGGCGAGCAGATCGCCGAGCACTTCCGGGTCCACTTCCGGGCCGGCCGGGCGGCCGCGAAACGGCGCGCCGTCGACATGCTCGGCGAGGTGGGCATTCCCGAACCCGCCCGCCGGGCGGGGGAGTACCCGCACCAGTTCTCCGGCGGCATGCGCCAGCGAGCGATGATCGCCATGGCGCTGGCGTGCGAACCCGACCTGCTGATCGCCGACGAGCCCACCACCGCCCTCGACGTCACCGTGCAGGCGCAGATCCTGGAGCTGATCGCCGGGCTCCAGCAGGAACGCGGACTCGGCGTCGTCATGATCACCCACGATCTGGGTGTGGTCGCCCGGGTCGCCCACGAGGTACTCGTCATGTACGGCGGCCGGGCCGCCGAACAGGCACCGGTGGACGACCTGTTCGCCGACCCGGCGCACCCCTATACCCGGGGGCTCCTCGATTCCCTCCCCCGGCTGGACGACGCCGACGACGAGCCGCTGCGGGCCATCCCCGGCTCCCCGCCCTCCCTGCTCGCCCCGGCCCCGGGATGCGCCTTCGCCCCGCGCTGCCCCGTGGCGGCCGCGGCCGACGACGCGGACCGCGAGCGCTGCGCCACGGTGCGGCCCGCACTGCGTCCCTACGGCGACGCCGGCCGCGAGTCCGCCTGCCACTTCGCGGGCGCCGTCCGGGAGGTGACCCGATGAGCACGACGAACCAGCCGGACACCCGCACCGACCGCGTCCCGGCGGCCCGCGGAGAGACCCCGCCGCCGCTGCTGCGGGTGCGCGACCTGACGATGTCCTTCCCCGGCAAACGGACCGCGACCGGGCGCCGGGGGGCGCCCGTGCGCGCCGTCGACGGGGTCTCCTTCGACCTGGAGGCAGGCCGGACCCTGGGCCTCGTGGGCGAATCGGGCTGCGGCAAGTCCACCACCGGGCGGATGCTGGTCCGGCTGCTGGAACCGACCTCCGGAAGCGTCGAGTTCGACGGCAAGGACATCAGCCGGCTCTCCCAGGGCGCCTTGCGCCCCCTGCGGCGGAACCTCCAGATGGTCTTCCAGGATCCGCACTCCTCCCTCAACCCCCGCCAGACGGTGGCCCGGATCATCTCCGACCCGCTGCTGGTGCAGGGTTCGAGCGCGGCGGACGCCCGACGCCGGGCCGCCGAGCTGATGGAGCTCGTCGGACTGATCCCGGAGCACATCGACCGCTATCCGCACGAGTTCTCCGGCGGTCAGGCGCAGCGCATCGGCATCGCCCGGTCGCTCGCCACCAGCCCCCGGCTGATCATCGCCGACGAACCGGTGTCGGCGCTCGACGTCTCCGTCCAGGCGCAGATCGTCAACCTGATGGAGCGGCTGCGCGCCGAACTGGGCCTGGCCTACGTGTTCATCGCGCACGACCTCTCGGTCGTCAAACGGGTCAGCGACCGGGTCGCGGTCATGTACCTCGGCCGGATCGTGGAGATGGGCGACAAGAAGTCGCTCTACGAGAACCCCCAGCACCCTTACACCAGGGCGCTGTTGTCCGCCGTTCCGCTGCCCGACCCGGCGGCCGAGCGGCGGCGCGAGCGGATCGTGCTGCTCGGCGATCCGCCGAGTCCGGCCGCCCCGCCCCCCGGCTGCACCTTCCACCCCAGGTGCCCCGTGGCGCAGGAGATCTGCCGCACCGAACGGCCGCTGCTGCGGACGGTCGCCTCCCGTGAGGTGGCCTGCCACATGGCGTAGCCGCGGCCCGGGGGACCGGCGGGGAACCCGGGTACGGGGAGGGCCCCGGAGCGATGATCTCGCTCCGGGGCCCTTCCGTCGTTCCGGTGGCGGTGGGGGGGGGGGGGGGGGGGGGGGGGGGGGCCCCCCCCCCCCCCCCCACGCCTCAGGCCAGGCCCAGCTCCTTGCGGAAGAACTCCAGCTCCAGCGCCATGACCTTCTCCCGTACTCCGCCCGGGGTCATGTGCGTGACGCCCGGCAGCGCGAGGAGCTGGTGGGGGCGGCCCGCGTCGGTCAGGGCCTGCGAGAGCCGCAGGGTGTGCGAGGGGTGGACGTTGTCGTCGGCCAGCCCGGTGACCAGCAGCAGCGGCCGGCGCAGGCCCGCCGCGTCGGCGAGCAGGCTGTCCCGCTCGTACACTTCCGGGTGCGCCTGGGGCAGCCCCAGGTAGCGCTCGGTGTACGCCGTGTCGTACTGCCGGAAGTCGGTCGGGGCGGCCCCGGCCGCCGCCGCGTGGAAGACGTCCGGGCGGCGCAGCACCGCGAGCGCGGACAGGTACCCGCCGTACGACCAGCCGCGGATGCCCACCCGGGTCAGGTCGAGGTCGGCGTGGCGCGCGCCGAGCGCCTGCAGGGCGGCGACCTGGTCCTCCAGGGTGACCTCGGAGAAGCCCCGGAACATGGCGTGGGTGAACCGCGGCGAGACGTGCGCGGTGCCGCGGTTGTCGACGGTGACCACGGCGAAGCCTTGGTCGGCCCACCACTGCCGGTGCTGCCAGCGGCGCGGCTCGGCGCTGACGTCCTGCATGCCGGGGCCGCCGTAACTGTCCATCAGGACGGGCAGCCGCGTGCCGGGGACGTGCCCGCGCGGCAGCACCAGGGCGGTGGGCACCCCGTGCTCGGTGACCCGTTCCAGCACCGGGACCACCCGGTACGGCAGCGGCTGCGACTGGTCGCCGGGGCAGGACTCCCTCCCGTCGGCGGTCCGCAGGACCCGCCGGATCCCGTCGGCGTCGGCGGAGCTCAGCAGCAGCGCCCCGGCGGAGGCCGCCAGGACGGCGTGCACCCCGGGCCCGTCCGCGAGCGGGGACACCTCGCCCGTGTCCGGGTCCAGCAGGAGCACCTGCTGCTCGGCGGGGTCGCGCCGCCCGGCCTCGATCAGCAGCCGGTTCCCGTGGGTGCCCGCCACCCTGCGGACCTGGAGCCCGTCGCCGGTGAGCAGTACACCGTCCAGAGCGAGCGCGCGGGCCGCCCCGCCGGGGGTGTCGGCCGAGGTGAGCATCCGGCCGTCGGCCAGGCGCGCCGGGGTGCCGGGGAGCATGGGGTCCACCCACTGGGGGTGCGTGGTGCGCGACAGCTCCCGGGTGCGCCCGGTGTCCGGGTCCGCGGAGAGCAGCAGGACGTTCTGCTGGAGCCGGTCCTGCACGGTGAGCAGGATCTCGGCGGCGGAGTCCCACTCCGCGTCGGAGACGTACGGGTAGGTCTCGGTGTCCCAGTCGAGCCGGACCGCGGCGTCCGTGCCCGGTCCGAGCACCCAGAACCGCACGTCGGCGTTGGGGCCGCCCGCCTCGGGGTAGGCGAAGTCCTCGGCCGGCAGCTCCGGGTGCGCCGGGTCGGCGAACCAGCGCCGCTGGAGGGCGGATTCGTCGACGCGGGCGGCCAGCAGGCGCTCCCCGTCGGGGGACCACCAGTGCCCCCGGTGCCGGTCGAGCTCCTCGGCGGCGGCGAATTCCGAGACGCCCCAGCGGGCTCCGTCGTCGGGGCTGATCCGGCCGCCGGGGACGGTGTGGAGGGCGTCGCCGGTGACGTAGGCGATGCGGGAGGCATCGGGGCTCGGGCGCGGGTCGAAGACGGGACCGGCGGTGGGGAGTTCCTTGGGCTGCGCGGGCGTTCCGGCGCCGGCCGCGCGGGTGACTTCGTAGAGGCGCCCGTAGAGGGCGAACACCGCGGTGAGCCCGTCGGCGGAGAGCGCGTACGAGCCGATCCCGGCGGCGACGAGCCGCGAGCGCTCGCGCAGCCGGCGCTCGACGACGGGGAGGGGTGCGGGCTCCGGGGACAGTTCGCGGGGGTCGGCGAGCCGGGTTTCGGTGCCGGTGGCGGTGTCCAGGACCCAGAGGCTGTCGAAGGGATCGGTGGGGCCGGTGGAGCGGAGGAACCAGAGGAGCCTGCCTTCGTCACCGAAGGCGAAGGCGCGCGGGGCGCCGTAGGTGAACCGGGCGGTGCTCGCGGAGAGCCTGAGGAAGTCATCCATGCGATCCATGAAATCAGTGTGTCATGTGAAATACCACATGGCATATGTCGCATAGGCTAGGCCGTTCGAGTGGTGGCACCCCCAGTACAGGTTTAGCGTCGAAAAAGTGGACCCGAACGCTACGCCGAGCAGTACCAGCACCGGGACCGACGGCAAGGTCCAGGGCAAGGAAGGCCGTCACGGACTAGCTCTGCTCGTGCTCGCCTCCTGCCAGCTCATGGTCGTTCTCGACATCACCATCGTGAACATCGCGCTGCCGCACATCCAGACCGCACTCGACTTCTCCACCGAGAGCCTGTCCTGGGTCGTCAACGCCTACACCCTCACCTTCGGCGGCCTGCTGCTCCTCGGCGGCCGCACCGGCGACATCCTCGGCCGGCGGCGCGTCTTCATCTTCGGCGTCCTGCTCTTCGGCCTGGCCTCCCTGCTGGGCGGGTTCGCCCAGAACGCCGGCCAGTTGATGGCCGCACGCGCCCTCCAGGGCGTCGGCGGCGCCATCGCCTCGCCGACCGCCCTCGCGCTGATCACCACCACCTTCCGCGAAGGACCCGAACGCAACCGGGCCTTCGGGGTCTTCGCCGGCGTCTCGGCCGGCGGCGGCGCGATCGGGCTGCTGGCCGGCGGGGTGCTCGTGGAGTGGCTGAACTGGCGCTGGGTGCTCTTCGTCAACGTACCGATCGCCCTGCTGATCGCCCTGGTCACCCCGAAGGTGATCCGCGAATCCGCCCGCCGGCCCGGACACTTCGACCTCGCGGGCGCCCTGCTCTCCACCCTCGGCATGGTCGCCCTGGTCTACGGATTCATCCGCGCGTCCCAGGACGGCTGGCTGGACGGGCTGACCCTCGGCTCCTTCGCGGCGGCCGTGGTCCTGCTGACCCTCTTCGTGGTCAACGAACGGCGCTCGCCCCAGCCCATCACCCCGCTGCACATGTTCGCCGACCGCAACCGGGCCGGTACGTACGCGATCATGCTCTTCTTCGCCTGCGCGATCTTCGGCATGTTCTTCTTCCTGACCCTGTTCGTGCAGAACGTGCTGGGGTTCAGCCCGCTGCGGGCCGGGCTCGCCTTCCTGCCGGTCAGCGCGATGATCGCGGTGACGGCGGGGATCACCTCCCAGGGGCTGCCCAAGTTCGGCCCCAAACCGTTCATGGTGGCCGGCTCCCTGTTCTCGGCCGCCGGACTGGCCTGGCTCACACAGACCGACATCCACTCGACCTACCTGGGCAGCATCCTGGGCCCGATGCTGCTGTTCGCCGCAGGCATGGGCATGCAGTTCGTCTCCCTGACCCTGATGGCGCTCTCGAACGTCCCCGACCGGGAATCGGGCGCGGCCTCCGGACTGCTGAACGCGATGCAGCAGGTGGGCGGCTCGCTGGGCCTGTCCATCCTCGTCACCGTCTTCGGCACGGCCAGCCGCAACGAGGCCAGGGACCAGGCGGGCTCTTTCCTGCGCACCGCCACCCCTGAGCAGAAACTCTTCTTCGCCAAGACCAAGCAGTACCCCAAGCCCTGGAGCGACCAGGTCCTCACCTCGGGCGTCAGCGCCGCCTTCGTGGCCGCGGCCGCCTTCACCCTGGTCACGGCGCTCATCGCGCTCTTCGTCATCCAGGTGCGGCCCTCGGACCTCGCCCGCCTCCAGGGCAACCACACACCGGCGGCGGGCGCCGAAGCCCGGTAGACGACGGAGTCAGGCCCTCAGGCGGCGGATCCGGCAGCGCGCCGGACCGGTGGTGAGCAGGGTGATCCCGGCGACGACGGAGATCTCGGTGTCGACCGCCTCGAACTCGTAGGCCCGCAGCAGCATCGCCAGTGCGATCACCGACTCCAGCATGGAGAAGTGCTGTCCGATGCAGGCGCGCGGACCGCCTCCGAAGGGCAGCCAGGCGTACCGCGGCCGGGCCGCCTCCGCCTCCGGGGTGAACCGGTCCGGGTCGAAGCGCTCCGGGTCCGGCCAGTAGGCGGGGTGGCGGTGGGTCACCCAGGGCGCCACGATCACGTCGGCGCCGGCCGGGATGGTGTGCCCGTCGACCTCGGCCGCGGCGACCGAGCGGCGGCCGAGGACGGGGGCCGCGGGGTAGAGCCGCATGGCCTCCTTGAGCACCTGGGAGAGGTACGGGAGCCGGTCGAGGTCGGCGGCCCCGGGCGTACGGTCGCCCAGGACCGCGGCGATCTCGGCGCGGGCGCGGTCCTGGAGATCGGGATGGCGGGCCAGCAGGTGCAGGGAGAAGGCGAGCGAGGTGGCGGTCGTCTCGTGCCCGGCCAGCAGGAAGATCAGGACCTGGTCGCGCAGCTCGGTGGCATCGAACTCCCCGTCGTCCGCGCTGCTCGCGGTGGCGAGCAGCGACAGCAGATCCTGGCCGTCCCCCTCACCCGCCCCCGTGATCCGGCGGCGCTCGGCGATGATCCCGTCGCACACCGCGTACAGCTCGTCCATCGAGGCAGCCGCCCGCTTGTTGCCCGGAGTGGGCCAGGTGCGGGGGAGGTTGACGGGCGAGTAGCCGCGGCGCATCGCATAGGCGGTGATGACCGGAAAGCACCGGTCCACGACATCGGCGGTGGCGTCCACGTCGGCGCCGAAGAGGATCCGGGAGACGGCGCGCAGCGCCAGCGCCGTCATCTCCTGCGCGACGTCGACGACCCCGTCCGGGGTCGCGTCCCAGGCGTCGAGGGCGGAAGCGGTCTCGGTCGCCACCGCCTCCGCGTACCCGTCCACCCGGCGCTTGGTGAACAGCGGCTGGACCAGCCGCCGCTGACGCAGGTAGTCCTCGTCCTGACTGGTGAGCAGACCGTTGCCGAGGGCGACGCGGACCTCCTGGTACAGGGCGTTGTCCTTGCGGAAGTTGGCCGCCTGCGAGGCCAGGACCTGCTGGGCCCCCTCCGCCGAGAACACGCAGTGCAGCTCGGTGCGCAGCCCCGGCGGGCCGGCCGTGATCCGCACCACGTCACCGTGCAGGTGGCGCGCCCGCTGGTACGTACCGAGGGCGTCCGACTTCAGGTCGGCGAGCGACCCGAGCAGCGGGGCGCCCTCCAGCCGGGGTATCTCCGTACCGCGACGGCCACCGCCACTGGTGCCCGTCCGTGCCGCTTGCGCTGATGCCATGGCTCCGCCCGCCCTCAGAACTGTCCCGACCGGGCGATTCTGGGGGCGGACCCCCATCGGGGGCTAGGCCTGCGGGGGCATGGCCGGAATTCGCCGCAGCGCGGGGCGCCCCAACCCCCCTCCCTACCCTCTTACTTGTCGCATGCAATGCCGTCGCCGTCCCGGTCGAGGTGCTTGCCGTAACCGGGCTCGCCGCGCCGGATCGGGGCGGCGCCGGCGGCCTTGGCCTCGGTGCAGTTCTCGTAGTGGACGTCCCGGGGACCGGGGGCCGGGGTCGGGCTGGATTTCGGCTGTTTCGGCTTCGGATGGCCCGGGTCCGCGGAGGGGACCGGGGTCTCGGCGGGGCTCGGCCCCTTGGGCGGATGCAGGGAGGCGCCGGCCGCGGACGGGCACTGGATCCCGGGTGCTACGAGCAAGATCTCGACGGTGGCGCCGCCCGCCACGGGAGTGCCCGCGGCCGGGGTCTGGAAGCAGACCGCCCACGGGCCGTGATCGGTGGCGAGCGGGACGTCGCCGTAGGCGCTGCGCGCCTCGACCGGCTTGGTGAACAGCGGCGTGACGAGGGTCTCGGCCTCGGTGGAGGTCTTCCCGATGAGCCCCGGCATCGGCACCGAGGGCCCGGACCCGGTCGGGGTGGGCGCGGATCCCGGTGTGCCGGAGTCCTTGCCCTCCGGGGTGGCGGGCTCCCCGCACCCGGCGAGGAGGAGGACGGCGGCCCCCACGGCGGCTGCCAGGGCAACGCCTCGATGCAGGCCTCGACGCACGCCTCGATGTACGGACATGAAATGACCCCCAAGATCACGCGGCATGGAACCGCCGTGGTGCGCGAGCCTACCCAGAGCCCCCTGGCGCGCTCCGGCCCAGCAGGATCGTTCCATCATCAACTCTCGCCCGAAGCAAGGCAGTCGAGGCGAAATTCGACACGCTCACCAACGGGTGAGGATGCCCCCGGGCGCGGCCCGACGGCACCAGGGTGGGCCCATGATCACCCTTCGTGCCCTGCGCCGTCGCGCCGCCGTCCTCGCGACCGTCCTCGCCGCCGCCCTGCTGCCCCCGGCCTCCGCCTCCGCCTCCGCCCCGGCCGCCGCCCCCGGATCGGTCCACGCGGCGGCTCCCGCGAACTCCTGTCCCCGGGTCCGGGACCACCTCTTCGCCGCCGCCGACGAACGCGTGGAGGTGGAGCGCATCACTCCCTCCCCGTCCTGGCGGATCAACTGCAAGCAGCTCTACCGCTCGGACGGCCGCCCGCCGTCGGTGGTCTTCGAGGAGGGCTTCCTGCCCAGGGACACCCTGAACGGCCAGTACGACATCGAGAGTTACGTCCTGGTCAACCAGCCCTCCCCGTACGTCTCCACGACCTACAACCACGACCTGTACAAGTCCTGGAAGAGTGGCTGGAACTACTACATCGACGCCCCCGGCGGCGTGGACGTCAACCAGACCATCGGCGACACCCACAAGTACGCCTCCCAGGTCGAGGTGGCCTTCCCGGGCGGCATCGCCCGCTCGTTCATCGTGGCCGTCTGTCCGGTGGACACGGTGAAGAAGGTGGAGATCATGGAACGCTGCGAGGACAACCCGTACTACGAGCCCTGGCGCACCAACTACCCCGGCTGAAGCCGTCGTTCCACCCGGATGTCGGGCTAGTTCCGGTATCCCCAGCGTGCGTGGCCGTCCCTGCCCATGAAGCACTTCGCAGGGCGGCCGTCCGACGTCGTCGCGCTGGCACCGACAGGAGAGCAGGACTGGCCGAACTGGATGCCGCTCCTGCCTCCGCCGCCGCTGGTGCCTCCGCCGCTGGTGCCCCCGCTGTTCGTGCCGCCGCTCGTGCCGCCCCCTCCCGAGGACGTGCCGCCGCCGCTGCTACTGGCCCCGGAGGACGACCCCTTGCCGTCGCCCTTGGGGGGCGCGGGGGCCGGAGCCGGGGGCGGGGTGGGGGTCGGGCGGGCCTCCGGGTGGAGTCGAGTCCCTTCTCGCTCCGGGCATGTCGCATCCGGCGCGGCCAGGGCAGCCCGCTGTCCGCCGTTGGTGATTCCTTCTCCCGGGGCCGGTCCCTGGATGCACACCAGCCAGGTGCCCGTATCGGCGGGGAGGACGACGTCCGTATAGACGCTCCTGCGCTGCAGGGAGCCTCCGCCGAGGACTTCGATCTGCTTCGCCGCGTCCGCGTACGTGGATCCCACGATCCGGGGCATGGGACGGAGAGCAGGTGCGGGCTGTGCGGTGACGGTGACCGTGGCGGTCACCGTGGGCGCCGGCAGAGGCTTCGCCGGCGTCCTTTCGGAGCACGCCGCGACGACCAGGAGCAGCAGGAGGAAGACCGTCGCCATCCCGCCGCATCCCAGGAGGGTCCTCTGCGGGGAACCGAACCGGCCCGGCGGCGGAGGCTGGTCCGGCAGGGGCGCGCCGTCGGCGGGCAGGCTGGGCATGGGGCTCCTCTGACACTTCGTCGAATTCCGGGGGAGCGTAGCGCCCGGCCGACGAGGCCGTGGGGACATCCCAGAACACGACGAAGGCGCCCGCCCGAGGGCAGGGGCCTCGTGCGACTTCCTGGACGTCGCGGTACTGATCGGCGACCCTCACCCGCGAACGCCGCCCGACACCCCGAACACGACCGGCCCGCGCGCCGCTGAAGCGCATGCGCGCTCACCGGCACACCCACTGCTGCGGCTGCTGCTGCCAACGCCCGTGCTCGGTTCCCGCGATGATGCCGCCGTACCTGTCGCGCTCCGGGGGCCCGGGAACGAACACGGGGGGAGGAGCCACCCAGCCACAGTCCTGAGGTTTCACCTGCGGCGACGGCGTCACGGGCGAGGGATCGCTCTCATCTCCGTGGATCACGTCGCCCGTGTCCTCCACCGGTTGCGGCATCTTCGTGTCCGCGTACTCATCCGACCTGTTCCCGTGCATCAGCACACGGTCCGTGCAGCCCTGCCGAAACGCCTTCCGGAGATCCTCCGACTCCCGAGGGTCCACCAGCGCAGCGCACGACGATTCGGAGCCTTCCTTCGCCTTTCCGTCCCGCAGGGCCGTCCAGCCGCTCATGTACGCCTCACGGGGCGACCGCGGCTCCGGTACCGAGGATCCCCGGTTCCCCATGACGACCCCCAACAGGAGAAGACCCCCGACGGCCGCCCCCGCCACAAGGGCGACGGTCTTCATGCTGCGCCCACCCCGCCGCGGCGGAATCGGCTGCCGGAAGGGCTGGTACTGCGGCTGCGGTGGTATCCGGTTCACGGCTTCTCCTCGTACTCGTACGTTTTGCTCTCTTCGCCGGGCCGGCCGGCGCTGACGGGGCCGGGGAGGATGTGCCCGGCTGCATGCACGCTGTCCCGGCGGCGAACCCCTGGCTTCGCGTGCTCGACGTACCGTCGGACGAACGCGGCGGTGGGCCGGAAGCGCGGCTGGTCTCAGAACGACTCGGTGCGCTTCACGCCCGATATCTTCACCGGCAGATCCTTGATCTTCTCCATCACGGCCTCCTCGGCGTAGACGTCCTGGTTCTCCTTCGTCGTCTGGGTCGGCCGCACGTTCTCGATGTATGCCGTCTCGTTGTGCACCCGCGTACCCTCCGCGTCGACCCACTCCAGCTCGACCGAGTAGTTCGACTTCTTCGAGCTGTGGTTCGTGACCGTGAGCGGGACCTTCACCTCGGTCATCGAGTACTTCGTCGTGATCTCCGGCTTGCCGAGTTCGACGTCCTGGGCGGCGTCGGGCGCAGCCTTCTCAGGATCGCCGGCCGCCGTGTTCGCGCACAGGTCCCGCTCGAAGGACTCCAGCAGCTTCACCCGCTGCTCCGGCGTCAACTTCGGATCGTGGTCGTTCTCGTCGACGAACTTCGCCCGCTGCTGCGCGTCACCCGTGCACTGGATCGCGTAATAGCGGGGCGAGGCCGCGATCTCCTGAGCCGTCGCCTTCCGGAGCGTGTCGCGGTTGCCGACCTCCCACATCACATCCATGAACCGCTTCTCTGCCGGAGTAAGGGCGCTGGAGTCGTACCGCGGCTTCGGAGGCTCGTTCTTGTCGTCCCCGGAGTCCTGGCAGCCCGTCGAGGCGAGCGCCAGAACGGCGGCCAGGGCGACGGCGGACAGCGGTGTGCGGGTACGACTCACAGAGGCTCCTCGGGTGGCAAAGCACGTCACTTCGCGCGGATCTTATACAAACTGTTGACGTCTCCCGGTGCCGTGCACGGCAGGTGAGACACGGCGCGAGCGATCCCGAAACGACCGCGGCCCCGAACCGTGCGTACGGGCCGCCCGCGCAGATTCCGCCCGCGACATCTGACGATCCGTTGAACAAGGCCGGCGACCTCCTCGTCGTCCTCCTCATCCTCGGCGCCATAGGCAACGCCTGCGACAGCCCCGAAGAGGCGCCCGCCTCGGACCGAACCTCGACCTGTGGAGCCCGTTGATGGACAACGCCGGCCGGACCCACCCCCACCGTGGTGACCGCGGGTCGCCGACCGTCATGAAGTCCGAAGAATGAGGCTTTTTCTCACAGCTGGGAGAATGGATGGTGTTCACGGCGTTCTCCGTGGGCAGCGTCGCCAGCCCTTGCAGGGGTGAACGGCGCGAGGTGGCCGACGGCCACCGCTGAGAGGTTCGGTCTGCACCCCGTGCCGGGGTGTACGCCCCGTTTCGGAGAAAACAGGAAGCCCCCGCCACTCTCCATGAGGAGTGACGGGGGTTCAGGTCTAGCTGACGGTACTTCAGTGTTCGATTCCTGCGCTGCACATCCGCTGCACAAGGCGTCGGAAGCGACGGGAAGGCAACGGGAGGCGTGGAGGGGTATCTCCGCAGATCAGCCCGGGGGTTGACCGGGCATCAGGACAGGTCTGAATGCGACGGGTTCGTCCTGGTTCCTAGATGTCGCGGAAGATCTCGATCTGTGCGCCCACCGAGTTGAGGCGCTCCGCCAGTTCCTCGTAGCCGCGGTTGATGACGTAGACGTTGCGCAGGACCGAGGTGCCCTCGGCCGCCATCATCGCCAGGAGGACGACCACCGCCGGGCGCAGGGCCGGGGGGCACATCATTTCTGCCGCGCGCCAGCGCGTGGGGCCCTCGACGAGGACGCGGTGGGGGTCCAGGAGTTGGAGGCGGCCGCCGAGGCGGTTGAGGTCCGTGAGGTAGATGGCGCGGTTGTCGTACACCCAGTCGTGGATCAGGGTCTGGCCCTGGGCCACGGCCGCGATGGCGGCGAAGAAGGGGACGTTGTCGATGTTCAGCCCGGGGAAGGGCATCGGGTGGATCTTGTCGATCGGCGCTTCGAGCTTCGACGGGCGGACGGTGAGGTCCACCAGGCGGGTGCGGCCGTTGTCGGCCGTGTACTCGGGGGAGCGGTCGTGGTCGAGGCCCATCTCCTCCAGGACCGCGAGCTCGATCTCCATGAACTCGATCGGGACCCGGCGGATGGTGAGTTCGGATTCCGTGACGACCGCCGCGGCCAGCAGGCTCATCGCCTCGACCGGGTCCTCGGAGGGGGAGTAGTCCACGTCGACGTCGATGTTCGGGACGCCGTGGACCGTCAGGGTCGTGGTGCCCACGCCTTCGACCCGGACGCCGAGCGCCTCCAGGAAGAAGCACAGGTCCTGGACCATGTAGTTGGAGGAGGCGTTGCGGATGACGGTGGTGCCGTCGTGCCGGGCGGCGGCCAGCAGCGCGTTCTCGGTGACGGTGTCCCCGCGCTCGGTCAGCACGATCGGGCGGTCCGGGGAGATCCCGGCCTCGACCTGGGCGTGGTAGATGCCCTCGGTCGCGGTGATGTCCAGGCCGAAGCGGCGCAGGGCGATCATGTGCGGCTCGATGGTGCGGGTGCCGAGGTCGCAGCCGCCCGCGTAGGGCAGCTTGAAGTGGTCCATCCGGTGGAGGAGGGGACCGAGGAACATGATGATGCTGCGGGTGCGGCGGGCCGCGTCCGCGTCCATGGCGTCCATGTCGAGGCGGGCCGGCGGAACGAGTTCCAGGTCGACGCCGTCGTTGATCCAGCGGGTGCGGACGCCGATGGAGTTCAGGACCTCGAGGAGGCGGTAGACCTCCTCGATGCGGGCCACCCGGCGAAGGACCGTACGGCCCTTGTTGAGCAGTGAGGCGCACAGCAGGGCCACGCACGCGTTCTTGCTCGTCTTGACGTCGATGGCGCCGGACAGGCGGCGGCCGCCGACCACGCGCAGGTGCATCGGGCCGGCGTAACCCAGGGAGACGATTTCGCTGTCGAGGGCTTCCCCGATGCGCGCGATCATCTCAAGGCTGATGTTCTGGTTGCCGCGCTCGATCCGGTTCACGGCGCTCTGGCTGGTGCCGAGAGCATCCGCGAGCTGACTCTGTGTCCAGCCCCGGTGCTGCCGGGCGTCACGGATGAGCTTGCCGATGCGTACGAGGTAGTCGTCTGCCATGGATGCACCGTATCTCAGATATGAGATGTCGATCGCGTTGGGCGTGGCAGACGGGTGGCGGGTGAGTCTCAACGGGTGTCGTCGGGTGTCGTCGGGTGTCAATGGGTTCAGCTGGTATCAATGGGCACCAAAAGGGACTTACCGGTCGTCAGTTCCCATCGTGGGGCCGCCGTGCGCGTGGTGTGCGACGAGGCGGCCGAGCAGTCCGACGAGCTGCTCGCGCTCCGGTGCGGACAAAGGGGACAGGAGCTCCTCCTGGGCCGCGGCGAGCAGTTGCTCCAGCTTGCGCAGGCGGCGCCGGCCGGCGGCCGTGAGGGTGATCACGTTGCGCCGCCGGTCGGCGGGGTCGGGGGTCCGCTCGACCAGCCCGCGTTCGGCGAGTTCGTTGATGACGGCGACCAGGTCGCTGCGGTGGATGCCGGTGCGGCCGCTCAGGGCCGCCTGGCTCGCGGGCCCGAACTCGTCCAGGGCGACCAGGGCCGCGTAGTGCCATTTGTGGGCATCCGCCCCGCTCAGTCCCTCGGTGACGAGCCGTGCGGCGTGCGCCGAGGCCTGCGAGAGCAGCCGGCTGGGGAGTTCGCGCAGTCGCGCGGGGAGGGCGGGGGCGCCCTGGTCCTCTTCCGTGGTCATGGCGGGATCGTACCCCTTGCGTTGGTGGCACTAACGATTTAAGTTCGTTGGTAACGCAAACGTTCGTGACACCAACGAAATGAACGGATGGTTCCCGTGCCCGTCATCGACGTACTCGACTCGACCATGTACTACGAGGACCTCGGCGCCCCCGACGGCGTCCCCTTCGTCTTCCTGCACGGCAACCCGACCTCCTCCCACCTGTGGCGGGGGGTACTGCCCCGGATCGGGGGCCGGGTCCGCCTCCTCGCCCCCGACCTCATCGGGATGGGCCGCTCCGGGAAGCCCGGCGGCGCGTACCGCTTCGCCGACCACGCCCGCTACCTCGACGCCTGGTTCGAGGCCCTCGGCCTCGACGGGTTCGTCCTCGTCGGGCAGGACTGGGGCGGCGCGCTCGCCTTCGACCGGGCCGCCCGCCGGCCGGAGCAGGTCCGGGCCCTCGCCTTCATGGAGACGATCCTGCGGCCGATGACCTGGGAGGAGTACCCGCCCGCGGCCCGCGCCCGGTTCGAGGCGATCCGTACCCCGGGGGTGGGGGAGGAGATGATCCTGGAGCGGAACCTCTTCATCGAGGACAGCATCGGCAAGACGGTGCTGAGCACGCTGAGCGAGGAAGACCACGCCGTCTACGCCGCCCCCTACCCGACCCCCGAGAGCCGGCTCCCCCTGCTCCGGTTCGCCCGCTCCCTGCCGATCGGCGGCGAACCGGCGGACGTGGTCGCCCGGGTCGAGGCGTACGACGCCTGGCTGGCCGCCAGCCCGCGGGTGCCCAAGCTCCTGCTCCACTTCGACGGCTCGCCCGCCCTGATGGTCGGCCCCGAGCTGCTCGCGTGGAGCGAGGAGAACATCTCCGCGCTGGAGAGCGAGTACTGCGGCGCGGCCGCCCACCTCTGCCCGGAGGACCGGCCCGCGGAGATCGCCGCCGCCGTCACGGCCTGGGCCGCGCGCCACGGCCTTGCGGGCTGACCGGCGGCCGCCCGGGGCGGGGGACCGGAAGAAGTCCCCGCCCCGGAGCCCCCTCGGTGCCCGCGGGGTTGGTGCCCGCAGGCTCAGTGCCCGCAGGCGTGGTGCCGGCCCTTGCCGCCGCCGTGGACCGAGGCGTACGAGGCCGGGCGCGCGCCCGCCGCCGCGGCGCGGGCCAGCCGGGCCGCAGCCGCCCGGCCCGACGCGGAATCCGCCTCGTGCACCACCCGGCCGCCGACCAGGGTCATCCGTACGCCCGTCCCGCTGATGTCGGCCACCGGACAGCGCGTCACGTCCCGGTCCAGGACCACCAGGTCCGCCGCCTTGCCCGGCTCCAGCGTGCCGGTCAGCTCCTCCTGGCGGAGCTGCCAGGCAGTTCCCGAGGTGTGCATCCGCAAGGTGGTGTCCCGGCTCAGCGCCTCCTGCGCCCGGTACAGCTCGCCCGCCCCTTCCGAGCCCTGCCGGTCGATCGCCGTCCGGAGCTGGTTCCACACCTGGAGGGCGTCCACCGGCCAGTCCGAACCGCCCGTCAGCCGTGCGCCCGCCTTCTCCAGGCTGCGCGCCGGGTACAGCCACCGGTGCCGCTCGGGCCCGATGTAGGGGAGCAGGGCCTCCACCGTCCAGGTGTCCCGCGTCGCCCACTGGAGCTGCATGCACGCCGCGACCCCGAGCCGCGCGAAGCGACGCAGGTCCGCGGGGTTCACGATCTGCAGGTGCGCCACCGCGTTGCGGGCGTCCCGCTGCCCCGTCACCTTGCGGGCGTACTCGTACCCGTCCAGAGCGGTGCGTACCGCCCGGTCGCCGAGCCCGTGGGCGTGCATCTGCCAGCCCGCCCGGTTGAAGGCGGCGCTGAGCCGGCCGTAGTCCGCGGCCGAGGTGTAGAGCTCGCCCCGGTTCGCGGTCGGCTTGCCGTTCGCGTCGAGGTACGGCTCCAGCAGGGCGGCGGTCTGCGCCGGGTACTCGATGACCCCGTCGAGGAAGACCTTGATCATCCCGAACCGGATCCCCCGTACGCCCCCGAACTCCTTGCGCAGGCCCCGCGCGTACGCCAGCGAGCCCGCCGTGTCCTTGGCCTGGTCCGCGTCCAGCCGGATCGCCGGGACGATCCGCTGCGGCAGCCTGCCCGCCGCGGAGAGCGCCTGGTACAGCTCCAGTTCGTGCCGCCCCACCAGGGCGTCCATCATCGTGGTGACCCCGGACGCGGCCGCCAGCCCCAGCACCTCGGCGCACGCCGCGACCAGCTCGGCGCGGGTGTGCTCGGGAATCAGGCGCCTCACCAGCCCCTGGGCGTCGTCCTTCAGGACGCCCGTCGGCTTCCCGTCCGCGCCCTTGACCACCTTGCCGCCGACGGGGTCGGGGGTGGCCGCCGTGATCCCGGCGATGTCCAGGGCCCGCTGATTGGCCCACAGGTTGTGTCCGTCGCCGCCGATCAGGACGACGGGCCGCCGCGTCGGGAGCGCGTCCAGCACCGAGTGGTGCGGAGCGGTGCCCACGGGGAGCAGCCCGACCGGGTTCCAGTCCTCGACCACCAGCCAGCCGTCGGGCTCGGCGGCGGCGCCGCCGGTGTCGGCGAGGAAGCCGGTCAGGATCTCCAGGAGCTCGGCCGGGGTGGTCTCCGCGCTCTCCAGCGAGGGGGACAGAGAGCGTTCGCCGGCCCCGAGCGGGTGGACGTGGCCGTCGTGGATCCCGCTCATCACGGTGTTGCCGCGGGCGTCGACCACCTCGGTGTCCCGGCCCACGTACCGGCGCAGCGCCGCGTCGGTCCCGGTGGCCAGGATCTTCCCGTCCCGACCGACCGCGACGGCCCGCAGGGGCCCCCGGCGTTCGGTCCCGGTGACCCCCGTGAAAACCGAGGCGTTGCGGATCACCAGCGCGGCCGAGTTGCGCCCGCCGGCGGGCGGCGCGGCGGCCGCGGCGGGCCCCGCGCCCAGCAGACCCGCCGCGCCCGCGGCTCCGGCGGCCGCGAGGAGCCCGCGGCGGGACAGCGGGGAGTGGCCGGACAGCGGGGACCGGGGGGAAGGAGAAGACTGCATGCACACTCCCAAACGTTGGCGTGGCCAGGAGGCTGTTTGGTTAAGGGCTTAACCAGAAGCCGCCTCCGGCGACGAAATCCGTACGATGGCGCCGTGCCCGCCCCCCTTCTTCACGCATCAGGACATGTCCCGATGCCCCCGCCCGCGCCGGTTCCCGGTCCGACCCTCGCCGACATCGCCCGCGCCGCCGAGGTCTCCACCGCGACCGTCTCCCACGCGCTCAACGGCACCGGCCGCCTCGGCGAGTCCACCCGCCGCCGGGTGCGCGAGGTCGCCGGGGCCCTCGGCTACGGAGCCCGGCGCGGCCCGCACAACCGCAGCCTGGGCCTCGCGGTGACCACGTACGCGGGCTTCGCCTGGGACTTCGCCCGGATCGCCTACTACGCCCGGCTGCTGATCGCCGCCACCTCGGCGGCGCACGCCCACGGCTACGCCCTGACCACACTGCCCGCCGACCGCGGCGCCGAGCCGCTGTGGCACACCCTGGCCGTGGACGGGATGCTGCTGCTCGACAGCCCGGCCGACGACCCGGTGCTGCGCGCACTGCGGGCGCGGGGGATGCCGGTGGTCTTCGACGGGCCTCCGGTCGATCCGCTGCCGGGCGACGTGTGGGTGGACAACGACCACACCGCCACCACCCGCGAGGTGCTGGACCACCTGGAGGCCTCCGGGGCCCGGCGGATCGCGCTGCACGCGGGCTACGGCCGGGAGTTCTACACCGGGGCCGTCACGTCAGCCTATGAACACTGGTGCGCCGAGCGGCGCCGGGCCCCGCTCGTGATCCCCTTCGACCCCAATGACGACGCCGGGCACGCCTTCGACCCGGCCTTCGCGGGGCCGGACGGGCGGCACCGGCCGGACCGGCCCGACGCCGTCTACTGCGTATACGACCCCGGGGGCCGGCAGGTGCTGGCCGCCGCCGCGCGCCACGGCATCGCCGTCCCCGGCCCCGGTGCCGGTCCGGCCGCCGGTCCGGGTGCCGACCCGGGGGAGAAGGGCCTGCTGCTGGTCTGTGCCAGCGAGGACCCGGCGTACGCCGAGAACGAACCCGCCGTGACCACCGTCACCTTCGATCCCGAGCGGATTGCCGAAACGGCGGTTTCGTCCCTGGTCAAGCTCATCGAATCCGGACATGCGGAATCCACTGGGCGGCTGACGGTACCGGCGGGCCTGAGGGTGCGTGCCTCGTCCCGCGCCCCCGGCATGTACTAGAGTTATCTCGACATCGAGATATCTGCCCCGGACGTGCCGCAGCCGCCCCGCTGGTAAGGGTTACCTAACTTAGCCTCACCTTAGCGGAAAGGCCAGAGTGCCTCGCGGCAGGATTGCGGCAATACGCGCGAATTCATGCATGAAGGAGACTGTCGTGTCGGCGAACAGCTTCGACGCCCGCAGCACGCTGCAGGTGGGCGACGAGTCGTACGAGATCTTCAAGCTGGACAAGGTCGAGGGCTCCGCCCGCCTTCCCTACAGCCTGAAGGTCCTGCTGGAGAACCTGCTCCGTACCGAGGACGGCGCGAACATCACCGCCGACCACATCCGGTCGCTCGGAAACTGGGACTCGCAGGCCCAGCCCAGCGAGGAGATCCAGTTCACGCCGGCCCGCGTGATCATGCAGGACTTCACCGGCGTCCCCTGCGTCGTGGACCTCGCCACCATGCGCGAGGCCGTGAAGGCCCTCGGCGGCGACCCGGCGAAGATCAACCCGCTCTCGCCCGCCGAGATGGTCATCGACCACTCGGTGATCGCCGACAAGTTCGGCACGAAGGACGCCTTCGCGCAGAACGTCGAGCTGGAGTACGGCCGCAACAAGGAGCGCTACCAGTTCCTGCGCTGGGGCCAGACCGCCTTCGACGACTTCAAGGTCGTCCCCCCGGGCACCGGCATCGTCCACCAGGTCAACATCGAGCACCTGGCCCGCACGGTCATGGTCCGCAACGGCCAGGCGTACCCCGACACCCTCGTCGGCACCGACTCGCACACCACGATGGTCAACGGCCTGGGCGTACTGGGCTGGGGCGTCGGCGGCATCGAGGCCGAGGCCGCGATGCTCGGCCAGCCGGTCTCCATGCTGATCCCGCGCGTCGTCGGCTTCAAGCTGACCGGCGAGCTGCCGGCCGGCACCACCGCCACCGACCTCGTGCTGACCATCACCGAGATGCTCCGCAAGCACGGCGTCGTCGGCAAGTTCGTCGAGTTCTACGGTGAGGGCGTCGCCGCCACCTCGCTGGCGAACCGCGCCACCATCGGCAACATGTCGCCGGAGTTCGGCTCCACCGCCGCGATCTTCCCGATCGACGACGAGACGCTGAAGTACCTGCGCCTGACCGGCCGCGACGCCCAGCAGGTCGCGCTCGTCGAGGCCTACGCCAAGGCCCAGGGCCTGTGGCTGGACCCGGCCGCCGAGCCGGACTTCTCCGAGAAGCTGGAGCTCGACCTCTCCACGGTCGTCCCCTCCATCGCCGGCCCCAAGCGCCCGCAGGACCGCATCATCCTCGCGAACGCCTCGCAGCAGTTCGCCCAGGACGTGCGCAACTACGTCTCCGACGACGAGGAGGCCGGCAAGGAGTCCTTCCCGGCGTCCGACTCCCCGGCCGCGGCCAACGGCGTGCCCAGCAAGCCCACCGCGGTGACCCTGGCCGACGGCACCTCCTTCGAGATCGACCACGGCGCCGTCACCGTCGCCGCGATCACCTCGTGCACCAACACCTCGAACCCCTACGTCATGGTGGCCGCGGCGCTCGTGGCGAAGAAGGCCGTCGAGAAGGGTCTCGCCCGCAAGCCGTGGGTCAAGACCACCCTGGCGCCGGGCTCGAAGGTCGTCACCGACTACTTCGACAAGGCGGGCCTGACCCCGTACCTCGACAAGATGGGCTTCAACCTCGTCGGGTACGGCTGCACCACCTGCATCGGCAACTCGGGTCCGCTGGAGGAGGAGATCTCCAAGGCGATCAACGACGCCGACCTGGCGGTCACCTCGGTCCTCTCGGGCAACCGCAACTTCGAGGGCCGCATCAACCCCGACGTCAAGATGAACTACCTGGCCTCCCCGCCGCTGGTCGTCGCGTACGCCATCGCGGGCTCCATGAAGGTGGACATCACCAGGGACGCCATCGCCACCGACTCCGAGGGCAACCCGGTCTTCCTGAAGGACATCTGGCCCACCGAGGCCGAGGTCAACGATGTCGTCGCGAACGCGATCGGCGAAGACATGTTCAGCAAGTCCTACCAGGACGTCTTCGCGGGCGACGCCCAGTGGCAGGCGCTGTCGATCCCGACCGGCAACACCTTCGAGTGGGACCCGCAGTCCACCTACGTGCGCAAGCCCCCTTACTTCGAGGGCATGACGATGGAGACCACTCCGGTCTCCGACATCGCCGGCGCCCGTGTGCTGGCGAAGCTGGGCGACTCGGTCACCACCGACCACATCTCCCCGGCCGGCGCCATCAAGGCCGACACCCCGGCCGGCAAGTACCTCACCGAGCACGGCGTCGAGCGCCGCGACTTCAACTCGTACGGTTCCCGCCGCGGCAACCACGAGGTCATGATCCGCGGTACGTTCGCCAACATTCGCCTCCGCAACCAGATCGCGGCGGGCACCGAGGGCGGCTTCACCCGCGACTTCACCGTCGAGGGCGCCCCGGTCTCCTTCATCTACGACGCCTCGCAGAACTACCAGGCCGCCGGCATCCCGCTGGTCATCCTGGCGGGCAAGGAGTACGGCTCCGGCTCCTCCCGCGACTGGGCGGCGAAGGGCACCGCGCTGCTCGGCGTCAAGGCCGTCATCGCCGAGTCCTACGAGCGCATCCACCGCTCCAACCTGATCGGCATGGGCGTCCTGCCCCTGCAGTACCCGGAGGGCGTCACGGCGGCCTCCCTGGGCCTCACCGGCGAGGAGTCCTTCTCCTTCACCGGTGTGGAGGAGCTGAACAACGGCACCACCCCGCGCACGGTCAAGGTGACCACCGACACCGGTGTGGAGTTCGACGCGGTCGTCCGCATCGACACCCCGGGCGAGGCGGATTACTACCGCAACGGCGGCATCATGCAGTACGTGCTCCGCAACCTCATCCGCGGCTAAGCACACAGGGCATACCGGCACCAAAGGGCCGTACCTCCGTTAAGGGGGTACGGCCCTTCCGTTTTTGCGGGCGGCTCCGACGGTCCGGCTCAGGTGACGGTGAGGTCTCAACTCGGAAAAGTAGGGGCCCATACCGGTACATGATCTTGCTCACAGGAGCGGAAGTGGACTATACCTGTGCCCGTCCGGGTCACCGCGAAACGAGCGGCTCCGGACGGGGGGATGGCGGGGACCTGCGGTGATGTCCGCTGGGCGGCAGCAGTCGCACTTTCCTTCCTCCTTCACACTTCTGACGAAGGCGAGGACTTGAGCATGGGATCCACCTCCGCCCACGGCGAGAACAGCAACGGTGAGGGCTTCGGCCGCCGGGACCTGATCAAGCGCTCCGCGGCACTCGGCCTCATCGCGGTACCGACGATGAGCTTCCTGTCCGCGTGCGCCTCCGGCTCCGACGAGACGACCAAGGGCAACGAGTCCAAGGTGGCCGTCACCAAGGAGAACCCGTTCGGTGTCGCCAAGGGCGGCAAGCTCGACGTGGTCGTCTTCAAGGGCGGCTACGGCGACGACTACGCCAAGGCCTGGGAAGCGGCGTTCGACAAGAAGTGGGGCACCACTTCCTCGCACCTCTCCACCCAGGAGATCACCTCCAAGCTCCAGCCGCGCTTCAACGGCGGCAACCCGCCGGACGTCGTCGACGACTCGGGCGCGCAGCAGATCAAGCTGGACGTGCTCGCCAAGGGCAACCAGCTCGCCGACCTCACCGTGGTGCTCGACGCCCCGTCGCTCGACGACCCGACCAAGAAGGTCCGGGACACGCTGATGCCCGGGACCATCGAAGGCGGCATGATCGGCGGCAAGTTCGTCGCCCTGCAGTACGTCTACACGGTCTGGGGCCTGTGGTACTCGGGCAAGCTCTTCAAGGAGAAGGGCTGGACCGCGCCGAAGACCTGGCCCGAGTTCATGGACATCTGTCAGAAGGCCAAGGCGGCCGGCATCGGCGGCCTGGCCCACCAGGGCAAGTACCCGTACTACATCAACGTCGCCATCATGGACCTGATCGCCAAGAAGGGCGGCCTGGATGCCATGAAGGCGATCGACAACCTGGAGCCGAACGCCTTCGCGAACAACCCGGTGGCGCTCGAGGCGGTCGAGGCGATCTACGAGATCGTCGAGAAGGACCTGCTGCTGGCCGGCACCAACGGCCTGACGCACACCGAGTCCCAGACCCAGTGGAACCAGGGCAAGGCCGCCTTCATCACCTCCGGCTCCTGGCTGGAGAACGAGCAGCTCAAGCAGACCCCGGAAGACTTCGACATGCAGTTCCTGCCGATGCCGGTGCTGCCCGGGTCCAAGCTGCCCTTCGAGGCCATCCGCGCCGGCGCCGGCGAGCCCTTCATCGTCCCTGAGAAGGCCGCGAACAAGGCCGGCGGCCTGGAGTTCCTCCGTTCCATGCTGTCGCGCGAGTGGTCCACCCTCTTCGCCCAGCAGGCCAACTCCCTCACCGTCCTCAAGGACGGCGTGGACCCGACGGTCAAGCTCCGCCCGGGTACCCAGTCGGCCGTCGCGGCGCTCAAGGCGGCCGGGGACAACACCTTCAACTACCGCTACGGCGACTGGTACAGCGAGATGGGTACCGAGCTGGAGAACGCGTCCAATGAGCTGATGGCCAAGCGCATCCAGCCCAAGGAATGGATCAAGCGGGCCCAGGCTGCGGTAGACAAGGCCACGAAGGACCCGAACGCCAAGAACAACAAGCGCAGCTGACACCGCGTCCACCGGGCACCCGGAAACACCAGGGACGGACACCATGAGCCACGTAGCAAACAGCAAGGGGCGGGGCGGCTTCATCGCCGGCTTCCTCATCCTGCCCCTCGCGTTGTACCTGACCTTTGTCATCTGGCCGTACATTCAGACGTTCGGCTATTCCTTCACCAACTGGACGGGTCAGTCACCGACCTTCGACTTCGTCGGGCTGGACAACTACTCGGCCCTGATGAAGGACGAGGTCTTCCGCGGCGCGCTGCTGCACAACCTGCTGCTCCTGGTGTTCGTCCCGACGATCACCATCCTGATCTCCCTGTTCTTCGCCTTCATGCTGAACGCCGGAGGGCGCAGCGGAGCCGGCGGAGTCCAGGGAGTGGCGGGCTCCGCCCTCTACAAGGTGATCTACTTCTTCCCGCAGGTCCTCTCCCTCGCCATCCTCGCGGTGCTCTTCGGAGCCGTGTACCGCAGCGACGAGGGAGGGCTGCTGAATGGATTCCTCACCAAACTGGGTCTGGTCGATCCGGCCCACCCCATCGAATGGCTCAACGAGCCGAACTTCGTCCTCTGGTGCCTGCTGCTCGTCGTGGTCTGGCACGGGGTCGGCTTCTACCTCGTCCTCTTCTCGGCCGCCATGCAGTCGATCCCCAAGGACATCTACGAAGCCGCCCTGCTCGACGGCGCGAAGCGCGCACAGACCTTCTTCAAGGTCACGCTGCCCCTGCTGTGGGATTCTGTACAGACTTCCGCGGTCTATCTGGGCATCGCCGCGATGGACATGTTCGTCCTCGTGTCGACCATGACCTCGGGCCAGTTCGGCGGCGGACCGGACCACCACAGCGAGGTCATGGCGACGGTGCTGATGCGTAACTTCCTCTACTTCGGCAAGGCCGGTTACGCCTGCGCCATGGGGGTCGTGATGCTCGTCCTCACCCTGATCCTCTCCGCCATCACGCTGCGGGCCACTCGCCGCGAGCACGTCGAGTTCTAGCGGGAGACCACGATGACCACTGTGATCAAAGCACCGGGCGAGGCGGCGGCCGAGAAGCGCGCCTCCGCCACCGGGCACCCCCGCGGGAAGCGCAAGAGCGGTTCCGACGGCATGGTCCTGAACGTCTTCTCGCACGGTTTCCTCGCCGTGTGGGGGATAATGATCATCCTGCCCCTCATCTGGCTGGTGCTCGGTTCGTTCAAGACCGACGTGCAGATCGGCGAGTCGGCCCTGAGCTGGCCGGCCAACTGGCACTTCGACGCCTTCCCCCGCGCCTGGGACAAGGGCATCGGCAGCTACTTCGCCAACACCCTCATCGTGATGGTGTTCTCGGTTCCGCTGACGATGCTGCTCGGCTCGATGGCCGCGTACGTCCTGGCCCGCTACCCCTTCCGGGGCAACCGGCCGATCTACTACTTCTTCGTCAGCGGGGCCATGTTCCCGGTCTTCCTGGCGCTCGTCCCGCTGTTCTTCATGGTGAAGCGGCTGGACATGCTCAACACGTTCCAGGGTCTGATCCTGGTGTACGTGGCGTACTCGATGCCGTTCACCGTCTTCTTCATGCACTCGTTCTTCAGGACGCTGCCGACGGCCGTGCACGAGGCCGCCGTGATCGACGGGGCCTCCCACACCCGGATCTTCTTCCAGGTGATGATGCCGATGGCCAAGCCCGGCCTGATCAGCGTCGGGATATTCAATGTCCTGGGGCAGTGGAACCAGTACATCCTGCCGTCCGTGCTGATGCAGCCGCAGACCGGATCGGACCCCGAGCGCTACATGCTCACCCAGGGCCTGATCCAGCTGCAGTACCAGATGGGCTACGAGACGGACCTGCCGGTGCTGTTCGCCGGTGTGACCATCGCGATGATCCCGATGCTGGTGGTCTACCTGTCCTTCCAGCGGCAGATCCAGGCCGGACTGACCTCCGCCACGCTCAAGTAGCGCCTCCGCTCACGCAGCGGAGGGGTCGGGCACGACCGACCAGCTGACCGCCGAGACGGAGGGGTCGAGAGAGAGGTTGCTGACGGCTTCCTCGAGCATCCGGCCCCCCTCGCCCTCGGCGGTCAGCAGCGCGGACACCGTCACCAGGCCGGCCTCCGGGCCGTCCTGGCTGCGGATCGAGCGCAGCTGGTACCCCGGCCGGCCCAGCGCGTCGACCAGCCGGTGGCGGATGTGGGCCTCCTCCGTCTCCAGGCACACGGCCTCGAAGTGGAAGTCGGTGGCCACCTCGGCCCCGCCCCCCGGCTCGCGGTCCATCCGCCGGCCCAGCGGGCGCAGCAGGAGGTTCGCCCCCACCACGCCCACCGTGCCGCAGGCCGCCAGGACGAACATCCCGGTGCCCGCGAGGCAGCCCACGGCCGCCGAACACCACAGGGTGGCGGCCGTGTTCAGGCCCCGGACGCTCAGTCCGTCGCGCATGATCACGCCGGCGCCCAGGAAGCCGATCCCCGAGACGATCTGGGCGGCGACCCGCGAGCCGTCGTACTGGACCTCCGAGACCTCGCTCATGAACCCGTACTGCGAGAGCAGTACGAACAGCGCTGCCCCGCCCGCCACGAGGGCGTTGGTCCGCAGGCCCGCCATCCGGGCCCGCCACTGCCGTTCCAGGCCGATGGCCGCCCCGAATCCGAGCGCCGCGACCAGGTGCCCGGCCATCTCCCATTCGGTGGGCATCATCGGCCTTCTCCCTTCTCTCTTCGTGTCTTCTCTTCGTGCGGGCTCTGTCAGAGCCAGGTGCCGAACTTGCGGATGTACACGGTCTTCAGCAGCTGCGTGAGCGTGCAGTACGCCAGCAGCACGCCGATCAGCCACGGGAAGTAGCTCGCCGGCAGGGGGACGAAGCCCAGCGAGGAGGCCAGCGGAGAGAAGGGCAGGAAGAGCCCGGTCAGCACCGCGAGGACGGTCATCACCATCACCGGCCAGGACGCCCGCGACTGGATGAAGGGGATCTTGCGGGTGCGGATCATGTGGACGACCAGGGTCTGCGAGAGCAGGCCCTCGATGAACCAGCCGGACTGGAAGAGCGCCGCGTGCGCCTCGGTGTTGGCGGCGAACACGTTCCACATGATGACGAACATCGCGATGTCGAAGATCGAGCTGATCGGGCCGATGCAGAGCATGAAGCGGCCGATGCCCTTGGCGTCCCAGTTGCGGGGCTTGCGCAGGTACTCCTCGTCCATCCGGTCCCACGGGGTGGCCAGCTGGGCGATGTCGTAGACCAGGTTCTGCACCAGCAGCATGATCGCCAGCATCGGCTGGAAGGGGATGAAGGCGCTCGCCACCAGCACGGAGAAGACGTTGCCGAAGTTGGAACTGGCCGTCATCTTGATGTACTTGATCGTGTTGCCGAAGGTGGTCCGGCCCTGGATCACGCCCTGCTCCAGGACGGTCAGGTCCTTCTCCAGCAGGATGATGTCGGCGGACTCCTTGGCGATGTCCACGGCGGTGTCCACCGAGATGCCGACGTCCGCGTCGCGCAGCGCGGCCGCGTCGTTGATGCCGTCCCCGAGGAAGCCGACCGTGTGGCCGTCGGCCTGCAGGGCCCGTACGATCCGGGCCTTCTGGACCGGGTTGATCTTTGCGAAGACCGTCGTACGGGCGGCCAGCGCGCGCAGTCCGGCGTCGTCGAGGCCGTCGATCTCGGTGCCGCCCACGACGTGGCCGACCGTGAGACCGACGTCGGCGCAGACCCGGGCGGCGACGAGCTCGTTGTCGCCGGTGACCACCTTGACCGCGATGCCCTTGTCGGCGAGGCCCTGCAGGGCCCGGGCGGCGTCGGCCTTCGGCGGGTCGAGGAAGGCGAGGAAACCGACCAGGGTCAGCCGGTCCTCGTCGGCGACCGTGTAGGTGTCGCGGGGGGTGCCCATCGTCCGGGTGGCGACGGCGAGGACGCGCAGGCCCTGGCGGTTGTTGTCCTCGGCGATGCGGGTGACGTGCCACCGGAGCTGTTCGGTCAGCTCGACCTTCTGCCCGCGGTCCGTCATGTGGGTGCACAGCGCGAGGACTTCCTCGACGGCACCCTTGGTGATCATGACGTGCTCGGGCCGGCCGGAGCCGCCCACGATGCTGTTGCGGTTCAGGACCACGGACATCCGGCGCCGGGCGAAGTCGAAGGGGATCTCGTCGACCATCGAGAATCGGGCATCGACGACAACCTCCTCGGCCTCGCCCACGCGGTCGATGACCGCCTGGTCCATCAGGTTCTTCAGGCCCGTCTGGAAGTGGGCGTTGAGGTAGCCGTACTCCAGGACCTCGTTGTCCTCGTCGCCGTGCACGTCGAGGTAGCGGTCCAGGACGATCCGGTCCTCGGTGAGGGTGCCGGTCTTGTCGGTGCAGAGCACGTCCATGGCGCCCAGGTTCTGGATCGCGTTGAGCCGCTTGACGACCACCTTGCGCTTGGCCATCGCCACCGCGCCGCGCGCCAGGTTGGCCGAGACCACCATCGGCAGCATCTCGGGGGTCAGGCCCACCGCCACCGCGATCCCGAGGAGGAAGGCGGCCTCCCAGTCGCCCTTGGTGAAGCCGTTGATCATGAAGACGACGGGGACCATCACCAGCATGAAGCGGATCAGCAGGAAGCTGACCTTGCGCACCCCGGTGTCGAAGTTGGTCTCCGGGCGCTCGCCGACCAGGGAGCCGGCCATCGAGCCGAAGTAGGTGTCGGAGCCCGTGGCGACGACGAGTCCGGTGGCGGTTCCGGAGGTCACGGAGGTGCCCATCAGGCAGAGGTTGTCGGCCTCGACGGGGTCGGTGGTCTCGTGCTGGCCGAGGTCGTCCGTGCGCGTGTCGGCCTTGGCGACCGGCAGGGACTCGCCGGACAGGGCGGCCTGGCCGACCATCAGGTCCTTGGCGGTGATGAGCCGCAGGTCGGCCGGGATCAGATCGCCGGCTGCCAGCTTGACCACGTCGCCCGGGACCACCTGGTCCATGGGGATCTCGAAGGTGGTGGGCCCGGAGCCGCTGCCGGCCCGGCGCTGCACCGCGCAGGTGGTGGTGACGAGCTGCTTGAGGGCGTCGGCCGCCCGGCCCGAGCGGTACTCCTGCCAGAAGCGCAGCACGCCGCTGATCCCGACCATCACCGAGAGGATGACGACGCCCGGGTCGGCGGGGTCCTGCCAGTACATGACGGCCGCCAGGAAGACCAGGACGGCGATGAAGGGGTTCGCGTACGCCTTCGCCAGCTGGACGTACCAGCGCGGGGCGCGCTCCTGGGCGATGACGTTGGAGCCGTGGCGCTCCAGGCGCAGCGCGGCCTCGGTGTGGGTGAGGCCGTTGCGGGAAGCGTCCGCTTCCTGCAGGACCCGGACGCCGGGACGGGCGCTGATCGCGGCGAGCCGCTCGCCGACGGCCCGGGTGCGGGCCTCCAGCTCGGCGGCCTTGCGCTCTCGGCGGGCCCGGCCCGGGGGTGCGAGCTTCGTGGGGGTACGGGGGGTGAGCATGGTCATGGCAAATACCTCCCTCCACGGTGTCCGGGCAGCACGGAGCCGAGCGGTCACGTGGAGTGATCATGGGTCGGCGCGAGGTGGCACGTACGGCCACGAGGCACGCCGATGGGCATGGATGACGCACGCCTGGCGGAAGCGTCAGGGCGTGCGGAAGGGGTTACGAAGATGAATGCAGGAACGCACGGAGGCGGCGCGGGGCCGCGTGCGTGCACACTCGAAGAGAGACCGGCCGCTCAGGGAGCTCAGCCGAAGAGAGCGCTGCAAGGACTTCGATCGGGACTCATCCCGAACACCTCCTCGCGTAGCGCTTGCATGACAGAGGGCGCCCGATCCGGCCGTGAAGACCGTGAAGACCAGCGCCACGGCGACCGTAGCACGATCAGGATGGAGGTTTCTCTCATACTTATGACCGGTAGTAGCCGATTCGTACTGTGGCGGCCTCTTGACGTCGCGAGGCGCAAAGGCTCGACTTAAGGTTCACAAGTTGGAGAGACGCCGGGGTCTCGTGTCAGCCGGAGCACGCAGCCGCTGACGGCCCCGGCCGGGGGGCGACGGCTTGCCGTTGCTTATGGGCAGGAGTGGATGAGTCGTGCAGACTCCCGGATCGCAGTCTTCACTGCATCGCGCCAATCTGGAGCGCGTCGTACGGGCGGTACGGCTCGCCGGCTCGCTGACCCAGGCGGAGATCGCCCGGAGCACCGGACTGTCGGCGGCCACGGTCTCCAACATCGTCCGGGAGCTCAAGGAGGCCGGGACGGTCGAGGTCACGGACACCTCCGCCGGGGGCAGGCGGGCGCGCAGCGTCTCGCTCAGCGGTGACGCCGGCATCGTGATCGGCGTGGACTTCGGCCACACCCACCTGCGGGTGGCCGTGGGGAACCTGGCCCACCAGGTGCTGGCCGAGGAGTCCGAGCCGCTGGACGTGGACGCCTCCTGGGTCGACGGCTTCGACCGGGCGGAAGCCCTGGTGGGACGGCTCGTCGAGGGCATCGGGATCGGCCGCGACAAGGTCATCGGCGTCGGTCTCGGCGTGCCCGGCCCCATCGACCTGGAGTCCGGCACCCTCGGCTCCACCGCGATCCTGCCGGGCTGGGCCGGGATCAACCCGCGGCGCGAGCTCTCGCAGCGCCTGGGCGTACCGGTGTACGTGGACAACGACGCGAACCTCGGGGCGCTCGGTGAACTCGTTTGGGGGAGCGGCCGGGGAGTGAAGGACCTGGCCTACATCAAGGTCGCGAGCGGTGTCGGCGCGGGGCTGGTCATCAACGGCCAGATCTACCGGGGACCCGGCGGCACCGCCGGCGAGATCGGGCACATCACGCTCGACGAATCGGGCCCGGTCTGCCGCTGCGGCAACCGCGGCTGCCTGGAGACCTTCGCCGCGGCCCGGTACGTGCTGCCGCTCCTGCAGAGCAGCCACGGACCGGAGTTGACGATGGAACGGGTGGTGGAACTGGCCCGGGGCGGAGACCCCGGCTGCCGTCGGGTCATCACGGACGTGGGCCGCCACATCGGCAGCGGCGTGGCCAGTCTGTGCAATCTCCTGAACCCGAGCCGGGTGGTCCTGGGAGGCTCCCTCGCGGACGCCGGTGAACTGGTCCTGGCTCCCATCCGTGAATCAGTGGGGAGGTACGCGATCCCCAGTGCCGCCCGGCAATTGTCGGTGCTCACGGGGTCCCTGGGCGGCCGGGCCGAGGTGCTGGGCGCGCTGGCCCTCGTACTGAGTGAGATGGGCGATTCGACGCTTTTGGCGGAAAATGGAAGTGGAGTGCGAGCACCTGCCGTCTTGTCTTCAGTTAGATAACGAATGGCGTCGTTGTCATCTCGTTAAGCATTCACTCCTTGACGACAAACTCGCGGCCGGGGTTGACTCACATCCACCTCGGCCGCAGTGCTGCGGCCTCGTCAGGGAGGTTCAAGTAATGAACACGCGTATGCGCAGAGTCGCCGTCGCCGTTGCCGCCGGCACCATGGCCGTCTCGCTTGCCGCTTGCGGCAGCGCGAAGGAGTCCGGGGACAAGAAGGACAACGCCACCGGCGCGGTCAAGGGCGGCGCGATCAAGGTCGGTCTGCTCCTGCCGGAGAACCAGACCGCGCGTTACGAGAAGTTCGACAAGCCGCTCATCGAGAAGGCGGTCAAGGACCTGACCGCGGGCAAGGGCGAGGTCGTCTACGCCAACGCCAAGCAGGACGCGACCACGCAGAACTCGCAGGTCGACACGATGATCACCAACAAGGTGAACGTCCTGATCATCGACGCGGTGGACTCCAAGGCCATTGCCGGCTCGGTCAAGAAGGCCAAGGAGGCCGGCATCCCGGTCGTGGCCTACGACCGCCTCGCCGAGGGCCCGATCGACGCCTACACCTCCTTCGACAACGAAGAGGTCGGCAAGGTCCAGGGCAAGGCGCTCCTGGAGGCCCTGGGCGCCAAGGCCAAGGACGGCCAGATCGTCATGATGAACGGCTCCGTCACCGACCCGAACGCCGCGCTGTTCAAGAAGGGCGCACACTCCGTCCTCGACGGCAACGTGAACGTCGGCAAGGAGTACGACACCGTCGAGTGGAAGCCGGAGAACGCCAACACCAACATGGCGGCCGCGCTTTCGGCGCTCGGCAAGGACAAGGTCATCGGCGTCTACTCCGCCAACGACGGCATGGCCGGCGGCATCATCACCGCCCTCAAGGCGGCCGGCGTGTCCCCCCTGCCCCCGGTCACCGGCCAGGACGCCGAACTCGCCGGTGTGCAGCGGATCGTCGCGGGCGAGCAGTTCATGAGCGTCTACAAGCCGTACGCCCCCGAGGCCGAGGCCGCCGCGAAGATGGCCGTCGCCCTCGCCAAGGGCGAGTCGATCGCGACCACGGCCACCGCCAAGGTCGACAGCCCCACCACCAAGGGCGTCCCGTCCCTGCTGATCCCGGTCGTCTCGCTGACCAAGGCGAACGTGAAGGACACCGTCATCCGCGACAACGTCTACACGGTCGACGAGATCTGCACCGACAAGTACGCGGCCGCCTGCGCCACCGCCGGCCTGAAGTAAGGCCCCCGCCGCTCGGTCCGCCGAGCGGCCCCCATGCCTGTCCGGCGCTCCCGCCTCCATCCCGCCACTGGCGGGGCGCCGGACAGAAACCTTTCTCTCAAATCCCCCGTGGTCCTGCTCTTTTGCACGACATCCCCGCCGGTCAGGCGGCAAGGAGATGGTTCATGTGTCCGCTGCGCCCGTACTGGCGTTGCGCGGGGTCTCGAAGCGGTTCGGCGCCGTTCAGGCCCTCACCGACGTAGAACTCGAGATCCACTCCGGCGAGGTGGTCGCCCTCGTCGGCGACAACGGCGCCGGTAAGTCCACGCTGGTCAAGACGATCGCCGGCGTGCACCCCATCGATGACGGAGTCATCGAGTGGCAGGGTCGCCCGGTCTCGATCACCAAGCCCCACGACGCCCAGAACCTGGGCATCGCGACGGTCTACCAGGACCTCGCGCTGTGCGACAACATCGACGTCGTCGGCAACCTCTTCCTGGGACGCGAGCTCAAGCGGCGCGGCATCCTCGACGAGGTGGAGATGGAGCGCCGCGCACGCGAGCTCCTGACCACCCTGTCCATCCGGATCCCCAGTGTCCGCATCCCGATCGCCTCGCTCTCCGGCGGTCAGCGCCAGACCGTGGCGATCGCCCGCTCCATGCTGGGCGAGCCCCAGCTCGTGATCCTCGACGAACCCACCGCCGCCCTCGGCGTCGAGCAGACCGCACAGGTGCTCGACCTGGTCGAGCGGCTGCGCGAGCGCGGTCACGCCGTCATCCTCATCAGCCACAACATGGCCGATGTGAAGGCCGTGGCCGACAAGGTGGCCGTCCTGCGGCTGGGCCGCAACAACGGCGTCTTCTCCGTGAAGGACACGTCGCAGGAAGAGATCATCTCCGCCATCACCGGGGCCACGGACAACGCCGTGACCCGCCGGGCGGCCCGCACAGGGGAGGCCCGCAAGTGAGCACCCAGCACATAGACCCCGTCAACCCGGCTGCCGCCCACGACGCCATCCCGGCCGTGGACCCCCGCCTGCTCGTCCGCGAGCAGGGCTTCGCCGGGTACGTGAACGAGTTCGGCCGCAAGCTCAAGGCGGGCGACCTGGGCTCCGTGCCCGTCGTTCTCGGCCTGATCATCATCTGGAGCATCTTCCAGGGCCTGAACTCGAACTTCCTCGGCGCCGAGAACCTCACCAACATCGCGATCACGATGACGGCCACCGGCATGATGGCGGTCGGCATCATCTTCGTCCTGCTGCTCGGTGAGATCGACCTCTCGGTCGGCTCGGTCAGCGGCGTCTCCGGTGCGATCGTGGCCGTCCTCTCGGTCACCAACGGCGTCAACGAATGGCTGGCCATCCTCGCGGCGATCGCCGGAGGCGCCCTGATCGGCTCCCTCCACGGCTTCTTCTTCGCCAAGATCGGCGCTCCGGCCTTCGCCGTCACCCTTTCGGGCCTGCTCTTCTGGTCCGGCGCCATGCTGCAGATCCTCGGCAGCAACGGCACGATCAACCTCGACTCCGAGGGCGTGGTCGGGCAGCTGACCACGTACTTCTTCTCGGACGTGGCCGTCGGCTACGGGCTCGCCGCCCTCGCCGTGGTGGCGTACTTCCTCGCCACGTTCTCCGACAACCGGCGCCGCGCGGCCGCAGGGGTGCCCTCCCGCCCGCTCGGCGAGATCCTGCTGCGCACCGGGCTCCTCGCGGTGTTCACCTTCGGTCCGGCCATGGTGTTCAACCAGTACAAGGGCCTGCCGCTGGCGATCGTGCTCTTCCTGCTGGCCCTGGTCGGTACGGACTTCCTCCTGCGGCGCACCAGCTTCGGCCGCCAGGTCTTCGCCCTCGGCGGCAGCGTCGAGGCCTCCCGGCGCGCGGGCATCAACGTCAACCGGGTCCGGATCACGGTCTTCGCGATCGCCGGCACCTTCGCGGCCATCGGCGGCCTCTTCTGGGCCTCCAAGATCGCGGCGGCGAACCAGAGCGCCGGCGCCGGCGACCTGCTGATGAACGTGATCGCGGCGGCCGTCATCGGCGGCACCAGCCTCTTCGGCGGCCGCGGCCGGACCTGGAACGCCCTCCTCGGCGTCATGGTCATCACCTCCATCCAGTACGGTCTGGCCCTGGAGGGAATCGCGACGCCGATCCAGTACATGATCACCGGAGCGGTCCTCCTCGCCACCGTGGTGATCGACTCGGTCACCCGCAAGACGCAGAAGACGGCCGGGCGCGCCTGACCGGCGTGCGCGGAGCGTGAAACGGCGGTAAGAACCGTCACAGTGCCCGGTGCCACTTCATGTGGCGCCGGGCACCTGCGCGTGGGCGTGTACGTACAGATGTGCGGGTATACACCCTTTTGGGGGGTGTGGCTCCGTGCTGATGTGTACAGGTATGACAAAGGTGTGACCTGACCGGGACCGCGCTTCACTTACGCCCAACTGGCGAACATTAGACTCGGCAGACCAGCAAGCGACTGCAAGGAGGCACGGGTGCTGCTGACCCGCATCAAGGGACCGCGCGATCTGGACCGGCTCAGCCAGGAGGAGCTCGACCGGCTCGCCGCAGAGATCAGGACCTTCCTCGTCGACGCCGTCTCCAAGACCGGCGGGCACCTCGGCCCCAACCTCGGTGTCGTCGAGCTGACGATCGCTCTGCACAGGGTGTTCGACTCGCCCAAGGACAAGGTCCTCTTCGACACCGGCCACCAGGCCTACGTGCACAAGCTGCTCACCGGCCGCCAGGACTTCGGCGGCCTGCGCACGAAGGGCGGCCTGTCGGGCTACCCCTCCCGCGCCGAGTCCGACCACGACGTGATCGAGAACTCGCACGCGTCCACCGTGCTGGGCTGGGCCGACGGCTTCGCGAAGGCCAATGAGGTGCTCGGCAAGGAGGACCACCACGTCGCGGCGGTCATCGGCGACGGAGCCCTCACCGGCGGCATGGCCTGGGAGGCGCTGAACAACATCGCCGCCGCCAAGGACCGCCCCCTGGTGATCGTCGTCAACGACAACGAGCGCTCGTACGGCCCCACCATCGGCGGCCTCGCGAACCACCTGGCCACCCTGCGCACCACGGACGGCTACGAGCGCTTCCTGGCCCGCGGCAAGGACCTCCTGGAGCGCACCCCGGTCGTCGGGAAGCCCCTCTACGAGACCCTGCACGGCGCCAAGAAGGGCCTCAAGGACTTCATCGCCCCGCAGGGCATGTTCGAGGACCTGGGCCTGAAGTACATCGGGCCCATCGACGGCCACGACATCGAGGCCCTGGAATCGGCCCTGCAGCGCGCCAAGCGCTTCAGCGGACCGGTCATCGTGCACTGCCTCACCCAGAAGGGCCGGGGCTACGAGCCGGCCGTCCAGGACGAGGCGGACCGCTTCCACGCGGTCGGCGTGATTCACCCGGACACCGGCCTGCCGGTCTCCACCGACGCCGCCAGCTGGACCTCCGTCTTTGCCGACGAGATGGTCAAGCTGGGCCGGGAGCGCAAGGACATCGTCGCCATCACCGCGGCCATGCTCCAGCCCGTGGGCCTGAAGAAGTTCGCCGACGCCTACCCGGACCGGATCTTCGACGTCGGCATCGCCGAACAGCACGGCGCCACCTCGGCGGCGGGCCTGGCCTCCGGCGGCGCCCACCCGGTCTTCGCGGTGTACGCGACCTTCCTCAACCGCGCCTTCGACCAGGTCCTGATGGACGTGGCCCTGCACAAGTGCGGGGTCACCTTCGTCCTGGACCGTGCCGGTGTCACCGGCACCGACGGCGCCTCCCACAACGGCATGTGGGACATGTCCATCCTCCAGGTGGTCCCGGGCCTGCGCCTGGCGGCCCCGCGCGACGCCGAGCAGCTGCGCGCGCAGCTGAACGAGGCCGTCCTGGTGAAGGACGCGCCGACCGTCGTGCGCTTCTCCAAGGGCGTCGTGGGCCCGGCCGTGCCGGCCGTCGGCAGGATCGGCGGCATGGACGTGCTGCGCCGTCCGGCCGACGAGGTCACCCGGCCGGACGTACTGCTCGTCTCGGTCGGCGCGCTCGCCCCGATGTGCCTGGAGATCGCCGACCTCCTCGACAAGCAGGGGATCTCCACGACCGTGGTCGACCCCCGCTGGGTCAAGCCGGTGGACGAGGCCCTGGCCCCGCTCGCCGACCGCCACCGGGTGGTCGTCACCGTCGAGGACAACAGCCGTACCGGCGGTGTGGGCTCCGCCGTCGCGCAGGCGCTGAGGGACGCGGGGGTCGACGTACCGCTGCGTGACTTCGGCATTCCGCAGCGGTTCCTGGACCACGCCACGCGCAAGGAGGTCATGGCCGAGATCGGTCTGACCGCCCCGGACATCGCGCGGCAGGTCACGGGCCTGGTGGCCAAGCTGGACGGGCGCTACGACAGCGAGCCGGCCGCCGCCGTCGACTGAGCACGGCCCCCGCGCCGTCCGACCAGCGAGCGGCCTGCGACTGATCATCTGCGGTTGCACGCCACGGGCCGGGAGGTTCACCCTTGGAGGGTGGGCCTTCCGGCCCGTTTCGTTTCGATGCGGTCTGCCCTGCGGAGGTGCGTCGGTGAGTAGGAACCTGAACGGTCCCTTCCGTACCAAATCAGTCGAACAGTCGATCCTCGACACGGAAGAGCCGGAACACGCGCTCAAGAAGTCGCTCTCCTCCTGGGACCTGACCGTCTTCGGCGTCGGCGTGATCATCGGCACCGGCATCTTCGTCCTCACGGGCAAGGTCGCCAAGGAGACCGCCGGACCCTCCACGGCCCTCGCGTTCGTCGCCGCCGGCGTCGTGTGTGCGCTCGCCGCCCTGTGCTACGCCGAGTTCGCCTCGACCGTCCCGGTGGCCGGATCCGCGTACACCTTCTCGTACGCCTCGATCGGCGAGCTGCCCGCCTGGATCATCGGCTGGGACCTCGTGCTGGAGTTCGCCCTCGGCACCGCGGTCGTGGCCGTCGGCTGGTCCGGGTACGTCCGCTCGCTCATGGACAACGCCGGAGTCCACCTGCCCGCCTCGCTCCAGGGACCCGACGTTCCGGGCGGCCACTTCGACCTGCTCGCCTTCATCCTGGTCCTGGTCCTCACCGTGATCCTGGTCATCGGGGTGAAGCTGTCCGCGCGGATCACCGCGGTGGTCGTCGCGATCAAGGTCACGGTGGTGCTCATCGTGATCATCGCCGGCGCGTTCTTCATCACGAAGTCCAACTACACGCCCTTCATCCCGCCGGCCGAACCCCAGACGGGCGGCTCCGGACTGGACGCCCCGCTCGTCCAGCTCCTCTTCGGCTACGAGCCCACCAACTTCGGCGTCATGGGCATCTTCACCGCCGCCTCCGTGGTCTTCTTCGCCTTCATCGGCTTCGACGTGGTGGCCACCGCGGCCGAGGAGACCAAGCTCCCGCAGCGGGACATGCCGCGCGGCATCCTCGGCTCGCTGATCATCTGCACCGTGCTCTACGTGGCGGTCTCGATCGTGGTGACCGGCATGCAGAACTACAAGGAGCTCTCCGTCAGCGCCCCGCTGGCCGACGCCTTCAAATCCGCCGGCCATCCGGTCTACGGAGGCATCATCAGCTTCGGCGCCGCCGTGGGCCTGACCACGGTCTGCATGATCCTGCTGCTCGGCCAGACCCGGGTGTTCTTCGCGATGAGCCGCGACGGACTGCTGCCGCGGTTCTTCTCGCGGACCCACCCGAAGTTCCGTACGCCCTACCGGCCGACGATCCTGCTCGGCGGGATCATCGCGATCGTCGCCGGATTCACCAGCATCAACGAGCTGGCGACCCTGGTGAACATCGGCACGCTCTTCGCCTTCGTCGTCGTCGCGCTCGGCGTGATGGTCCTGCGCCGCACCCGGCCCGACCTGCACCGGTCCTTCCGCACCCCGTGGGTGCCGTTCGTGCCCATCGTGTCGATCGCCGCGTCGGTCTGGCTGATGCTGAACCTGCCGGCCGAGACCTGGCTGCGCTTCGGGATCTGGATGGTCATCGGCTTCGTCGTCTACTTCCTCTACGGGAAGCAGCACAGCCGGCTGGGCCGGGGCGAGGGCATGACCCCGAACCCGGCGCGCGAGGGCCGTTGAACGCGTCGGCTCACGACGCCGACGAGCCCCGGCGCCCTTGGGGGCCGGGGCTCGTCGGCGTCGTGAGCCGCAAGCGGGGTGTGTCAGCCGCCGGTGGCGGGGGACTTCTTGGCCGCGGCCGGGATCGGCCGGTCGTTGCGCAGGGCCTCCCACAGCTGGCCGGACTGCGGCTCCACGGCGACGACGCGGTTCTTGTCGATCTTGTCGTAGGCGACCGGGAGCATGATGGTCTCCATGGTCTCCGGGTCCACGCCCTTCATGCTCTGGGCGAAGTCCGACAGGCCCTTGAGGGAGTCGAGTTCGGCGTCGGTGGTCAGCGCCTTGGTACCGGCGTCGGCAAGCTTGTAGAGGCGGGCCGGGCTGCTGAGGACGTCCTGCTTCTTGATCTCGGACAGCATCGCGATCATGAACTTCTGCTGCAGGTCGATGCGTCCGAGGTCGCTGCCGTCCCCGTAACCGTGGCGGGTGCGAACGAACTTGAGCGAGTCGGTGCCGTTCAGCCGGTGCGTGCCCGCGTCGAGGTTCAGACCGCCCTTGATGGGCTTGTCGAGGGTGACGTCAACGCCGCCGAGCGCGTCCACGAGCTCCTTGAACCCGGCGAACTCCACCTTCACGAGATGGTCGACGCGGACGCCGGACATCTGCTCGACGGTCTTGACGACACAGGCCGGGCCACCGGTTCCGATGACGCTGTTGATCATGATGCGATTCGCCCCGGCAATCGTCTTGCCGTTCTTGTCCTTGCAATCGGGCCGGGTCACGAGGGTGTCGCGGGGGATGCTGATCGCGGTGGCCTTCTTACGGCCCTCGGGTATGTGCACCAGCATGTTGGTGTCCGAGCGGGAACCGCTGACGTCGCCGTGATCGAGCTCACCGTTGGCACCGGCGCGCGAGTCCGAGCCGAGCACCAGGATGTTCTGCCCGCTGTCCGGGACCTTCGCCGGCCGGTTGTCGACACCGATCGCCTGGTCGAGGTCGACGCTGTCGATGTTCCCGTTGAGGTGGTTGTACGCCCACCAGCCCGTGCCGGCGGCGCCGATCAGGAGCAGGACCACCACCACCAGGACGATCTTCATCGCGCGGCGCCCGCGTGACCTGGGCGGACGCACTCCTCGCCGCCCGGTGTTCCGGTGACTGGGCGTGGCGGTCTGTTGGGTCATACTGCTCGAATCCTCGGGGCCTCGGTCGGCTGACGGACGGCGCGGTGGGCCGGATGCCGCTGCACTATAGGCAGATTTTCAACTCGAACGGGAGAGCGCCTATCGTCTTGGGGTTGGTATGGAGTGGATAAGCGCAGCCGTGCGAGGAATGGGGGGCAGAGCCAATGGTCCGAGCGACCGGACGCCGAGCGAGACGCGGCGCCACGCCCCGTGAGCAGTCGCCGGCGGCCCCTCGTACGGGGGCGGGCCGGGCCGCTCCGGTGGCCATCGTCGTCGCCACACCCGGTGAAGCCATCCCCCTGATCGCCTCGGAGCCCGACGGCTCGGCGATCGAGATCGTCTGCCTCGACGGCGGCGGCGATGCCGAGTACCGCGCCCTGGAAGCGGCCGTGGCCGAGGCCCGCCGGCGCGGCTGCCGGTTCTCCGGAGACCCCTTCGTCCTCGACGCCGGGGCGGGGAGCATCACGGGGCAGATCCTCGACGTGCTCCACGAGACCGGGCCCGTCCGGGTGCGCACCCTCGATCCGGATCCCACGCACGTCGGCTTCGACAAGGAGCGCAGGCTTCCCGTCGTCACCGAGCCGGCGGCGCGCGGTCAGGTCACGCGCAGCGCCCTGAGGGCGGCCCGCCGGTACCAGCGGGACGTCGGCGTACCCGTCTTCGTGGACTGCCGCGCGGCCGGCACGGACCCCGGGCTGCCTCCCGAGTCCGGCACCCGGTATCCGCTGCCGACCCGGTGGCTGGTCAGCGGCAAGGACGGCCGGCTGTCCGCGTACCTGCCCACGGCCGCCGGTGTCGTCCGGTGGACCGAGGGCCGCAGCGAGGCCGAGGGGTGGAGCGGGCCCGAGCTGCTGGAAGGCCCGGACCTCATGCCGGGCCTGACCGTGGTGCAGGGGCCCGAGGGCTACGCGTACCTGATCGGCCTGAGCCGGACCCAGCGCAAGGAGGGCGGCGCCGACATCGAGGTGGTGTGCGCCGCCCAGTACCAGACGGGCCGGCCCCTCGGGCCGTGGGTCCCGCTCGGCAACCCCCACACGAACTGGCAGGTGGCCCGCTCCATCGGGTTCCCGGTGGCCGCCTTCGCCGCCGATGGCTTCATGCACGTGTTCGTCCGCAACTTCGGACGCGGCGTCAGCGTGCGCAAGCAGTCCCCGAAGGGGGTCCTGAGCGGCTGGGAGGCACTGCGCGGACGGAAGGTCGCCGACGAGATGGCCGCCTTCGCGTCGCCCGACGGCAGCGTGCACCTGGTGGCCCGGACCCGGGACGACGGTGCCGCCGTGCACTGGTACCACCGGGGCGGGGCGTCGGAGTGGCAGGAGGACCGCCGGATCCCGGTGAGCCTGCGCGCCGGAAGCCTTTCGGTCGCCCCGGAAGCCGGAATGGTGCGCTTCCGCTACGGGGCTACGAACGAGGTCTGCGTCTGGTGGCCCGGCGCCCACGCGCCGATAGGCCTCGGCGGACCCGACGGGGACGGACCGGTCACCGGAGTCTCGGGCGCCGACATCCAGGGCTGGGGCTGCACGGTGCTCGTGCGCTCCGGCCACGGGGGAGTGCCGGCGATCGGCGCGCACCCGGACGGGCGGCCGGACACGGGCGTGTGGTGGTCGCCCTCGGGGGAGCGCTCGATCGTCCCGCCCGCCGCGGCCTTCGACAGCCAGGGCCGTGTGGTGATCGTCACGGTGGGAATGGACGGACGGCTGCGCGTCGCCCGGCAGCAACTGGGATCCGATGGCCTGGAGTTCACTCCGTGGCGCGTCCCATAGCGGTCGTTTCGTCAGACCGTGTACCACTTTGGTGAGGACGGCTGTCAACTTCTGGCCTGGAACGTGTCTGTCACGTCTTGCTAAAGTCTAAAGAACGCCCTTTACCTGAACCATAAGTGAATGGTTGGGGTCACTGACCGCCACATGCCGTCACACGTGATCACAGGATGAAGGTTCTGCCTGTACATCCCGTGCCGGTGTCGATGACTGAGGGGTTATGTCGAAGCTGTCACTGAAGGCCGTCCAGAAGCTCACCTGCAAAAAGCGGGACGCCTGGTGGACGGTCCTTCTGGTCGACCCGATAGCGACCCGCCTGGTCTGCGTGCTGGCGCGATGGAACTTCGTCACGCCGAACCGGGTGACGTGGGCCGCGCTCTTCGTGGGCCTGGGCTCGGCGTACTTCTTCTTCCAGGGCGACTGGGTCTCGCTGTGCATCGGCGCCGCCCTGTACCACCTCAGCTTCATCCTCGACTGCATCGACGGCAAGCTCGCGCGCCTCAAGGGCAACGGGACCATCTTCGGCGGCTGGCTCGACTACGTCTTCGACCGCATCCGCGTCCTGGTCTGCGCGCTGACCCTGATGGGCGGGCAGTTCGTCCAGCACGACGAAGAGGTGTACCTGCTCGCGGCGCTCGTCGTGATCTTCCTCGACATGCTCCGCTACGTCGACGCCCTGCAGATCTACAAGATGCGCATGTCCATGCGCGCCAAGATCGCCGCCGTCACCCTCGCCCGCCAGGCGGAGCAGGGAGTCGAGGAGGAGGAGCGCAAGGTCGTCTTCATCGAGGACCTGCTGCGCGAGAACCCCCTGGGCCAGGCGGACGAGCTCAAGCGCCAGAGCACGGACGCCGAACAGGCCGAGGTCATCGACCTGCACGAGCAGTTCCGCGAGAAGTTCCCCTGGTACGCGCGGGTGCGCCACGCGCTGGTGCAGAGCCGTATCCGGCCGCACCTCATCAGCGGCATCGAGTTCCAGATGTTCATCTTCATCGTCGGCCCCGTCATCGGCCACATCCTGTGGACCACGGCGGTGTCGGCCGTGCTGATGGGCGGCTTCGAACTCGTCATCATGTTCAAGTTCTGGCTCTCCACCCGGGACTTCACGCGCACGATGGAACGCCTCGACCCCGGCAACATCCCGACGCGCGCCGGCTCCATCGCCGAGCACCTGCACGCCGGACGCCACCGCCGGCGCGGCGAGGACGGCCTGAGCGAGGTGGAGGAGGCCGCCCAGCGCTTCCCCGCCCCCGAGCCGTACGAGGACCCGGGCTTCGTGCCGTACCCCCGTCCCTACCCGGACGAGTACACGGGCGCCGTGACGGACACCATGCAGCTCTCCAAGATTCCGGCCCAGGCCCTGCGGCCCGGCTACGTCGAACCGGAGCACTACTCTCGATGAGCCTCCCGGTCGACATATCGCACTACGGCGTCACCATCGTCATACCGGCCTTCAACGCGAGCGCCACGCTCGCGCGGGCCCTCCAGTCGGCCCTGGCGCAGACGCACCGCAGCGTCGAGGTGCTCGTCGTCGACGACCGCTCCACCGACGGCACCCTCGCCCTCGCCCACCAGTTCGCCGCCCAGGACGGACGCGTCCGGGTCATCGAGCGGCCGCAGAACAGCGGCGGTTGCGGCGCGCCCCGCAACAACGGCATCGAGGCGGCCTCCGGCCAGTTCGTGATGTTCCTCGACGCGGACGACGAGCTGCCGCTCAAGGCGGCCGAGACGCTCCTGTCCTCGGCGCTCGTCACGGGCTCGGAGATCACCGCCGGCCGTGTCGTGCGCATCAACCACGCCACGGACGAGCTCACCGTCTGGCAGCCCCAGCTGTACCCGGCCGACCAGACGGTCGCGGGCCTGGGCGGCATGCCGGAACTCATCGACGACCCGATCGCCGCCGGAAAGCTGTACCGCCGGGACTTCCTCGACAACCACGGGATCCGTTTCCCCGAGGGCGTCTTCTTCGAGGACACCTATTTCTCCACGGTCGCGAACTTCTACGCGCGCTCCTTCACCATCCTCGCCACCCCCGTCTACCGGTGGATGTGGGAGAGGGAGTCCGACCAGCCGTCGATCACCAACCGCCGCCACGAGCTGCGCAGCATCAGCGACCGCGTCCTGGTGCACCAGTACACCGACAGCTTCCTGCGCAGCGTCGGCCGGCCGGACCTGCTGGCCCGCAAGGGTGCCAAGTTCCTCTCGCATGACCTGCGGCTCTACACGCCCGAGCTGCGCACCGGCGACCACGCCTTCCACAGCGGGTTCCTCGCGGCCGTCGCCCCGTACCTGCACAGCCTCGACCCCGGCACCTTCGAACTGTGCGGCCCCATGGAGCGGGTGCGCGCCTTCGGCCTGATGCACGGACGCGTCGACATCGCCGTGTCGGCCTCCGACTACATGAAGCGCCGCAGCGTCATCAGCTCCGACATCGTGGAGCGCGACGACAGGGTGTTCTGGTCCGGGTCACTGCTCGGCCACCCCGATGCCGAGAAGTTCCTCGAGGTCACCGAGCTGGAGCTGACCGGCCACACGCTCGCCGACTCGCGCATGTACAACAAGGCCTCGTCGATCGAGATGGTCGACGGCGAGCTGCACATCTCCGGCGCGATCCGCAATCAGTTCGGCCGGTTCGGCGCCGACGACAAGGTCGAGCTCATCGCCGTGCTGCGCCGCCGCAGCACCAAGGCCGACCACCACTTCCCCGTCTCCGGTGTGGAGATCGACAAGGACTGGATCCGGTACCACACCACCATCGACCTCAAGGCCACCCTGGACCAGACCGACCGGGTGGGCAACTGGAACTTCTTCGTCCAGATCCGGCACGCCGGCGAGCGCGCCTCGACCGCGCTGAACATCAGCGGTGTCGACGTCGCCGGCCTGCGGCACTCGTGCGACGCGGGCGTCTTCGAGGTCTACGAGACCGTCAGCGGCAACCTGGGCCTGCGCCCGGAGACCGGGGAACAGCGGGCCAAGACCTCGGACCGGGGCACCCCGTGGCTGTGGTGGCAGGACGCCGACCCGACCGGGCCCGTCGAACAGCCCGAGAGCTACGGCGCCACGCTCGTCGTCCACTGCCACAACGACGAGTACCACCTGCGCGAGTTCCTCGCCTCGCTCGTGGCCCAGCGCAGCTTCGCCCGCACCCAGGTGGTGTTCGTCGACGACGGGTCGAACGACAGCACCGCACGGCAGCTCGCGGCCTTCGCCGCCTACTACCCCAACGCGGGCGTCGTCACCCAGCACAGCCTCGGCGCCGCCGCGGCCTTCGACCACGGGCTGCAGTACGCCGTCGCCCCTTACGTGATGTTCGCGCGCGCCCGGGACATCCTCGGCCAGGACGCCATCGGCAGGCTGCTCGGGGCCGCCCGCCGGGTCAGGGGCGCCGATGTCGTCGTCGGCCAGGCCGACAACTTCCCCGGCCCCTGGCGCAGCGAGGACGAGCCGTGGCAGCGGTACTTCACGGCCAAGGACACCGTCCGCCGGCTGGCCGACGCGCCGTACCTCGTCTTCTCCACGCTGCTCGGCGGGAAGCTGTTCAAGACCTCCTACATCCGGGAGCACGGCTTCCGCGGCGGTCCCGGCCCGGGTCTGGAGGACGACTGGTTCACCGTCCCGGCCGTCCTGTACGCGCGGGTCGTGGCGATCGCGCAGGACGCCCGCTTCTTCGAGCGTGACGAGCAGAACCAGAACTCGCTGTTCGACTCGCCCTGGAACGACCCCGTCAAGACGGTGGACCGGGTCCGGCTCGCCGCGCACGTACTGGCCTCGGTCCAGGGAGCCCCGCCGCGGACCGTCGTCCTGGCCCAGCGCTTCGTCGTCCGTACGCTCCAGCCCTACGTGCGCAACATGCACCGCATCATGAGCCGGCCCGAGCTCGCCTCGGTCCTGCCCCTGCTGGGTTCGGTCTACAGCCAGATCCCCGACGACGTGATCCTCCAGTACGCCGTCCACCCGCAGTCCAAGGTCCAGCACCACGCCATCGTCACCGGCAACCTCGACCTCTTCGTGGACCCGCTGGGAGCGCCGGAGTACCTGCCCACGCTCTTCCTCGACGAAGAGGGCGTCTACCGCAGGCTGGTGTCCGACCCGGTGCGCACCACGCTGCTGCGCGTTCCGCGGGCCAGCGCCGTCCTGGAGACCTTCGACTGGACCGACGGCGAGATCCACTTCGAGGGGCTCCTCGTCCTGTCCGGCGTCGACATCAACGCCCGGTACACCAACCGGCTCCAGCTCGTGCTCTCCGACGGGCGGCGCGAGGTGACGCTCCCCGTGGAGCAGCACTACCGCCGCGACCGCTGGCGCACCCGCAAGAACCAGGACTGGTTCTCCGGCTGGCGCGCCACGGCCCGCCCCGGCACCCTCGACTCGCTGGCCAACACCGAGCTGAACATGGTGATCCGGGTCATCGACGAGGACCGTCACCACGACGTCCCGCTGGCGGCCCGCCAGATGCTGCACCGCTTCAAGGGCGTGCACACCGAGGGCCGGCAGCGCTTCGTCGTGTCCATCGACGACGACGAGCAGGTCACCGTCCGCTGGGTACGCGGCTTCGGGGCCCGGTGCAAGGACAAGCTGCGCCGGTTCAAGTGGGAGCTGCGCAACTCGCTGCCGGGCCGCCCCGGCTGGCGCACCCGCCTCATGTACTGGTTCACGTACCCCTATCTCCACAACCGGGGCATCTGGATCATCGGCGAGCGCGAGGACACCGCCCAGGACAACAGCTACCACCTGTTCAAGTGGATCCGGCAGAACCGGCCCAAGACCAAGGTCTACTACTCGATCAACGGCGATTCCCCCGACTGGGACAAGGTGGCCCGGTACGGGCAGGTCATCGACCGGCTGTCATGGAAGCACCGCGCCTACCTGCTCCACGCGGAACGGCTGATCAACGCCTACGACCTGGAGGCCTACCTGGGCTTCCCGGGCCTCCTCAAGCGGGCGTTCCTGCGCGGCTACGGAGACCTGCTGCGCTACAAGCGGGTCTTCCTCCAGCACGGAGTCGTCTACAACGACGTCGTCGCCTCCATCCACGGCCAGGCCACCAACGTCGACATGGTGCTCACCACGGGGCGCAGCGAGCGGTCGTACTACGCCGAGCACTGCGGCTACGGCTACGCGCGCGTCGCGGCGACTGGTCTGCCCCGCTTCGACGCCCTGGAGCCGGTCAACGGGCCGCGGCGGATCCTGGTCATGCCGACCTGGCGCCGCGACATCGTGGCGCCCTCGTACAACAGGGCGGCCAAGCCCGAGATCCCCTTCGCCGCGTCCGAGTACTACCGGTTCTTCTCCGCACTGCTGCGCAACGAACGGCTGCTGAGCGCGATCCAGTACTACGGCGTGGAGCTGGAGTTCATGCCGCACTACGAGATCCGCCCGTACCTGAACCACTTCAAGATCGACCACCCGTCGGTCACGGTGTCGACGACGGGCCGCGACGTGCAGCTCGCGATGCGCGAGTGCTCGATGCTGGTCACGGACTATTCCTCGGTGTTCTTCGACGTGGCGTACATGGGCAAGCCCATCGTCTACACGAACTTCGACGACGAGTCCTTCTACAGCAAGCACTACAAGCGGGGCTACTTCGACCTCGCGCGGGACGGCTTCGGCCCGGCCTGCCGCACGGTCGACCACGCCGTGCACGAGATCATCGCCATCATCGAGCGGCAGTTCGAGGTGGAACCGCAGTACAGGGAGCGCGCCGAGGCGTTCTTCGTTCTGCGCGACACGTCCAACTGCGAACGGGCCTTCGAGGTCATCGACACCATGGACGCCAACATCGTCGGCGATCAGCGGGCGCAGCTGCACCTCGGGGCACGGGGCTTCGGGGAGTTCTGAGAGACACATGAAGGACGCACCATGACGGCAATCTTCCTGTCCGGCGGATCGAGCGTGTGCAGCCGCCAGGGCAGCATGGCGCCCATGACCGGCTGGGGGCAGGCGATGCCGCTCTTCATGCAGGGCGTGGACGTGATCAACTGTGCCCGGGCCGGGGCCAGCACCAAGAGCTTCATGGAGCGCGGCAGGCTCGGATGGATCTTGGAAAACATCCGTCCCGGCGACCTGCACCTGATCTCCTTCGGGCCCAACGACATGAAGCCCGGCGCGGGCCTGCACACCGAGCCCTTCGACGACTACCAGGGGAACCTGCGGCGCTACGTCATCGAGACCCGGCTGCGCGGCGCCCACCCCGTACTCGTCCCCAGCCACGAGCGGGCGGTCTTCGACCGGTTCGGCAACTTCCGCCGGCCGCTGAAGCTCTACCCGGCCGCCAAGCGCGAGGTGGCGGCGCAGATGTCCGCGCCCCTGATCGACCTCAACGAGTGGAGCGTCGCCTGGTGGCGGCAGCTCGGCCCGCAGGGCTGCAAGCAGGTCTTCCTGTACCTCGAACCAGGTGAGCACCCCAACTACCCCGACGGGGTGGGGGACAACTCGCACATGCGGCCGGTCGGCGCCGTGGAGTGCGCGCGGTTCGTCGCCGGTGAGCTGCGCTCGCGCGAGCTGCTGCCCGCCTCCTTCTTCCGCAACATCGAGAACCAGTTCGACGCGAACCAGGCCGTGCAGTTCCTGGACGACGTCGAATTCGACCGGCTCACCAAGGAGCGGGTCGGCGCGGCAATAGTGGGAGCGACGGCATGAGCAGCGAAGTGACCGCCTGGTTCCCCGTGGTGCGCGCCTGGATCACCCAGGGCGCCGACAGCGGAGTGCTCGACCTGGCGTCCTCGGCCGACCCCAGCCGGCCCCTGGTTCCCGGCCAGGAGTTCACCCTGGCGATGACCATCACCCCCAGCGGCGGCGCGTACCGCACGTACGGCTACGTCCTCGGCGACACCCTGGGCGACGCGGTGGTCATGGGCGACCTCCAGGGCCTGCGGCTGCTGAAGAACGGCCGCTACATGGGCTACGCCTCCGGCACCGAGGCCGCCACCCACACCTGCACCGTGAAGGTGAAGGCGGACGCCCCCGACGGCGCCATCACTCTCCCGCGCGTGGTGGTCGGCCTGATGCCCGCCCAGGGCGACAAGCTCATCCCCAGCTCGGGCATCGAGGACCAGGGGTTCTGGATCCGCCGCCACAGCGTCCCCGGCCGGGCCCTGCACCTGCCCCCCGGCGCGCAGGTCACCCTGCCCCCGGACGCCGAGCGCGGTCTGCGCCGCACCGGCGTCGGCATCCCCCGGCAGGGCATGCTGCACTGCGCCCCCGACGGCACGGTCGTCTACCAGGCCCCCGCCGCCTACCAGGGCTACGACTTCTTCACCTGCACCTACGAGGACGCGGCCGGGCACTCCGTCCGCTCGCACGTCACCATCCGCATAGGCGACCTGGGCATGTCACCGGGGGCGCTGAGTGCCTTCCATGGCTAGGCACGCCCGCATGGCGGCCGCCCTGGTCATGGCCCTGGCCCTGGCGGGATGTTCGAGCGGGTCGGAGTTCCCGGACTCCGGGTTCCCCTCCCGGGCGCCGGTACCGGACGGCGCGCTGCCCGAGGGGGTCACCTACAAGGAGTTCGTCCGCAAACTCGACGGCCGCGCGGAATCCCACGTACAGATGCTGGCGATCCGGCCCGACGCCAAGGTCCGGGTCGGGGCCGTCCACGGGAAGTCCCTCGCCCACGCCGAGACGGTACGGGAGATGGCCGCGGCCGCCGGGGCGCTGGCCGCAGTCAACGCCTCCTACTTCGACATCAGCACCGGCAAGAACTACGGCGGTTACGACGGGGACCCGCTGGGCCTCTACACCGAAGGCGGACGGCTGCTCAGCGAGGCGACGAACGGCCGGACCACCCTGCTGCTCGGCACCCGGGACGGCCGCCTCGACGCCCGCATCGACGAGGTCACCACCGAGGGCCAGGTGATCTCCGACGACGGATCGCGCGGGGAACTGGACGGCATCAACCGCGTCCCGGGCCGCGTCCTCGGCTGCGGAGGCGTGGGCGGCGACCGCGAGGCCGTCACGGAAGAGCCGATGGAGGAGCCGTACGGCGGTCTGTGCACGGACGGCGACGAGCTCGTGGCCTTCACGGCGGAGTGGGGCGAGCGCACTCCGCCCGGCCCCCCGGGCAGCATGGAAGCGGTACTCGACGCCGACGGGCGGGTGGTGGACGTCCGAAAGCCCGCCGGAGGACGCCTCCCCGCCAACGGCAGCACGCTCTACGCGACGGGTGACCGTGCGGACTGGCTGCAGTCCCACGCCCGCAAGGGCGGCCGGATCAAGCGGTCCGTCCATATGAACGACATGGTCGGACTGCCCGTGGAGGGTCAGGTCGACACCGCGGTGGGCGGCCGCTACCGGCTGCTGAAGGACGGGGAGTCCGCGCTCGGCGCCGCGGCGGCCGCCCCCCGGAAGGCCCCGCGCACGCTGGCCGGCGTCACCGCGGACGGCGCGCTCCTCCTGGTCACGGTCGACGGGCGCAATCCCGGTGTGGACGCCGGAGCCACGCTCGCCGAGGCCGCCGAACTCCTCGCCTCGCTCGGCGCCCAGGACGCCATCGGCCTCGACGGCGGCGGGTCCACGAGCATGGTCGTGGGCGGGGAACTGCGCAACAACCCCCGGGAGACCCCGGGGAAGGTCATCGAACGGCCCGTGGCCAACGCGCTGGCCCTCTTCGCGCGCTGAGCACGACCGGCCCGCCTACGACGGCCGGCGCCGCACCACCCCCTTCGGGGCGGTGCGGCGCCGGCCGTCGTCGTATGAGGGTCCGGATCAGACCGGAACGCTCGCCAGGCCCGGGGCCAGGAACTTCTTGCCGTTCACCCGCTCGGAGACGCCCTCACGGTCCAGGTACGGAGTCACGCCGCCCAGGTGGAAGGGCCAGCCCGCGCCCGTGATGAGGCAGAGGTCGATGTCCTGGGCCTCGGCCACGACACCCTCCTCCAGCATCAGGCCGATCTCCTGCGCCACCGCGTCCAGGACGCGGTCGCGGACCTGCTCCTCGGTGAGGACGACATCGCCCTGCACGAGGAGGGCTGCGACCTCGGGGTCCAGCTCCGGCTTGAAGTCGTTCTCGGCGGAGTACGTGTAGAACCCGCGCTTGCCGGCCTTCACGACCGCGGCCAGGTTCGGGGAGACCGTGAAGCGCTCCGGGAAGGCGCGGTTCAGGGTCTCGGAGACGTGCAGGCCGATCGCCGGGCCCACGAGCTCCAGCAGCACCAGCGGGGACATCGGCAGGCCGAGCGGCTCGATGGCCTTCTCGGCGGTGACCACCGGGGTGCCCTCGTCGATGACGTTCTGGATCTCGCCCATGAAGCGGGTCAGGATGCGGTTCACGACGAACGCCGGGGCGTCCTTGGTGAGGACCGCGGTCTTCTTCAGCTTCCGCGCGACACCGAAGGCCGTGGCCAGCGAGGCGTCGTCGGTCTGCTCACCGCGGACGATCTCCAGCAGCGGGAGGATCGCGACCGGGTTGAAGAAGTGGAAGCCGACCACGCGCTCCGGGTGCTGGAGCTTCGAGGCCATCTCGGAGACCGACAGCGAGGAGGTGTTGGTGGCGAGGATCGCGTGCGCCGGGGCGACCGCCTCGACCTCCGCGAACACCTTCTGCTTGACGGACATCTCCTCGAACACGGCCTCGATGATGAAGTCCGCGTCCGCGAAGCCCTCGGCCTTGTCCAGGACGCCCGTCACCAGGGCGGTCAGGCGGTTGGCCTTGTCCTGGTTGATGCGGCCCTTGCCCAGCAGCTTCTCGATCTCGGCGTGGACGTAGCCCACGCCCTTGTCCACGCGCTCCTGGTCGATGTCGGTGAGGACCACCGGCACCTCCAGGCGGCGCAGGAACAGCAGCGCCAGCTGCGAGGCCATCAGGCCCGCGCCGACGACGCCGACCTTGGTGACCTGGCGGGCCAGGTTCTTGTCCGGGGCGCCGGCCGGGCGCTTGGCGCGCTTCTGGACCAGGTTGAAGGCGTAGATGCCGGAGCGCAGTTCGCCGCCCATGATGAGGTCGGCCAGGGCCGCGTCCTCGGCGTCGAAGCCCTTCTGCAGGTCGCCGTCCTTGGCCGCCTCGATGATCTCCAGCGCGCGGTAGGCGGCCGGGGCCGCGCCGTGCACCTTGGAGTCGGCGATGAAGCGGCCGCGGGCGACCGCCGCGTCCCAGGCCTCGCCGCGGTCGATCTCGTCACGGACGACCTCGGTCGTGCCGTTCAGCACGTTCGCGGTCCACAGGAGCGACTGCTCCAGGAAGTCCGCGCCGTCGAACAGCGCGTCCGCGATGCCGAGCTCGAAGACCTGCTTGCCCTTGAGCTGGCGGTTCTGGTTCAGCGAGTTCTCGATGATGACCGAGACCGCGCGGTCCGCGCCGATCAGGTTCGGCAGCAGGGCGCAGCCGCCCCAGCCGGGAACCAGGCCGAGGAAGACCTCGGGCAGCGAGAAGGCCGGGATGGCCTTGGAGACGGTGCGGTAGGTGCAGTGCAGACCGACCTCGACACCGCCGCCCATCGCCGCGCCGTTGTAGTACGCGAAGGTGGGGACGGCCAGCGCAGCGAGGCGCTTGAAGACGTCGTGGCCGCCCTTGCCGATGGCGAGCGCCTCGTCGTGCTTCTTCAGCAGCTCGACGCCCTTGAGGTCGGCGCCGACCGCGAAGATGAACGGCTTGCCGGTCAGGCCCGCACCGACGATGGAGCCCGCGAGGGCCTCCTGCTCGACCTGGTCGATCGCCGCGTTCAGGTTGGCGAGGGACTGCGGGCCGAAGGTGGTCGGCTTGGTGTGGTCCAGGCCGTTGTCCAGCGTGACGAGCGCGAAGCGCCCGGCGCCGAAGGGCAGGTCCAGGTGGCGTACGAGCGCGCGCGTGACGACCTCGTCCGGGAACAGCTCGGCCGCGCCCTTCAGGAGCTCAGTGGTGGTGGTGCTCACTTGCTGTCTCCCTCGGCGGTGAAGTTCGGGTTCTCCCAGACGACCGTGGCGCCCATGCCGAAGCCGACGCACATGGTGGTCAGGCCGTAGCGGACGTGCGGCTGCTCCTCGAACTGGCGGGCCAGCTGGGTCATCAGGCGGACGCCGGAGGAGGCGAGCGGGTGACCGAAGGCGATGGCCCCGCCGTACTGGTTGACGCGGGCGTCGTCGTCGGCGATGCCGTAGTGCTCCAGGAACGCGAGGACCTGGACCGCGAAGGCCTCGTTGACCTCGAAGAGCCCGATGTCATCGATCGTCAGACCGGCCTGCGCCAGCGCCTTCTCGGTGGCCGGGATCGGGCCGTAGCCCATGACCTCCGGCTCGACACCCGCGAAGGAGTACGAGACCAGGCGCATCTTGACCGGGAGGTTGTTCTCGCGGGCGAAGTCCTCGGACGCGATGATCGCGGCCGTGGCACCGTCGTTGAGACCGGCGGCGTTGCCCGCGGTGACGTTGCCGTGGACCCGGAACGGGGTCTTGAGGCCCGCCAGGTTCTCCAGGGTGGTCCCCGGACGCATCGGCTCGTCGGCGGTGACCAGGCCCCAGCCCGTCTCACCGGCCGCCTCGTTGTTGTTGCGCACCGAGATCGGCACCAGGTCCTGCTGGATCTTGCCGTCGGCGTACGCCTTGGCGGCCTTCTCCTGCGAGCGCACGGCGTACTCGTCGGCGCGGAGCTTGGTGATCGTCGGGTACCGGTCGTGCAGGTTCTCGGCGGTCATGCCCATGAACAGGGCGGACTCGTCGACCAGCTTCTCGGAGACGAAGCGCGGGTTCGGGTCCACGCCCTCGCCCATGGGGTGGCGTCCCATGTGCTCGACACCGCCGGCGAGGGCGACGTCGTACGCACCGAAGGCCACGCCGCCCGCGACGGCGGTCACGGCCGTGAGCGCGCCGGCGCACATGCGGTCGATCGAGTAGCCCGGGACGGACTGCGGGAGGCCCGCGAGAATGCCGGCCGTGCGGCCCAGCGTCAGGCCCTGGTCGCCGATCTGCGTGGTCGCGGCGATGGCGACCTCGTCGATCTTCGCGGGGTCCAGGTCCGGGTTGCGGCGCAGCAGCTCCCGGATCGCCTTGACGACGAGATCGTCGGCGCGGGTCTCGTTGTAGATGCCCTTCGGGCCCGCCTTGCCGAACGGGGTGCGGACGCCGTCGACGAAGACGACGTCCCTGACGGTACGAGGCACGTTGGCTCTCCTCCAGGTGCGGGTGTGCACTGCTGCGCGGGGGCGTGCCCATTACTGAGCGCCCGCTCACCTCTCCATGCTACTTGCCGGTAACCGGCATGCACAGCCCTCGCGGGAGGAGCGGCGAAGGTCACACTCCGCAGCCCCGCTCCGCAGCCCCGTCGCCCACGTGATCATGACGGCGCCCCGAGCGCGGCCGCCGACGCCTCTCGCGAGATGCCGGCGATGTCCGCGGCCATGGCGGCCGAGGACCGGACGGTGTCCGCCACGAAGGCGCGGCGGCTGACGTCCAGGGTGCGCAGGGCCGGTCCGTGGTCCGCGGCGACCACCACGGCCGCGGCGGCGAGCACGGCCCGCCAGGCCGAGACCGCCGACCGGCGGACGGGGGCGGGCAGCGGCGCCAGGGCCTCGCGCAGGCGCAGGCAGTGGAAGGGGACGTGGCGCTCCTCGTCGGCGAGGATCAGCCGCGCGACCTCCGAGGCCAGCGGATCGGCGGCCCCGTCCCGCACGGCCCGGTAGTACCGCAGGGCCACGACCTCCGCCACCATCAGCACCAGCAGTTCCACCCGCAGCCCCAGCAGTCTGCGCAGCCGTACGAAGGCCGTGTCGCTCCAGTGGGCGTCCAGGGTCCTCGCACCCCCCGCCTCCAGGAGCAGGGCCAGCATCCGCGCGTGGTTCTGCTCCTCCGCAACGAAGAGGCGTACGGCCCGTGCGTACACCGGATCGCCGGCCCGGTCGGCCTTGCCGATCAGCGCGGAGCCGTCCCCGTCCTCACCGACCTGGAACCGCTGCAGGCTGCGCACCAGCTCCGGGGGGAGCGTGGCGGCCCGGTTCCACTCCGGATCCCCCCGCTCGGCCCGCCGCTCCCGTTCGGTCTCGAAGTCGCTCACCCACGCCTCGTATCCCCGCCCATGTTTGATCACGTTCAAAAGCTAGGCGGCTTTGAGCGTGTTCAAAAGACGTCCGGTCCGGCTGTAGCGGAACCGGGACACGAACGGGAAAGGGGGAAGCCCCCGGCCGGAAGGCCGGGGGCTTCCCCCTGTGGAGCGGGCGCGTCAGTCGTCGGTCTCGGGTGCGGCCGCGATCACGGGCGGGGTCGCGGCCAGGGCCGTGACCAGGGCGTCCGTCACCTGTTCGACCTGCCACGGGCGGGCGCCGTAGCCCGCCAGGGCCTCGGCCACCGCGTCGGCCTCCAGGCGCTCGGGCGGCTCCCAGCACAGCCGGCGGACCGTGTCGGGGGTGATCAGGTTCTCCTGCGGCAGGTTCAGCCCCTCCGCCAGCGCCGACACGGCCGTCCGGGCCGCGGCCAGCCGCGCCGCGGCCGCCGGGTCCTTGTCCGCCCAGGAGCGCGGCGGCGGCGGACCCGCCGGGGTCGCCCCCGGCAGCGGCAGCTCGGCCTCGGGCAGGGCCTTCGCCCGGTCCACTGCGGCCATCCACTGGTCCAGCTGGCGCCGGCCCATGCGCTGCCCGTAGCCGGGCAGGGCGGAGAGGGCCTGCACGTTCAGCGGCATGGCGAGCGCGGCCTCGACGATCGCGGCGTCACCCAGCACCTTGCCCGGTGACACGTCACGTCGCTGCGCGATCCGGTCCCGGGACTCCCACAGCTCCCGTACGACGGCCATCTGCCGGCGCCGGCGCACCTTGTGCATGCCGGACGTCCGGCGCCACGGGTCCTTGCGGGGCGGCGCGGGCGGTGCGGCGGCGATGGCGTCGAACTCCTGGTGGGCCCATTCCAGCTTGCCCTGCCGGTCCAGCTCCTTCTCCAGCGCGTCCCTCAGGTCCACGAGCAGCTCCACGTCGAGCGCGGCGTAGCGCAGCCACGGCTCGGGGAGCGGACGCGTGGACCAGTCGACGGCCGAGTGGCCCTTCTCCAGCACGTAGCCGAGGACCCCCTCGACCATCGCGCCGAGTCCGACCCGCGGGAAGCCGGCGAGGCGGCCGGCCAGCTCGGTGTCGAAGAGGGAGGTGGGCGCCATGCCTATTTCGCGCAGGCACGGAAGGTCCTGGGTGGCGGCGTGCAGGATCCACTCGGTGCCGGACAGGGCCTCGCCGAGGGAGGAGAGGTCGGGGCAGCCCACCGGGTCGATCAGTGCGGAGCCCGCACCCTCGCGGCGCAGCTGTACGAGGTAGGCGCGCTGGCCGTAGCGGTAGCCGGAGGCGCGCTCGGCGTCCACGGCGACGGGGCCGGTGCCCGCGGCGAAGGCCGCGACCACCTCGGCGAGCGCGGCGGCGTCGGCGACCACCGGGGGGATGCCCTCACGGGGTTCTAGCAAGGGAATCGGCAGCCCGTCGGACGAAACCTCGTCGTCCGGGGGGCCGCCCCCGGTGGTGGTGCGCAGGCCTGCTGCGGTTTCTTGGGCGTCGGTCACCGGTCAAGGGTATCCGTGGATGCGACGCGCCCGTCGCCGGAACGTTCCGGCGACGGGCGCGAGGGGGGAGGACGGACGTTTCCCCGGGTTGTCCGGGAGTTCTCCCGGCGTCTTTCGGGGGATATCGGCCGGGTCAGTGGATGATCCCGGTCCGCAGGGCGACGGCGACCATCCCGGCCCGGTCGCCGGTGCCCAGCTTGCGGGCGATCCGTGCGAGGTGGGACTTGACGGTCAGGGCGGACAGGCCCATCGAAACGCCGATGGCCTTGTTGGACTGGCCCTCCGCGACGAGGCGCAGGACCTCGACCTCGCGGCCGGAGAGCTCTCGGTAGCCGCCCGGGTGGCTCGGGGCACCCGGGGGGCGGCGGTGCATACGGGCCGCGGCGGCGCCGATGGGGGCGGCGCCGGGCCGGGACGGGAGCCCGATGTTGGTCCGGGTGCCGGTGACGACGTAGCCCTTCACTCCGCCCGCGAGGGCGTTGCGTACGGCGCCGATGTCGTCGGCGGCGGACAGGGCCAGGCCGTTCGGCCAACCGGCGGCGCGGGTCTCGGAGAGCAGGGTGAGACCGGAACCGTCGGGCAGGTGTACGTCGGCCACGCAGATGTCGCGCGGGCTGCCGATGCGTGGACGGGCCTCCGCGATGGACGAAGCCTCGATCACGTCGCGAACTCCGAGGGCCCACAAATGGCGGGTCACGGTGGAACGCACGCGCGGGTCGGCCACGACGACCATGGCCGTCGGCTTGTTCGGGCGGTAGGCGACCAGGCTTGCGGGCTGCTCGAGAAGAACGGACACCTAGGCCTCCTGGGGGGGAGTGGCGGGACGGCCGGCTCGGGGAAGGAAGCCGGTGCGAACCGTGCGGATGGTCTATGACTCCTTCGGCACGTCACCCGCCCGGCTTTAGGGAATGATCACGATTTGGTGAGTAACAATTCGGGCAATTCGGACGCACGATCGATCATAGGGTGATCAGAAGCCCGCAACGGGCGCCCTGTAACGACATCCGGCCCCCGTGTCGGGGCCCGGGGCGAGGGGAACCGGCATGGGTCGGCAGGCGCCGGCAGGGGTCCCGGCCTCGCGGAACTACCCCTGAGGGTGATGCGGACCGCGGCGCTGGGGCAGCGAGACCACGCCGGTCACCGTCTCGGTCGGCCCGACCGGCGGCAGCCCCGCGATCTGGCACAGCAGTTCGCACCAGGCCGACAGGTGTGCGGAGGTGTCCGGCACGCCGCCCACCCCCTCGCGCGGCGTCCACGAGGCCCTGATCTCGATCTGTGTCGCCGGCCGCCGCTCTCCGAGCCCGCCGAAGTAGTGCGAGGCGGCCATGGTCACGGTCCCGCTCGCCTCCCCGTACGTCAGCCCGCGCGCGTCCAGCGCCCCCGTCAGCCAGGACCAGCACACCTCCGGGAGGAGCGGGTCCACGGCCATCTCCGGCTCCAGTTCCGCCCGTACGAGCGTCACCAGCCGGAAGGTGCCCTGCCACGCGTCGTGCCCGGCCGGGTCGTGCAAGAGGATGAGCCGGCCGTCGGCCAGGTCCTCGTCACCGTCCACGACCGCCGCTTCCAGCGCGTACGCGTGGGGTGCCAGCCTCTGTGGCGGTTTGGTGGGGTCGATCTCGATCCCCTGCCGCAGCCTCGCCTTCTTCAAGCCGTCGACCGCCCGCCGGAACGGGAGTGGGACGGAGCTGTCCTTCGCGCTGTCCGTACCGTCAGCGCCATCTGAAAATCGTCCCTGAGCCGCAGCCATGCGGGGAAGACTAGGCGGAACGAGCGCTCGTACGGCGCAGGGACACCCGCGCCGGGCCGGGCACTTCTTCATACGTGCGAAGATTTGAGTCGTGAGCGCCAACACCCGCCCCACGGGCACGCCGAGCCAGACGTACGATTCCGCCTTCCTGAAGGCGTGCCGGCGCGAGCCGGTGCCGCACACCCCCGTGTGGTTCATGCGGCAGGCGGGGCGCTCCCTCCCGGAGTACCGCAAGGTGCGCGAGGGCACGCAGATGCTGGAATCCTGCATGCGGCCCGACCTGGTCACCGAGATCACCCTGCAGCCGGTCCGGCGCCACAACGTGGACGCGGCCATCTTCTTCTCCGACATCGTGGTCCCGCTGAAGGCCATCGGCATCGACCTGGACATCAAGCCGGGCGTCGGCCCGGTCGTCGCCCAGCCGATCCGCCGCCGCGAGGACCTCGCACAGCTGCGCGACCTCACCCCGGAGGACGTCTCGTACGTCACCGAGGCGATCGGCATGCTCACGAGTGAACTGGGCTCCACGCCGTTGATCGGCTTCGCCGGCGCGCCTTTCACCCTCGCGAGCTACCTGGTCGAGGGCGGCCCCTCCAAGAACCACGAGCACACCAAGGCCCTCATGTACGGGGACCCCGAGCTCTGGGCCGACCTGCTGGACCGCCTCGCCGAGATCACCTCCGCCTTCCTGAAGGTCCAGATCGAGGCCGGCGCCTCCGCGATCCAGCTCTTCGACTCCTGGGTCGGCGCGCTCGCCCCCGCGGACTACCGCCGCTCGGTGATGCCCGCCTCCGCGAAGGTCCTGGAGTCCGTCGCCTCGTACGGGGTCCCGCGCATCCACTTCGGCGTGGGCACGGGCGAGCTGCTCGGCCTCATGGGCGAGGCCGGCGCCGACGTCATGGGCGTCGACTACCGGGTCTCCCTGAAGGACGCCGTGCACCGGGTCGGCCCCGGCAAGGCGCTCCAGGGCAACCTGGACCCCGCGGTCCTCTTCTCCACCACCGAGGCGGTGGAGACCAAGACCCGCGAGGTCCTGGACGCCGCGGCGGGCCTGGAAGGCCACATCTTCAACCTGGGCCACGGCGTCCTCCCGACGACGAACCCGGACGCCCTGACCCGCCTGGTGGACTACGTCCACACGCAGACGCAGCGCTAGACCCTGCGGGGTGCCGCGGCGTGGCTGAGGCTGGATTGCCCGACGGGCGATTCCAGCCTCAGCCGGCGTGTGGGGCGCGGGGCCCGGGGCGGAACCCCGGGAAGCGGCCCGACCTAGGCCCCCGCCCCCCGCACCGCGGACACCGCCTTGCGCGCGGCCACCAGGACCGGGTCCCACACGGGGGAGAACGGCGGGGCGTAGCCCAGGTCCAGGGACACCACCTGCTCCACCGTCATGCCGGCCGTCAGGGCCACCGCGGCGATGTCCACCCGCTTCGCGGAGCCCGCGCCGCCGACGATCTGGACGCCGAGGAGGCGGCCCGTGCGGCGTTCCGCCAGCATTTTCACCGTCATCTCCGCCGCCCCCGGGTAGTAGCCCGCCGTGTTCGTCGAGCTGATCGTCGCCGTGACGAAGCGGAGCCCGACGGCCAGCGCGTCCCGCTCGCGCAGGCCCGTACGGGCGATCTCCAGGTCACAGACCTTGCTCACGGCCGTGCCGACCACGCCCGGGAAGGTCGCGTAGCCGCCGCCCACGCCCGAGCCGATGACCTGGCCGTGCTTGTTCGCGTGCGTGCCCAGCGGGATGTGCCGCATCCGGCCCGCCACCAGGTCCAGGACCTCCACGCAGTCGCCGCCCGACCAGATGTTCCCGTGGCCGCGGACCCGCATGGACAGGTCGGTCAGCAGCCCGCCCGACTCGCCCAGCGGCAGGCCCGCCGCGCGGGCCAGGGCCGTGCGCGGCTCGACGCCGATGCCCAGGACGACCACGTCCGCCGGGTACTCCTCCCCGGCCGCCGTGGCCACCGCGCGTGCCCGGCCCTCCCCGTCGGTGAGGATCTCCGTCACCTCGGCGCCCGCGACCGTACGGATGCCCATCGCGTTCATCGCGCTGTGGACGAGGCCGCCCATGTCCGGGTCCAGCGTGGACATCGGCTGCTCGCCCCGGTGCAGCACGGTGACCTCGAAGCCCCGCCCGATCAGGGCCTCCGCCATCTCCACGCCGATGTAGCCGGCGCCCACGACCACCGCCCGGCGGCCCGCCGTCCGTTCCAGGTCCGCCATCAGCCGCTGCCCGTCGTCCAGCGTCTGCACCCCGTGCACCCCGTGCGCGCCGATGCCGGGCAGCCGCGGGCGGACGGGCCGGGCGCCGGTGGCGAGGACGAGCTTGTCGTACCCCGTCCAGTACTCGGCGCCCGACTCCAGATCCCGCGCGCGCACCCGCTGTCCCGCCAGGTCCAGCTCCACGACCTCCGTCCGCGTCCGCAGGTCGATGCCCCGCGCGCGGTGCTCCTCGGGCGTCCGGGCGATCAGCTCGTCCCGGCCGCCGACCAGGCCGCCGATCCAGTACGGGATCCCGCACGCCGAGTACGAGGTGAAGTGCCCGCGCTCGAAGGCGGTGATCTCCAGCTCCGCCGGACCCTTGAGCCGCCGGGCCTGTGACGCGGCGGACATCCCCGCCGCGTCACCGCCGACCACCACCAGTCGTTCCGTGCCGTTCCCCATGCGCCCGTACCGTCCTTCCCCGCCGCCTGTGCCTGCGGGCCCCACGCTACGTGCGCACGGGCGGTCAGTCCCGGACCGCCGGCGGGGTCGCGTCCGGCTGCGCCGGATCCGCCGGGGCGGCGGCCGTGTGCCCCGGCCACACCGGCCCGCTCTGTGCGGGAAGGCGACGCGCCGCGGGGCCGGGCTTCTGCTTCGCCGGCCGCCACTTGCGGTACTGCCGGAAACCGAGCAGCAGGAACGCGCCGCTGAGCAGGAACGGCGAGGCTGCGGCGAGCGCCATCAGCAGGTACAGGACCGCCGCGGCGAAGACCTTCCAGCCGCCGATCAGGGCGTCGGAGAAGCCCGGATCCGGCTTCTCCTTCTCCTTGACGGGCTGCTTCCCCGGTTCCGAGAACGTCAGCGTGATCGTGCCGAGCGAGGTCTGGTCCTTCAGCGCCGTCTGCTGGGCGAGCAGCGACTCCAGATCGGCCTGGCGCTTGCTGAGTTCGGCCTCCAGCGTGACCACCTCGGTGAGCCCCGAGGCCTTCTCCATCATCTCGCGCACCCGCACCACGCTCGCCTGCTGGGACTTGACCCGGCTGTCGACGTCCGCGACCTTCTGCGTCACGTCCTGCGCCTCGACCTTGCGCTCCAGCAGCTTCCCCGCGCCCTCCATCGCGGCCAGCACCGCGTCGAAGCGCTCGCCCGGCACCCGCAGGGTCACCGTCGAGGTCATCGACCCGTCGGGTGCGCGCGTGGTGCCCTCGTTGCCGACGTACCCGCCCGCGTTCTCCGCCGCCGTCCGGGCACCGGCCGTCGCCTTCTGGACGTCGGCCGTCTCCACGCCGAGCGTCGCCGTGCGGATGATCTGCGTGCGGACGGCGGGAGCCTGCGGCCGGCTCTTGTCGGCGTCCGGGGCCGGCGCGCCCGACGCGGCCGCGGCCGCCCCTCCCTCCCCGACGGCCTCCCGCTGCTGGGTGGACGCCGCGTCCGCCTTGCTCGCCTTTTCGTCACCGCCGGAGGCGCAGCCCGTGAGGACGAGCGCCCCGGTCAGGGAGAGCGCTGCCAGAGCCGTCGCCGAGCGCCGTCCGTACCGGCCGTAACGTCTGTGCTGGGTCTGCATCGTTGGGTCCCCCTGGTAGGTGTCCGCATCGTCGGACGCGCATCTGTCCGTGCCTCGACGTTCTGACGTACCGGGTCCCGCCCCGGGTTTCGTACGCACGGTTCCGAGGTGATCCCGAAGCGGTCACGGTCAGGCCTCGGCGACCGCCCGATGAGGGGTCTGAGACGATGTGTCCATGCACGAAGCGGACACGCGTACGGACCGGCCGGCCCCCGCCGGTCACGTCGTCGTCATCGGCGGCGGGATCGCGGGCCTCGCGGCGGCCCACCGGCTGCTCGCCGAGGGCCTTCGCGTCACCCTCCTGGAAGCCGGCCCGCGCCTCGGCGGCAAGCTGCGCTCGGGCGAACTGGCCGGCCTGCGCGTGGACCTCGGGGCCGAATCCGTACTCGCCCGCCGCCCCGAAGCGCTCGAACTGGCCCGCGCGGTGGGCCTCGGCGAGGCCCTGCAGCCACCCGCCACCGCCACCGCCCGCCTCTGGACCCGCGGCGTGCTGCGCCCCCTGCCGGGCGGTCACGTCATGGGCGTGCCCGGCGACCTGGGCCCGCTCGCGGCGTCCGGAGTGCTCTCCGCCGAGGGCCTGGCCCGGGCCGGAGCCGAACACGCGCTGGCACCGGAGGAGATCGGCGAGGACGTGGCCCTCGGCGAGTACGTCGCCGCCCGGCTGGGCCACGAGGTCGTCGACCGGCTCGTGGAACCCCTCCTCGGCGGGGTCTACGCCGGCAACGCCTACCGCATCTCGATGCGCGCCGCCGTCCCCCAGCTCTTCGAGGCCGCCCGCAGCCACGCCTCCCTCGGCGAGGGCGTACGGGACCTGCAGGCCCGGGCCGCCCGCGCGGGGCAGACCGGTCCCGTCTTCTCCGGCATCGACGGCGGCATCGGCAGGCTCCCGCTCGCCGTCGCCGAAGCCTGCCGGGCGGCCGGCGCCCGGATCCTCCTCGACACCCCCGCGCGCGAGCTCACCCGTACCGCCACCGGCTGGCGCGTGCTCGCCGACGCACCGGGCGGCGCCGAGGCCATCGAGGCCGACGGGGTGGTCGTGGCCGTCCAGGCCGGACCCGCCGCCCGCCTGCTCGACGGGATCGCACCCCTGGCCGCCACCGAGCTGCGCGGGGTCGAGTACGCCTCCATGGCCCTGGTCACGATGGCCCTGCGCCGCTCCGACCTGCCCGCGGGGATCGCCGACGGCGGCGCGAGCGGGTTCCTCGTACCGCCCGTGGACGGCCGGACGATCAAGGCCTCGACCTTCTCCAGCAACAAGTGGGCCTGGGCCGGGACCGATCCCGACCTCTTCCTGCTGCGCACCTCCGTCGGCCGCCACGGCGACGAGGGCGACCTGAAGCGCTCCGACGGGGAACTGGTCGAGGTCTCCCTCGCCGACCTCGGCCAGGCCGTGGGCCTCGCGCCCACCGTCCGCCCGGTGGCCTCCACCGTCACCCGCTGGGACGGCGGCCTGCCCCAGTACCCCGTCGGCCACCTCGGCCGGGTGGCCCGGATCCGCTCCGCCGTCGCGGCCCTGCCGGGCCTCGCGGTGTGCGGAGCCGTGTACGACGGGGTCGGCATCCCGGCCTGCATCGCGAGCGCGGGCAAGGCCGCCGACGTGGTGATCGCCACGTTGGGCGCCGCTGGGGCACCCCTGGCACCGACCACTGATCAGCACACGGGACAATAGACACATGACTGCACCAGAGAAGATTCCCAACGCGGGGAAGAAGGCGAAGGACCTCAACGAGGTCATCCGCTACACCCTGTGGTCCGTCTTCAAGCTGAAGGACGTGCTCCCCGAGAACCGCGCCGGCTTCGCCGACGAGGTCCAGGAGCTGTTCGACCAGCTGGCCGCCAAGGACATCACCGTCCGCGGCACCTATGACGTCTCCGGCCTGCGCGCCGACGCGGACATCATGATCTGGTGGCACGCGGAGACCTCCGACGAGCTGCAGACCGCGTACAACCTGTTCCGCCGCACCAAGCTGGGCCGCGCGCTGGAGCCGGTCTGGTCGAACATGGCCCTGCACCGCCCGGCCGAGTTCAACAAGTCCCACATCCCGGCCTTCCTGGCCGACGAGACGCCGCGCGACTACGTCAGCGTCTACCCCTTCGTGCGCAGCTACGACTGGTACCTGCTGCCCGACGAGGACCGCCGCCGCATGCTCAAGGACCACGGCATGATGGCCCGCGGCTACCCCGACGTGCGCGCCAACACGGTGGCCTCCTTCTCGCTCGGCGACTACGAGTGGCTGCTGGCCTTCGAGGCCGACGAGCTGTACCGCATCGTCGACCTCATGCGTCACCTGCGCGCCTCCGAGGCCCGCATGCACGTCCGCGAAGAGGTGCCCTTCTACACCGGGCGCCGCAAGTCCGTCGCCGATCTGGTGGCCGGACTCGCCTAGAGACCTCCCCTGGGGGGAAGGACCGGAGGACCGCTGACCGGCGCCCTCCGGGGATCGGGAGGCCCTGCCCCCGAATCGACGCAGCCGGAGATCCCGCCCGGAAGTTCAGACGACTGGCGGCAGCAGTGCCCTGGGGTGCCCCGGGGCGGCCGCTGCCCGGTCGTCCAGCGACACCGGTGCGGGCTCCGGATGCGGCGCACACGTGACACGCCACCCCGAGGTGTCACCTGTCAGCAAGTACCGCTCCACGTGAGCGTCCACGCAGGCATTGCGTCCGCCGACCACTCCGTGGGTTCCGGCCCCCGCCTCCGTCACCAGCCCGGCCCGCGGCCCGAGCCGCCGCTGGAGCTCCAGGGCGCCCCCGTACGGGGTGGCGCCGTCCCGCTCGGCCGCCACGATCAGCGTGCTGGGCAGCGGGGCTCCCGGCCGCGGCCCGACGTCCACCGGCCGCTGCCGTTCGCGCACCGGCCAGAAGGCGCACGGCAGGTTCAGGAAGGCGTTGGCCCAGGTCTCGAAGGGGGCCGTGCGGGCCAGTTCGGTGTTGTCGCGGTCCCAGGTCTCCCAGTCGCCGGGCCACGGGGCGTCGTTGCACAGGGTCGCCGTGTAGACGGCCGTCGCGTTCTCGCCCTCGGCGGCCGCCGCCGGATCCGGGGCGGCGAGCGAGACGAGCGGGTGCGGGTCGCCCCGCAGGAACGCCGCCAGGGCCGCCGCGCGGCCCGGCCAGACCTCGTCGTAGTACGCGGTCCGCAAGTACGCGGAGTGCAGCTGCCCGGTGCCGACCACCCCGCCCGCCGGTTCACGGGCGAGCGCCGCCCGCACCCGGTCGTAACTCGCCTGGACCGCTTCGGCGGTGGAGCCGAGCCCGTACGCGGCGTGGTGGCGGGCCGCCCAGATGCGGAAGTCGGCCCAGCGGCGCTCGAAGCCGGGGGCCTGGGCGAGGTTGTTGCGGTACCAGACCTTGCGGGGGTCGGGGTCGACCGCCGAGTCGAAGACCATCCGGCGGACATGGCCGGGGTAGAGGGTGGCGTACACCGCACCCAGGTAGGTGCCGTACGAGGCCCCCATGAAGGTCAGCCGGCTCTCGCCGAGCGCCGCGCGCAGCACGTGCAGGTCACGGACGTTGTTCAGGGTCGTGTACGAGCCCAGGGCCGCCCCGGCCCGCTCCGCGCAACCACGGGCGTAGGCCCGCGCGGCGGCGACCCCGGCCTCCTTGGCGGCGGCGTCCGGCCGGGCGCCGACGGCCTCGGCCGGAGCCTGGGCGTACCGCGCCGGGTCCTGGCAGGACAGCGCGTGCCCCGATCGGCCCACCCCGCGCGGGGCGTAGCCGACGAGGTCGTAGGCGGCCCCGACGCGGCGCCACTCGGGCAGACCGGCGACGAGCGGGAAGAAGAGGCCGTTCCCGCCCGGCCCGCCGGGGTTGTACACGAGCGCCCCCTGCCGCCGGGCCCCGCCCGCGCCGGAGGCGGCGACCCGGCTGACGAGGATCTCGGTCCGCTCCCCGAAGGGCCGGGCGTAGTCGACGGGCACCCGGAGCGTGCCGCACCGCACGTCCGGCCCGAGCCCCTCGGCGACGGGACACGGCCCGAACTCCACTCCGTCACCGGCACCCTGACGGCCCGGCCGCGCTGCCCCTCCCGGGCCCGCGAGCCCCGCGCGCGCGGCGGCCGCGGCTCGCCGGGCCACGAGTTCGGCCCCGGCGGTCTCGGCGGCCGCCCGGGCGGAGGCGAGGCCGGGGGGCGCCGACGGCGACGGGCCGGGGGGAGCGGCCTCGGCGCCGGAGGCCGTCGGCAGGAGGGCTGCCAGTGTCAGGACGGCCAGCGCGACCGTGGCGGGCACCCGGGGCATGCGCATGGCAGGGCCTCTCGTCTCATCGGACCCTCCGATGAGATCCGGCGGGTGGCCCCCTGTACAGGACCACCGGCCGGTGTCGCGCTCAATGCCCCCGTTGCCGCGGAATCCGGCCCCGCTTGCCGTACGTGAGCGCCGCCCGCAGCTCGGGATCGGTGACCGCGCGCAGCCCCCGCAGCGCCACCGCGGTGAGCGAGCCCCGCACACCCCGTTCCCGGCCCAGCTCCACGAGGAGCCGCCGGCCGGCGGGGGAGGCCCACCCGGAATGGGCGTGCCCCTCGACGCGGGCTATGGCCAGGCAGCCCAGCGCGAGGATCAGCGGGAGCGCGAACCAGCACAGGATCATCGTGGTCGTGGTCCCCGGATCGGGTACGCACAGCGCGGCCACCAGCATGCCGAGGACCAGCACGGTGGCCCGCCGGACCGACCGGATCCCCGCGCCGACGTCCTGCTGGGCCCCTTCGCGCAGCGCGAGCCCGGCTTTCGAGAGCCGGTCCGCGAGGGCCCGTACGGCCGGATCCCGCGCCGCGACCGCCCGTATGGAGGTCACCGGCTCCTGCCCGTCCGGCCCGAACGCGCCGAGCACCGAGCACTCGTGCGGATCGCGGCCCACCGGGTCGACGACCGTCGCCCAGCCGGTGTACGCGAGCAGCAGCCGCCGCTGGCGCTGCATCGAGAGCAGCGTCAGCTCGGCCACCCGCTCGGGCCCGCCGGCGAGGTAGGCGGCCTCGTACAGGTTCAGCTCGTCGTGGTGATGGCGCGCGGCGGTGCCCGGCGGGGACGGCTCCGCCAGTTCGGCGGCGGCCTTCAGGAGGCGGGTGCACGCGATCAGCAGCCCTGCCCAGGCCAGGAGGAGGAACAGGACCCAGAACATGTCCGAGTTCTACAAGATGTGGAAGCGGCCGGTACAGGGCTCTGCCGAGGTGTGAGCAGCTCGTGACGGGTCCGTGATGGGCGGTCAGGAACTGCTGCCACAGCTGGAACTGGACGAACTGCTACAACTCGAACCGCTGGAGCTGCTGGAGCAGCTCGATCCGCTCGATCCGCTGGAACAGCTCGAACCACCGGATCCGCCGCCCCCGCAACCGCTCCCGGAGGACCCGCACCCCGACCCCGAGGAGCCGCAGCCCGACCCGCCGGACCCGCCGGACCCGCCGCCGTCGGAGCCCGCGCACCAGACGACCGGGATCATCGAGGCTCCCGAGTCCGAGGCCCCGGACTCCCAGGAGGATCGCGAGCCGCCGGAATGCCCGCGCGACTGGGCCGCCGCCAGCCGGGTCCCGCGGGCCGCCGGAACCAACTGCTCGCGCAGGTAAGGGTCCCGCAGACCCCGGAGCCCGAACAGCGAGGTCTGGACGTACGGGCTCTGGTCGGCCCCGTAGTGCGCACGGATGGCGCGCAGCGCCGCGGCCCCCGCCGGGGTGATCCGCTGCCGGGCGCGGGAGGCGCCGACGGTGCCCACGACGATTCCGCCCAGCAGGACGGGCAGCACCTCGGCGATGAACGGCACGCGGACGGATCCGGCCCCCTCCTGGAGCACGAAGGCGACGAAGGACAGCGGCAGCGAGAGGATCAGCAGCACCCCGCACACCACGGCCTGGATCACCCCGTGGCGCAGCCAGCGGTGCCGCCCGCCGGGGGTGGCGATCAGTCCGCGGGCGGCCAGGCCGTCGCCGGTCTCCTGTACGGCCGGGTCCCGCATGGCGGCGTAGCGGATCTGGTACAGCCACCCGGACGGAGCGCCCTGGCAGGCCTGGAGCACGGCCCGCTGGGCGGGGTCGCCGCCCCGCACCCCGGGCCGTACCTGGACGATGCCGGGCCCGCCGACCAGCATCCGGCCGTCGCAGAGCAGCGAGACGAGCGCGGCGTCCACCACCGCGCCCGGCCCGCCGGCCATGAAGGCGGCCTCGGACAGGTCGTGCAGGCGAGGAGCGGGCCGCAGGGTGGGCGGCCGCGACTGCCGCAGGCCGCGCACGAGCAGGACGCTGGAGACGATGACGCCGATCCAGACGGCCACGGCGAGGAGGTCGAAGAAGTTCATGCCGCCCTCCCCACCAGGGCGCGGGCCCAGCGCACGGCCCGGCCCGGTGGCCTGGCTCCGGCCCGGTCCCGCCACCAGAGCGTGAGCCGGCGCCGGGCGGCGGGGTCGGCGGGCAGGTTCCGGACCAGCAGGTGCTCGGCGAAGTCCATCGCGTCCCGCCGGTATCCGGCGGTCATGGGCCGGTGCCGGGCGTAGCCGAGGAAGGCCTCCCGGTACGCGTCCTCCCCGCCCAGGATCCCGGGCAGCTCGGGCGCCAGCTTGGAGACGACCCCGGCCCGCTTGGCCGCGAGCGCCCGCGCCTGTACGCGCACCCGCTGCCGGTCGAACCCCTCGGGCACGGGCGTCCCGGCCACCAGCGCCGACAACAGCGCGGCCTGCCCGATCCCGACCCGAGTCCGCACGGCATCCCCGGAGCCGACCTCGGCCCCGCCATCGCTTGCGGCGCGGGCCGGGCCGGAGCCGACCTCGGCCGCGCCGGTGTTCGCGGCGCGTGTCCGGGCAGCGCCCGGGGAACGGGGGAAGGGCGGGTCGGGGACGGCTCCCGCGGGGCCGCCCAGCACCCGCCGGATCGCGGCGAGCTCACCCGCCAGCTCCGCGTCAGGCGGGAAGTCGTCGTCCCGCTCCAGCAGGACCCCCGCCGGCTCAACCCGGGAGCGGAGCTCCGCGAGAACATCCAGCACCGCCGCCGGTACGGGATGCGCGTGCGTGTCGTGCCACACCCCACCCCGCTCCACGCCCCCGGCGACGTGCACGTACGCCAGCGCCTCCAGCGGAATCCCGTCCAGTACGGCCACCGGGTCCTCCCCCCGGTTGACCCGGTTGGTGTGCAGGTTGGCCACGTCGATCAGCAGCCGCACCCCGGTCCGCTCGACGAGCTCCGTCAGGAACTGCCCCTCGGTGAGTTCCTCCCCCGGCCACGACACCAGCGCCGCGATGTTCTCCAGCGCGAGCGGCACCGGCAGCGCGTCCTGCGCGATCCGCACGTTCTCGCAGAGCACGTCCAGCGCGTCCCGGGTCCGCGGCACGGGCAGCAGGTGACCGGCTTCGAGCACCGGTCCCGGCGCGACCGAGGAGGTCCGTACGAACGCGATGTGCTCGGTGACCAGCGGAGCCCCCAGCGCCACCGCCCGCTCCCCGAGCGCGGCCAGCTTCGCCGGGTCCGGCCGGTCGGCGCCGCCGATGCCCAGCGAGACCCCGTGCGGCACCACGCGGATCCCGCGGGCGAGCAGCCGATCCAGGGACTCGGGCAGGTGGCCGGGGCAGATGTTCTCCGCCACGACCTCGACCCAGTCCAAGCCCGGGAGGCTTTCCACCGCCCCCGCGATCTCCGGCCGCCAGCCGATGCCCACCCCCAGGTGTGCCATGGGCTTCATGTCCCCTCGCCCCCTCTCATCGGTCCGTGTGCCGATGTCATGACCCCGACGGAGCCGGGCCAACCCGCCCAGGGGGACGTTCAGAGCAACATTTGAGGTTCCCGGCCCGGGCCGTCTTTCCGGGCCGCCTTCCGGATGCCGGGCCGGCAAGACACCCCTACAGCCGCGCCCGCAGCGCCGGATGGTCCGCGACCACCGTGCACGAGCCGGGCGCGATCTCGGTGAACCCCGCGTCCCGCACCACCGGCAGCCCGCTCCCGGACAGCTCCGTCCACCGCTCGCGCGGGGCCGTCCGTACGGCCAGCCGGAAGCCGGACTCCCGCCACGCGGACCGCTCCGGGCCGGTCAGCTCCCACCACGCGAGCTGCGCCGCGTGTCCGGCCTGGGCCATGGCCTTGCCGGCCGACATGTCCAGAGCGGGGTTGAGCCAGAGGACCGGCAGCCCGGCCTCGGCCGGAGCGACCGGCTCCGGGTCGTCCAGGTCGGTGCCCGACACCTGGAGCTTGGCCAGCTCCTTGGGCCAGCCGTCGAGCGGGACCGGCGGGAAGACCCGTACCTCCGAGTCGGCGCCGTGCACCGTGAGGCCCGGCAGGGTCCCGGCCTTGCGCCACTCCGCTCCGCGGGCCCTGCGCACCACCTTGCGGATCCGCGCGTCCTGCCAGTCCCGGACCGCCGCCGCCCACTCGCCCTCGCCGGCCGACCGCTCGTCGGTGAGCAGGACGAGCACCGCGCGGGCGGCCGTTTCCAGGGCGTCGGTCCGGGCCGGCGGCTCAGCCTTCTCGATCCGCACCACCAGCGGGAGGACGTACTGCGGTGCGTCGTCGCGGGCGATCCGCTCCTGCCGGAAGGGGCTGTCGGATCCGACTGCGGGTACCTGGGTGTCGTGGCGCGTGTCCTCGGTGCTCATCCGGTCAAGGATGCCAGCCTCCGCCTTCAGGCTGATGCCCGAGGGGCCCGGTACGGACGAGGATCGACCGCATGAAGAGTGACCTTTTCGCGTCCGGGAACCTGGCCGAGGCGTCCGCCGTACCCGGGATGACCCTGCAGAACGCCAAGTCCGTGAAGTACACCGTCGATGGTGAGATGCTCGCCCGCCAGGGTTCCATGGTCGCCTTCCGGGGGAACCTGCAGTTCGAGCGCAAGGGGGAGGGCGTCGGCCGCATGCTCAGGCGCGCCGTCACGGGTGAGGGGCTCCCGCTGATGTCCGTACGCGGGCAGGGCGAGGCCTGGTTCGCGCACCGGGCGGGCCACTGCTTCGTCATCGAGTTCGAGCCCGGCGACGCGCTCACCGTCAACGGCCGCAACGTGCTGTGCTTCGACCCGACCCTCGGCTACGAGATCAAGATGCTCAAGGGTGCCGGCATGGCCGGCGGCGGCCTCTTCAACAGCCTCTTCACCGGCACCGGAAAGCTCGCCGTCGTCTGCGACGGGAACCCGATCGTCATACCGGTCACCCCGCAGGCCCCGGTCTGCGTGGACACCGACGCGGTGGTCGGCTGGAGCGCCCGCCTGGAGGCGGCGCTGCACCGCTCCCAGTCCATCGGCTCGATGATCCGGGGCGGCTCCGGGGAGGCCGTCCAGCTGAAGCTCAGCGGCGAGGGCTTCGTCATCGTCCGCCCGAGCGAGGCCACCGAGCCGGCCGCCGCCCACTGACCGCGCAGTAGGCTCGTCCACATGGACCAGACGGAGCGGCACGCGCCCGACACCTCGTACTGCCCCGCCCCCGCGGCCCCCGCCGGGCGGGTGGCCGGGCCGCCCTACGCCGACTGCGTGGAGTGCGGGAAGCCCACCGAGTACGGGGTCGCGACACCGGGCGTCGTGCTCTGCCCGGTGTGCGAGTGGCAGGACGCGCAGCGCACGGCCTGCTCCGGCTGAGCCCGTGGGCCCGAGGCCCTCGGCGGCCCGGCTACTTCCCGATGAGGTCGGAGACCTTGACGAAGCGGTAGCCGCGCTTGCGCAGCTCCGGGACGATCTTCCGGATGGCCTCCTCGGTGACCGGGGCCGCGCTGCGCGTGCAGTGCATGACCACGACCGAGCCGGGCTTCACCCCGGCCAGCACCTGCTCGGCCACCGCGTCGGGATCCTTCGCGAACGCGTCCCCGCTGACCACGTCCCACTGGACGGCCGTGACCTTGGCCGTGGAGATGGCCCGGAGCGCCTGGTCGTCGTAGCAGCCGCCGGGGAAGCGGAAGTACGGGACGGTGTTGACCGCGCCCGCCTTGCGGAAGGCCTCGAAAGCCCGGTCCACGTCGGCGCGGGCGGCCGCCTCGTCGAGGGTGGGGAGTCCGTAGCAGGGGGACGTGAAGGCGTGGTGGCTGTACGAGTGGTTCGCGATCTCGAAGTTCGGGTCGGTGCCGATGGACTTCGTCTGGTCCGGGTACTCCTCGGCCCAGCGGCCCGTCATGAACACCGTCGAGGGCACCTTGAGGGTGCGCAGCGTGGAGATCAGCTGCGGGTTGTCGAAGCGCTCGCCGCCCGCCGCGCGCGGCCCCTGATCGGACGTCATGTCGGCGTCGAAGGTGAGTGCCACCGTCTTGTCGGTCCGCTGCTTCGCGCGGTCGAAGACGGGGGTCAGACCGCCCGGACCGGGAGCCAGGGTCGGTGCCTTGCCCGGGGCCCCGGGCTGCGGAGCGGCCGGCGGACTGCTCCGGGGGCTCGCCGCCGGGGCGGCGGACCCCGCAGTGGAAGGGGAGGCGGAGGCCGGAGCGGAGGGGGCCGCGGAGGCTCCCATCCGGGCCCGGCCGCCGGCGTCCGGCGTACCGGTGCCGCCCCCGCACGCGGCGAGGGCGGCACTGAGAGCTGCTACGGCCGCGACGGCAGCCGTCGTCCTGCGTACTGAGATGGTCACATACGCAAAATATATGACTATGTGGCAAGCAGGCGGGTGCGGCACTCCTCCACGTCGAAGTCACCCTTCGGGTACTGCGGCGCGATGCCCTCCAGATGCTCCAGCAGCAGTTTGCTGATCGCCCAGTTGCGGTACCACTTGCGGTCCGAGGGGACCACGTACCAGGGCGCGGCCTCCGTGGAGCAGCGCTCCAGGGCCAGTTCGTACGCCTGCTGGTACGCGGGCCACACGGAGCGCTCCTCGATGTCGCCGGCGTTGAACTTCCAGTGCTTGTCCGGGTTGTCGAGCCGCTCCAGGAGCCGCTTGCGCTGCTCGTCGTAGCCGATGTGGAGGAAGACCTTCACCACGGTGACGCCGTCGTCGGCGAGGGACTTCTCGAACCGGTTGATCTGCGCGTAGCGGCGGCCCAGCTGACTGCGCGGCACCAGGTCGCGGACGCGCGCGATGAGCACGTCCTCGTAGTGCGAACGGTCGAAGATGCCGATCTCGCCCGGCTGGGGGAGCGCCTTCATGATGCGCCAGAGGAAGGGGTGGTTCTGCTCCTCGGACGTGGGCGCCTTGAAGGCCTTGATCCGGCAGCCGGAGGGGTTGAACAGGCCGATCACGTGCTTGACGGTGCCGCCCTTACCGCTGGTGTCCATGCCCTGGAGCACCAGCAGGACGCGGCGGCGGTCGCCCGCGGTGCTGGCGGCGTAGAGCCGCTCCTGGAGGGAGGCGAGCCGTTCGCCCATCAAGGCGGTGGCCGCCACGCCGGCCGCCTTGTCGGTGGGACCGCCCGGGGTCGCTCCGGGGTGGAGGGCCCCGAGGTCGACGCGCTCGCCGGAGGGGACGCGGAGCAGGGGGCTCAGGGGGGCGTCGTACCCGTGGCCGTTGCCGTACCCGTGGCCGCCGGACTTGCGGGCGCCGCCCTTGGAACCCTTGGAGTTCTCGGCGGAGATGCGGAGCAGCTCGCGGAGGGAGAGGGGCTTGGACTTCGGCTTCCCGCCGGCGGTGGTCGCGCCGGCGGAGCCTGAGTCGCCGCCGGGGTCGGCCTTCTTCTCCTTCTCGCCCTTGGCGGCCTTCTCGCCCTTCTCGCCCTTCTCAGCCTTCTCCGGCTTGTTGGCCTTGGCGGCCTTGGCGGGCTTGTCCGCCTTCTCGCCCTTGGGCGGCTTGGGAGCCTTCCCGGCCCCGGCACCCTTGGCGGCCTTCCCGCCCTCCGTGCCCTTGGCGGCCTTCTCGTCCTTGCGGGCCTTCGCGGCACTCGCGGCACTCGCGTTCTCGGCGGCCCCGGCCGCCCCCGCCGGCTTCCTGCTGTCCTTCTTGGCCACCGCTACCTACCTCGATCCGTCGACTCCCTACGATCCTCCACCACAACGCAGTGGACCGCGACGTGACGAAAGACCAGGCCGGGCGGGCCGGAAGGCGGTACGGGCGGGCCGGAAGGCGGTACGGAAGGCGGTACGGATCACCGCCACGGGCCCGTCACCGCGAAGGTGGTCCCGGGCGTGTACGCGTTCACGTACATGGTCCGGGCGTCGGGAGAGAAGGTGACCCCGGCGAACTCCCCCCACTCCGGAGCCCCCGGTTTCCCGATGTCGGCGGCGTTGCGGGCCACCGGGTAGACCTCGCCCCCGGGGGTCACGCCGAAGACGTACTGCGCGCCGCCGCCGTCCTCGCACACCATCAGGCCGCCGTCGGGGGCCAGGCAGATGTTGTCGGGGGAGTCGCCGGGCAGCTGGACGTCCGCGGCCGGGCCGAACACCACGTCCAGCCGGAGCCGCGCGCGCAGCGGGTCGTAGAACCAGACCTGGCCGTGGTGGTCGGCGGGGGCGCCCTCGCGGGTGCGGGAGTAGCTGGAGACGAAGTGGACGCCGCCGTCGCCCCAGTAGCAGCCCTCCAGCTTCTGCGCGTGGGTGATCCCGCCGGGGCCGAAGTCCTGGAGCCGGATCGGGGTCCCGGACGCGGACGGGTCCGGCACGGGGACCCACTCCACCGGGAACTGGGCCCCGGGCTCGTCCACCACCGCCAGGTTCGCCAGCCCGGGAACCCGCAGGGCCTCCAGCTCGCCGCCCGCGCGCAGGGAGCCCGGGCCGCCGAGGGGGCGGGCGGGCAGGAACCGGTAGAAGAGCCCGAAGGGTTCGACGAAGGCGTCCTCGGTCTCGTAGACCACACCGAGGTACGGGTCCACGGCGACGGCCTCGTGCGCGAAGCGGCCCATCGCGGTGAGCGGGACCGCGCCGGAGCGGCGGGGGTCGGCGGGGTCGACCTCGAAGACGTAGCCGTGGTCGCGGGTGTAGCCGGCGGTGCCCGCCCGGTCCTCGGTCTCCTCGCAGGACAGCCAGGTGTTCCAGGGAGTACGGCCACCCGCGCAGTTGACGGCCGTGCCGGCGAGGGCGACGCGCTCGCCGGTGACGCGGCCGGCCGGGTCGAGGTCGAGGAGGGTGCAGCCGCCGAGGGCGTACGGGTCGTAGGTGAGCCCCTCGACGGGAGGGACCCGCAGGGCGGCGGTGGCCCGGTTCTCGTGGTTGCGCACCAGCCGGACGCGGCCCTGCCCGGCGTCGAAGGCGGCCATGCCGTCGAAATTGCCCGGGACGGTGCCCTCGCCCGAACGCAGCGGGTCGCCGGCTCGCGAGAGGACCCGGTACGTGAACCCGGCGGGCAGGTCGAGCAGCCCGGCGGGGTCGGTGACGAGCGGGCCGTAGCCGCGGGCGGCTGCGGGGGCGGCGGCGCCGGTGAACAGCGCGCCGAGGGCTCCGCCGAAGGAGATGGCGGCGGCCGCCATCATGCTGCGTCGGCTGAGGTTCATCGGCAACTCCGGGTGCGGGGGCGGTCTTCGACCGGCCCGTGGTACCACGCCGCCCCGCGGTCCCGGCCGCGCCGCGCCCGGACCTCCCGGGGCTCCGCCCCAGACCCCGCGCCTCGAACGCCGACGAGGCCGGACCGGGGCGGAGCGCAGGAGCTAGGCCAGCTTCGCGCTGAGGGTGATGGTCGTACCCGTCAGGGCCTGGCTGACCGGGCAGTTCTGCTTGGCGTCCTCGGCCGCGGCGACGAACGCGTCGTTGTCCAGGCCCGGAACCTCGCCCTCGACGGTGAGGTGGATCCCGGTGATGCCCTTGCCCGGCACGAAGGTGACGGCGGCGGAAGTGGTCAGCTTGGTCGGCGGGTTGCCCGCCTTCGCGAGACCGTTCGAGAAGGCCATGTTGAAGCAGCTCGAGTGCGCGGCGGCGATGAGCTCCTCCGGGCTGGTCCGCCCGTTCGCCTCCGCGTCGGTGCGCGCGGGCCAGGAGACCTTGAAGCTGCCGAGGCCGGAGGAGTCGAGGGTGACCTCGCCCTTGCCCTCGAACAGGTCGCCTTCCCAGACGGCGTGTGCATTGCGGGTGGCGCCAGCCATGGTGGATCCCTTTCGCAGAAGTGGACACGGCCGGCCCGCGGAACGGGCCGACGTCTCCAAACCTACTGGGACACCAGGGGCTTCGCGTCGCGTGCCAGCGCGGTGAGCCGCGAGATGGCCCGGAAGTACTTCTTGCGGTAGCCGCCGTTCAGCATTTCGTCACTGAACAGCTTGTCGAAGGGGACGCCCGCCGCCAGGACCGGGACCTCCCGGTCGTACAGCCGGTCGGCGAGGACCACCAGCCGCAGCGCCGTCGACTGGTCCGGGACCGGCCCGACGTCGGTGAGGCAGACGGCCGCTATGCCGTCGGTCAGGGCCCCGTACCGGCTGGGGTGGACCTTGGCCAGGTGCTCCAGCAGCCCCGGGAAATCGTCGAGGCTCGCGCCCTCGGTGGCGTACGCGGCCTTCGTCACCTGCTCGTCGGAGAACGGCGCGGGGGCCTCGGGCAGGCCGCGGTGGCGGTAGTCCTGGCCGTCGATGCGCAGCGGGCGGAAGTGCGCGGAGAGCCCCTGGATCTCCCGCAGGAAGTCGGCGGCGGCGAAGCGGCCCTCGCCGAGCTTGCCGGGCAGGGTGTTGGAGGTGGCGGCCAGCGCCACGCCCTGCTCGACCAGGCGGCTGAGCAGGGAGGAGACGAGGACGGTGTCGCCCGGGTCGTCGAGCTCGAACTCGTCGATGCACAGCAGGCGGTGCCCGCCGAGGGTCTGCACGGTCTGCTGGAAGCCGAGCGCGCCGACGAGGTTGGTCAGCTCCACGAAGGTGCCGAAGGCCTTGAGGGCCGGCTCGGCCGGGGTGGCGTGCCAGAGGGAGGCGAGCAGGTGGGTCTTGCCGACGCCGTAGCCGCCGTCGAGGTACACCCCGCGCGGGGCGGTGGGGGCCACCGGCTTCCTCGCGAACCAGCGGCGCTTGCCCGAGCCGCTCGCGTGCGCCCCGCCGAGGCCCGCGGCGAAGTCCGCGAGGACGGTGACGGCCTCGGACTGGCTGGGCTGGGCCGGGTCGGGATCGTAGGTGTCGAAGCGCACCGCGTCGAAGCGCGGCGGCGGCACCATCTCGGCCACGAGCCGTTCGGCGGGCACCCGGGGCTCGCGGGCACACAGGGACTGCGGTCCCACGTCGGCTATCGGGGGCCGCCCGGAGGCTGACGCTGAGGGCGAGAGAGAGGTTGACACAGCTCTTAACTCTACGGGGCGTGGCACACTGCACCGATGCGACGCCTGTTCCCTGTGACCGATCAGACATCAGCGGACCAGACCGACCGTGCGTGGTCGCTGGACGAACTCGCCGAGGCGTACGAGTACCCGGGGCTCGGCCCGGACGGCCACTGGCTGCGGGCCAACATGGTCTCCACCCTGGACGGCGCGGCCCAGCACGACGGGCGTTCCCAGCCCATCTCCAACGAGACCGACATGCGGATCTTCGGCACCCTGCGGGCCCTGGCCGATGTGGTGGTCGTCGGTGCGGAAACGGTTCGCCAGGAGGGCTACCGCCCGGCGCGGGCCCGGGAGGCCTTCGCGGCCCGCCGCGCGGCGGCGGGGCAGGCTCCCGCCGCCGTCATCGCCGTGGTCTCGGCGAGCCTGGACCTGGACTTCTCGCTGCCGCTGTTCGCCTCCCCCCTGGTGCCCACCCTCGTGCTCACGGGCGCCACCGCCCCCGCCGGCCGGGTCACCGAGGCCGTCAAGGCCGGGGCGCAGGTGGTGGTGGCCGGTGACGGGGCGGGCGTGGACCCGGCCCGGGCCGTACGGGAACTCGCGGACCGGGGGCTGCGCCGACAGCTCACCGAGGGCGGGCCCCGGCTGCTGGGCCAGTTCGTGGCCGCGGACGCGCTGGACGAGCTGTGTCTGACGATCTCGCCGATGCTCACGGCGGGTGACGCCCAGAGGATCGCCGGGGGCCCGTCCGTCACGGTTCCGCACCGGCTCGCACCGGCCTGCCTGCTGGAAGAGGCCGGGTTTCTCTTCACGCGTTACCGTCGGATCTGAAGAGAGGCGGAATTAGTCGTTCCGCTTGGCTTCCGCTGGGCACAGTAGTGGGCAGGTATAACCGCACAGGCCCCGTGCCACAGCGGGGCAGGATGGTTTCCGCAGGGGCCGGCCGGCCGGTCTCGGCCCACGAAGGAGAGGGCGTCCGTGTTCACGAGCGTATTGATGATCGAGCAGCCGCTGACCCCCGTCGACGTGGACTTCGTCACGACCCTCCACGGAGACGAGCAGGTCTCCTTCATCGTCCTCATGCAGCCCCGCGGCGACCGGGACCGGCTGCTGCGCGCCATCGACGACGTAGCGCTCGGTGAGCTTCCCGAGGCCATTCACGAGGGCGACGAACCGGAGGGCGAGGCAGCCCGCGGCCCGGCCGAACTGGCGATCGAGCATTCCCTCGCCTCGCTGCGGGCCAAGGGGGCCAAGGCCGTCGGGCAGATCGTCGACGAGCATCCGCTCGACAAGCTGAAGGCGGTGGTGGACGAGACCAACGCCGACGAGGTGATCGTGCTGACCGCCCCGCACTACGTCGAGGAGTTCTTCCACCGGGACTGGGCCTCGCGGGCGCGCCACAAGGTCGGCGTTCCGGTGCTCAAGCTCTTCGCCCACAAGGAATAGGGTGGAGGCGGCCGGACCGCGCATCCACGCAACCCCGTATCCGCGCATCCGGCTGCCGTACGTACGCACTCGATCCTGGAGCTACCTGAATGAAGCCCGGCCTGCCGACCGCCATGGAACGGCCCCACTTCATCGGCATCGGCGGCGCCGGCATGTCCGGCATCGCGAAGATCCTGGCCCAGCGCGGCGCCAAGGTGGCCGGCAGCGACGCCCGTGACTCCGAGACCGCCCAGGCGCTGCGCGCCCACGGCGCCACCGTCCACATCGGGCACGCCGCCGGTCACCTCGCCGACGACGCCACCTGCGTGGTCGTCTCCAGCGCCATCCGCGCCGACAACCCGGAGCTGGCCCGCGCCGCCGAGCTCGGCATCCCCGTCGTGCACCGCTCCGACGCCCTGGCCGGGCTGATGGACGGCCTGCGGCCGATCGCCGTCGCCGGCACGCACGGCAAGACGACCACCACCTCGATGCTGGCCGTGTCCCTGTCGGCGCTGGGCCTGGACCCCTCGTACGCCATCGGCGGCGACCTGGACGCCCCCGGCTCCAACGCCCACCACGGCGAGGGCGACATCTTCGTGGCCGAGGCCGACGAGAGCGACCGCAGCTTCCACAAGTACACCCCGCAGGTCGCGATCATCCTCAACGCCGAACTCGACCACCACGCGAACTACGCGTCGATGGAAGAGATCTACGCGTCCTTCGAGACCTTCGTCGGCAAGATCCCGGCCGGCGGCACCCTGGTCATCGCCCACGGCCAGGCCGGCGCGGCCGAGATCGCCGGGCGGGTCGGCGGCAACCCCGGCCTGACGGTCGTCACGTACGGCGAGGAGCCCACCGCCGACGTCCAGATCACCAAGATCACCCCGCGCGGGCTGACCAGCGAGGTCACTGTCGTCATCGACGGCCGGATGCTCACCTTCACCGTCTCCGTGCCCGGGCGCCACTACGCGCACAACGCCGTCGCGGCCCTCGCCGCCGGCGTCGCGCTCGGCATCCCGGCGCACAACCTCGCCTCCGCCCTCGGCAAGTACACCGGGGTCAAGCGCCGCCTCCAGCTCAAGGGCGAGGCCGCCGGGGTCCAGGTCATCGACTCCTACGCGCACCACCCGACCGAGATGACCGCCGACCTGGAGGCGATCCGGGGCGCCGCCGGGGACTCCCGCATCCTGGTCGTCTTCCAGCCGCACCTCTTCTCCCGCACCCAGGAACTCGGCAAGGAGATGGGCCAGGCCCTCGCACTCGCCGACGCCTCGGTCGTCCTCGACATCTACCCGGCCCGCGAGGACCCGGTCCCCGGGATCACCAGCGAGATCATCATCGACGCCGCGCGCGCCGCCGGGGCCGACGTCACCCCCGAGCACTCCAAGGACGCCGTCGCCGACGTCATCGCGGGAATGGCCAAGCCCGGCGATCTCGTTCTCACCATGGGTGCGGGCGATGTCACGGACCTGGGGCCGGCCATCCTGGCCCGTCTGTCGAACTGACGGCTCTGGGAAGAGCGGGAAAGCGGGAGAACACTCATGTCGTACGAGGTAGAGAAGACGGACGAGCAGTGGCAGGCGGAGCTGACCCCGTCCGAGTACCAGGTGCTGCGCCTCGCCGGGACCGAGCCCGCCTTCCGCGGTGAGTACACGGACACCAAGACCGAGGGCGTCTACAGCTGCCGCGGCTGCGGCTCCGAGCTGTTCCGCTCCGCGGAGAAGTTCGAATCGCACTGCGGCTGGCCGTCCTTCTACGACCCGAAGGACTCCGACGCGGTCGAACTGAAGGCGGACGTCGCCCACGGCATGGTCCGCACCGAGGTCCTGTGCGCGAAGTGCGGCTCCCACCTGGGCCACGTCTTCGAGGGCGAGGGCTACCCGACCCCCACGGACCAGCGGTACTGCATCAACAGCATCTCCCTGCGGCTCACCCCGGGCCCGGTGTCCGCCGAGGGCTGACCCGGTCGGCCTCCCGGGCCGGCTGACCGGACCGGCCCCGGCTCCCGACCCCGCACGGGTCGGGAGCCGGGGCCGTGGGCCGCGGGCTCGGTGAGGGATATATCCGGTGGAGCTCCCGCGGGCCCGGTGGCAGGGTGGGCGCATGTCGACGCTCCACGCCGAGCGGCTCCTCCGTGAGCTGCACGCCTCCCTCGGGCTCCGCAAACGTCCCGAGGACGTGGCCCAGCTGGTCCAGGACCTGTTCGCCGCCCAGCGCACCGACCTCGATCCCGCCACCGCCACCGCTCTCGGCAAGGCCGTCGAGCACTCGCTGCGCGGCATGTGGCACGGCTACACCTCGATGAGCGAGGAGTTCGCCCGGCCCGTCGGCGCACAGCGCCAACTCGCCCGCACGGCCGCCTTGTTCCCGAACCTTCCGGAACTCCCGGCGGACGCGGGCGACGATCCCGCCCGCATCGAGGAGGTGATCCGCCGGGCCGGCGAGGAGATAGGCCGGGAGTACGGGCAGAACGACTTCGGTACGGAGCGGCTCGACCGGGCCGAGCGGGCCGGGGCAGGACTCGGCGGGCTCTCCAAACGCCAGTACAACAAGCGCTTCCGGCTGCTCCGCCGCATGGAGGCCAAACTGGCCCGGATCGTGCACGAGCAGCGCCGCCGCGAGATCACCATGACCGGCAAGGGGGCGCTCGCGCATACCGTGCCGTACGAGGCGTTCGCAGCCGACCCGGCCACCGCGGCCTTCGTCGCGTACTTCACCGCACGGGGCGGCATGCGCAGCGTCTTCACCAACGGAAAGCAGCGGCGGCCGTACGACGAGGTGGCCGACGCCCTGTTCCGGCGGCTGTGCGCGGAGCCCGACCGGACGAACTGGTACGTGGTCGCCCACGTGTACCCGACCCCCGAGGTGCTCGGACACCTTTCCGACGCGGACCTCGCCCGGCTCCTGGTGCGCTGGAACCGTTTCCTGCGGGAGGTGGCCGAGATGCTGGAGGATGCCTGGAACCGGTGCCGGCTGGAGCGGCACACCATGATCGTGCGTCCCGGCAACGACTCCTCGACCTGGAACCAGGCCGCCCAGGCCTGGAGCACCGCGCGGGCGCACTGGTTCGCGCTGATCACCGAACTGGGCGAGCAGGACCTTCTGGACCGCTTCTGCCCGGGCAAGGTGCCCCGGCTGATGGCGGCCGACGTGGCCTACTGGCACCGCAAGAGCGGTGGCGGGCTGCACCCCGACACGTATGTGTGGGCGGAGCTCCCTTTGCCCTGGGAGGTGCTGCGGGGAGAGGCGGACTGCCCTCGCTCGCTGGTCGAAGAGGTCTGCCGACGGCATGGCGTGGACCCCGTCGCGGGCGGCTGGACCGCGCAGCGGCCCGTCGCCGAGCCGGCCCCCTACCGCCGGACGCCGGAGCTCGTCCACGGCGTCGCGGTCAGAGACCCGCTGATGGCGAGCGCCCTGCGGTCCGCCGGGGTGTTCTCGGGCAAGGGCAAGCGGGCCGCCGCGCAGGAGTGGCTGTGAGCCGCCGGCCGCCGAGGTAAATGAGTTGCCCCGTCCGGCCGTTACCGCAGAAGATCGCAGCGGCGGCGGGGAAGCTCTGCGGAGGAGCGCCCGGCTCGCTTTCCGGGTGGACGTAGGTTCGAATCCTGCCCCCGTCGCCGCCTTCTTCCTCTTTCGGCCTTCCCTTTTCCTCCTTCTTCTTCCTTCTTCCCGCGGCTCACCCCCGCAGGGTGGCGAGGTGGTCCGGCAGGGTCCGGGGCGGGGTCCAGCCCTGGGTGCGGGCGCGGGTCAGGTCCAGGACCACCGGGTGGGCGAGCTGGTCCACCGCGTAGCGGCTCAGGAGCGGTTCGTCCGCGGACAGCGCTTCCGCGAGCCTGGCCGCCGCGATCGCCAGGGCCGGGGGGAGGTGGCGTACGCGGGCGCGGACCCCGTGGGCGCGCAGGACCTCGCGGACCGCCGCGTCGCGCTGGTAGGGGCGGGCGTCCGCGATGTTGTACGCGCCTGCGGGCCAGGCGGGGGCCGCCAGGCAGGCATCGGCCAGGTTCTCCACCGCCGTCAGGCTGAGCGGGACGTCCGGGCCCGGCAGGAACAGGGTCCCGGCGCGGACCCGGGAGAGCAGGCGGGGCAGGAGCTGGGTGTCGCCGGGGCCGTACACGGCGCGCGGGCGCAGCACCACGGCGTCGGCGGCCAGCGCCAGGGTCTCGCCGGCGGCCTTCGTACGGCCGTAGGCGTTGAGGTGTCCCGTGCGGGGATGGTCCTCGCCGACGAGCGTGCGGTCGAGGCGGGGGTCGTAGACGCTGGCGCTGCTGACCCAGACCACCGGGCGGCCGCCCGCGGCCCGCAACAGCCGTTCGGTGCCGGTCACGTTGACCGCGTGCATGACGGCCTCGGCGGGGGAGCCCGGTGCCGGATCGCCGACGGCCGCCGCGCAGTGCACGACGAGGTCCACGCCGGAGAGGTCCGGCTCCCCGAGGGACGCGTCCCAGAAGCGGTGTTCCCCGAGCGGGCCGGGTCTGCGGCCCACGCACACCACCCGGGCCCCGGCCGCCGCCGCGGCGCGGGCGACGTGTCCGCCGCAGAAGCCGCTCGCGCCCGTCACGGCGATCCGGACACCGGATGGCGTCGTACGGGACGTCATGCCGCCGCCCGTACGACCAGCGAGCGCCACCCGGGCAGAGCGGCCCGGCGGTCCACCCGGGACCGGGTCACGACCGGCCGGTGCGGAGCCAGCGCCGCCAGTACTCCGGCCAGTTGCTCCCGCGCCAGGCGGGCTCCGGGACAGGCGTGCGGCCCGGCGCCGAAGACCAGGCGCGCTACGCCCGGCCCGTCGGGGCGTCGCCCGTCGGGGTCCCGCAGGTGGGCCCCGGCGGCGTGCCGGGCGACCAGGAGCAGCCGGTCACCGGCCCGGACCGGGCAGCCCCCGACCGAGCCGTCGGCCGCGGCCACCCGGGGGAGGAGGGGAGAGGCTGCCGTCACGCGGAGGAGTTCGTCGGCCAGTGCGGGGCACACGGACGGGTCCGCCGCCTGGTCCCACAACCCGGCGTCGGCGCACCAGGCCACGGCCCGGGGCAGCGCCGCGACGGTGGTGTTCACGGCCGCGACCGCCAGCATCGCCGCCCGGGCGTCCGCCCCCGGCCCCAGGAGCCCGCGGAGCCGCTCGGCGGCGCGGGCCGCCGCCGCCTCGGCGCCGGGACGGGACGGGCCGGGGAGGTGGCTGCGCACGGAGGCGGCCGCGGCCTCGGCGGCCGCCTCCGCGAGGGCGAGCGGGCAGCCGGGGGAGCCTCCCCCGGAGCCGGGGCCCAGCAGCGCGTACACCACCGAGCCCGCCAGTTCCCGGGCCAGCGGGACCAGGTCCACCGAGCCACCGAGCGGCAGCGGTGCGAGCCGCCGCAGGAGCAACGGGTGCCATGCCGCGCGCAGTTCCTGGGTCCCGGCCGCGCCGAGCAGCTCGGCGAGCTCCCGCCGCGCCGTCCGGTGGCCGGAGCCCTCCTCGTCGAAGAGCACGCCCTCCACCCGGGCGGCCCGGGCGGCGCCGCCCGTGGTGCCGGGCGCGGTGCGGTCCAGCGGCAGCCGGGTCAGCGCCTCCCGGTAGGCCGCCGTGCCGTGGACGAGCAGGGTGCCGCGCCCGAGCCGGCGCACGGGCCGCCCGCGGGTGGCGGCGAGCAGCGCGAACAGGAAGGGGTGGGAGCGCAGGTAGACCCGCCGGTCCCGGCGGCGGGCCTTCGTACCGGCCATTGCGCGGGTGCGGGTGCGGGTGCGGGTGCGGATCGTCGGGTCGGTGGTCATCGGACGTGTGCCTCCGCGGTGTCGGCGGGCCGGTAGCGCCGGTCCCAGTACCAGAGCAGGGTGCGGCGCGGGCCCCAACTCCGCAGTCTGCGCAAGCTGTTCTGCACCACCAGGTGCTCCGCGCGGACGATCCGGTCGCTGTGTTCGCGGGCCCGGTTCAGCAGGGCCACGTCCTCGGACCGCTCGTGCAGCGGCACCCGCAGGGCGCCGCCGCAGCGCAGGTAGAGGCCGGCGGTGATGCCCAGGTTGTGGCCGTGGCACAGGACGTACGGGGTGCGATAACGCGGGTGCCGGTGGGCGGGCCGGTAGCGGCCGTAGAGCGAGATGAGCCGGACCAGCGCCGGCAGCAGCCGGGCTTCGAGGAGGCCGGGCCCCTCGTCGAGGCGCGGCACGCTGCGGCCGCACAGCATTTCGGCGCCCCGCCCGAACTCCGCCTTCGCGACGGCCGTCCAGTCCGGGGCGGGCAGGCAGTCGGCGTCGGTGCGCAGCAGGTGGGTGGCGCCGGTGGCGATGGCGTACCGGAATCCGGTGTCGGCGGCGGTACCGGCGCCGGGTCGCTCCTCCACGACGAGTTGGACGGGAAAGGGCGCCGAGCGCGCGAAGTCCCGTACCGCTCGGGAGGTTCCGTCGGTGGAGGCGTTGTCCACGACCACGAGGGTGAATCCGGTGTCGTGCTGCGCGGCGAGCGCGGCCAGGGCCGACCCGATGGCCGCCGACTCGTTGTACGCGGGCACGACCACCCACAGGTTCAGCAACTCGGAGCTCCTTCAGGCGGGTTGGCAGTGGCGGCCCAGGAGGCCGCGCGGAGCAGGGCCCGGGCGCACAGGCTGCCCCAGACGAGGAGTCCGATCAGCGTCCCGGCCCGGTGGTAGAGCTCGCCGTGCAGTGCGGCGGTCGCGGCGAGATAGGGGTCCGCGGCGAGGAGGAGCAGCCGGCAGGCCAGCGCGGCCGCCAGCGCCGGACCCGCGATGGCGGCCGGCCGGGGCCTGCCGGGGGCCCGCCGAGGGGCGAGCCACAGGACGGCCGAGAACAGCGCCCACAGCGCGGGGACGGTAAGGGCCGGACCGCCCGCCGTCACCGCGGCGGCGACGGCGCTGCCCGCCAGGCAGAGCACGGCCGCTCCCGCGAGGTCGCGGGCCGCGTCGCGCACGGGGTTTCCGCTGCCCGCGTTCTGCCCGCACACGGCCCGGATGCCCGTACGCAGCGCCCGGGTCGTCCGCACCACCGACCAGCCGAGGGCGAGGACGAGCAGCGGCCGCCAGTGCGGGGCCGCGGTGGGCAGCCGCCCGGCCGCCGGAGCCGCGGCGGCGGGCAGCAGGGCCGCGGCCAGCCCGTCCACGACCCGCCGGACCCCGTCCGCGCCCGCCCCGGCCCGGCCGGCCAGCGAACCGAGCAGCAGCACCGCCGGGGCCGTCCCGACGAGCAGGGCGTACGTGAGCGAGCCCGCGAGGGCGTCGCCGTTGGCCCGGGTGTAGCGGCGATGGGAGGCCATGAGCCGCTCCCGGACGGCCGAGGCGCCGGCCCGCCACGCGGGTGCGGCCGTCACGGGGCGCCCCGCTGCGCGCCGTTTCGTACGGGGCCGGGGCCGGGGCCGGGGCGGGAGCCGGGGCCGGAGGACAGCCGGTGGGCCGCCAGGGCCGCCGTCGCCGCGCGGTCCGGTTTGCGGGAGCGTCCCGACAGCGGGATCCGCGCGAACAGCAGGGCGTCGGGCGCGGCCGTGCCCATGCGGCGCAGGGGGCCCGTCAGCGCGGACCGCAGGGCGGGCTCGGAAGTGCCGTGGCACGGCTGGACGACCGCCACGAGCCGCTCGTCGCCGCAGACGGCTCCGGCGACGCGGTCGCGGCCGTCGCGGGTGTCCGCCGGAATCCCCACGAGCAGTGCCAGCTCCACCCCGGGAACGTGCAGGGACGGTTCGTACAGGCCCGGGTAGATGTTCTCGGCCCGGCGCAGCACCATGTCCTTGGCCCTGCCCTCCAGCACGATCCGGCCCGCGCCGTCCAGGCGGGCCCGGTCGCCCGTACGGACCCACGGATCGGGATCCTCGCCGAGGTAGCGGTGCCGGGCCCCGGGGCCCGCAAGCAGCAGTTGTCCGTCGGCGTCGGACCCGGCGCGCACACCGGGCAGCGGGGCCCCGACCAGGTCGCCGGGACCCTCGTACGCGGCCTTCTCCCGGGACTCCACCGCGGCGGCCGGGAACAGCTCGGTGAGCGCGTACACCCCCCAGGCCTCATCGGCCCCCGACTCCCTTACGCGCCCCAGCAGTTCCGCGCTCGCCGGAGCGGAGCCGGTCCACACCCGGCCCCGGAAGCGGGCTCCCGCCCGCAGCGCGTCCCGCAGCTGCGGCGGGGTGAGGTAGGTGTCCCGCGGCGCCAGCCGGGCCAGTTGGCGGGCCAGCACCCGGGGCGAACGGGCCGGGAGGGCCACCGGGGCGCCGCGCACGAGGGAGGGGACGAGCACGAAGAAGGTGCCACCGAGCACGGGACCGGCGCCCGCGGCAGGAGCCGAAGCCTCCCCGAACGAAGCCGAAGTCTCCCCGGGAGAAGGGGAGAACAGCGCCGACACCGTCTCCATCCCGGCGGCCAGACTCGCCCGCGTGTGCACCACCGCCCGGGGCCGCGCCGTGGTCCCGGAGGTGAACACGATGACGGCGTCGGCATCCCCGTCGCCGGTGAACCGCGAGGGAACCCCGAGCCGCCCCGCATGCCGGTCCAGTCCGGGCGCACACCCCGGCAGCCGCCGCCCGACCGTGGCCACCGGCGCGCCCAGCCCGGCCAGCTCCGGCAGCTCCAGGCCGGCCGCCCGCCGGGCCAGCGGCCGCGCCCACCCGGCCACCGCCTGCGCGGCGGCATCGGCCAGCACCAGCGCGGGCCGCGCGGCCGTCAGCCGGGCGCGCAGCACGTCGGGTCCGGCTCCCGGGTCCAGGACGGCCCCGCGCAGACCGAGCCGCCACAGCGCGAGCAGCACGGCGAGCGCGCGCGGTCCGGGGCGTACGGCGACCCCGACGGTGTCCCCGGCGCGCAGCCCGCGCGCGTACAGCGCGGCGGCGAACGCGTCTGCCAGCTCGGCGAGTTCCCCGCGGGTGGCGGCGGTGCGGGTGGCTCCCGTACGCGTGGCGGTCAGGACGGCGGGCCGCTCGGGGCGGGCGCGCAGGGCGTGGTCGAGGCGGTCCAGCATCAGCGGGGGTCGTCCGTTCCGTGCGGGCCGCTGCCGCGGCCGAGGTACCAGCGGGCCGTACCGGCGATCCCGTAGGCCTTCAGCCGGCGCGTGGAGTTCTCCACGACCATGGCCCGGCAGTGCGTGATCCGGTCGGTGTGGCGGCGCACCGCGTTGAGGAAGAGCCGGTCGGTGGGGGAGGGGCGCCGGGGCATCCCGCCGACGGCCAGGTACAGCTCGGCGGTGATGGCCATGTTGTTCCCGGCGTGCATCCGGTACGGGGCGCGGTAGCCGCGACGCCGCGCGTGCTCGGGCCGCAGCCGGCCGAAGAGCCCGGCGAGCCGTACGAGGACCCCGAACCCGGCCCGGCCCAGCGGGCCGTGCTCGTCGCGGCGCGCCACGATCCGCCCGCACACCAGCCCGGGGCGTCGGGCCAGTGCCGCGCGCGCCGCGCCCGTCCACCCCGGGTGGGGCAGGCAGTCGGCGTCGGTGCGGGCGAGCAGGGTCGCGCCGCGTCCGATCGCGTACCGGAAGCCGGTGTCCACGGCGGAGCCGACGCCCTTCTCCGGTTCCTCGATGACCTCCACCGCGAAGGGGGCGCCCGCCGCGAACTCCCGCGCCACGGAGCCCGTCCGGTCGGCCGATGCGTTGTCGACGACCAGCAGGGTGAAATCCCGGTCCCGTTGGCGGGCGAGCGCCGCGAGGGTGCCGGCGAGCCGGGCCTCCTCCTCGTGCGCGGGGACCACCACCCACAGCCGCCCGGCCGCGCTCACGACTTCTCCCAGACCATCGTCATGATGCTGATCCCGCCGCCGAGGCCGACGAACAACACCCGCTCACCCGTGCCCAGTTCACCGAATATTCGGTCGAGCTGGACCCCGATCGTCGCGCTCGCGATATTGCCGAGCTCGGGCACGGTCACCACCAGCTTCCCGGCCGGCACGCCGGTCAGCTCGGCGAACCGCTCCAGGTAGGGCACGGTCACCTGGTGCACCAACACCTTGGAGAAGTCGTCCCAGTCCATGCCCGTGCGGTGCAGGGTCCGGTCGATGACGGCGGTGCCCACCTTCTCGAAGACCCCGCGCAGTTCGTGCCCGTCGCCGCGGAAGTACGTGTACGCGTCCCCGCGCGGGTGGCGCGAGCCGCCGCCCGGGATCCCCCCGACCTCCCAGTGCTCGGAGTGGGTCTCGGTGTCGACGTCGAGGATGCCGCCGCGCTCGACCGGCTCCACGATCACGGCGGCCCCCGCGTCGCCGAAGGTGTAGCCCGCGAAGCCGGCACGGAACTCGGCGAAGTCGGCGGGCGCCGTCCGCACGGCCCGGCTCGGGGTCTCTCCGGTGACCACCAGGGCCCGCCGGGCCCGGCCGGCGAGGATCATGGAGCGGGCGAGGTCGATGCCGTTGACGAAGCTGTTGCACGCGTTGGTGACGTCCAGGGCGTGTGCCCTCGTGCCGAGTTCGGCCTGCACGATGTGCGCGGTGGCGGGTTCGGCGACATCGCGGGAGGCGGAGGCGAAGAGCAGCAGGTCGATGTCGGCGGGCCCGAGCCCGGCGTTGTCCAGTGCCCGGCGGGCCGCACCCACCGCGAGCGTGGAGGCGTACACACCGTCGCCCGCGATCCGGCGGGTGAGGATCCCGGTGGCCTGGGTCAGCAGCCGGGGCGGCAGCTTGATTCCGGCCCGGTCGGCGATCTCGAGCTGGAGCCGGTCGGAGGAGAGGACGTCCCCGGGCAGGATGCCGGCGACGGCGGTGATCCCGGCGCGGGGCCGCGGGCGCGGTACGGATGGCTGATTCGGCATGTCCTCACCATGACGTGCCGTCCGGTCCCGGTCCTGAGTACGGATGCTCATCCCGCCCCGCCGGCCGGGGTGAGTACCCGAGGCCCCGGGCGGGCTCTTTCGGATCTTGCGCGGGCCCGACCGGCAAGATCCGAAAGAGACGACCTGGGGCGTACCCGGACGGGAGCCGCGAAGAGAAGTGACGCGTGGGGCATGAACCGTCTGACGAGGTATTCCGTTCTCCAGGTGTACGGCCCACTGTCATGAAAGCAACGCCGACAGGTACCTCGGGACCGCTGTTCTTGGGGCGCCCACGACATCCCCCCGCACCCGTCTCACCCGCAGAGGTCGTTACTCCATGACTGAATTGAATCGGCGCAGGTTCCTGCAGATCGCCGGTGGCGCCGCCGCCGTCACGATGCTGAACGAGAGCATCGCGCGGGCCGCCGCGATTTCGGCCCAGGGCAGCACCGGCACCATCCAGGACATCGAGCACATCGTCGTCCTCATGCAGGAGAATCGTTCCTTCGACCACTATTTCGGTGCGATGAAGGGGGTCCGCGGGTTCGGGGACCCGAGGCCGGTCATCCAGGACAACGGCAAGTCCGTCTTCCACCAGTCCAACGGCACGAAGGACATCCTGCCCTTCAACCCGCAGATCAACGACCTGGGCATGCAGTTCCTGACGGGGCTGAACCACGACTGGGCCGGCGGCCACCAGGCGTACAACAACGGCAAGTACGACAAGTGGGTCCCGGCCAAGACGGCCACGACCATGGCGTACATGACCCGGAACGACATCCCGTTCCACTACGCGCTCGCCGACGCCTTCACGGTGTGCGACGCCTACCACTGCTCCTTCATCGGAGCCACCGACCCCAACCGCTACTACCTGTGGTCGGGTTACACGGGCAACGACGGAGTGGGCGGCGGCCCGGTCCTCGGCAACCAGGAAGCCGGCTACGGCTGGAAGACCTACCCCGAGCGCCTCGAGGCGGCCGGAGTCTCCTGGAAGGTCTACCAGGACATCGGCGACGGCCTGAACGCCGCCGGATCCTGGGGCTGGATCAACGACGCCTTCCGCGGCAACTACGGCGACAACTCGCTGCTGTACTTCAACAGCTTCCGCAACGCCCAGCCCGGCAGCGCCCTGTACGAGAAGGCCCGTACGGGCACCGACGTCAAGGCGGGCGGCACCTACTTCGACAAACTGCGCGCGGACGTCGTGAACGGCACCCTCCCGAAGGTCTCCTGGATCGCCGCCCCCGAGGCCTTCAGCGAGCACGCCAACTGGCCCACGAACTTCGGCGCCTGGTACATCTCGCAGGTCCTGGACTCGCTGACCGCCAACCCCGACGTGTGGGCGAAGACGGCCCTCTTCATCACCTACGACGAGAACGACGGCTTCTTCGACCACGTGGTCCCGCCGTACCCGCCCACGTCCTCCGCCTGGGGCCTGTCCACGGCGAGCGTCACCGGCGACCTGTACACCGGAGGCGTCTCCGGCTACGCCGCCGGCCCGTACGGCCTCGGCCCCCGCGTCCCGACGATCGTGGTCTCCCCGTGGAGCAAGGGCGGCTACGTCTGCTCCGAGACCTTCGACCACACCTCGGTGATCCGCTTCATGGAGAAGCGCTTCGGCGTGCAGGAGCCCAACATCTCCCCGTGGCGCCGCGCGGTCTGCGGCGACCTGACCTCGGCCTTCGACTTCACCCGGGCCGACGCCGCGCCCGCCGCCCTGCCGTCCACGGCCGCGTACGTGCCGCCGGACAAGAACCGCCACGCGTCCTACAACCCGGCCCCGCCCGCGACGGGCACCCTGCCCAAGCAGGAGGCCGGGTCCAAGCCGACCCGCGCACTGGGCTACGCCCCGTACGTGGACGGCAAGGCCACGGTCTCCACGGGCAAGTTCACCCTGACCTTCTCCTCGGGTCCCTCCCTCGGCGCCCACTTCCACAGCACCTCGGGCAACCGTACGGACGGCCCGTGGCCCTACACGGTCGAGGCGGGCAAGACCCTCTCGGACACCTGGAGCACGAGCAGCTCCACCGGCAACCAGATCAACCTCACGGTCTGGGGTCCGAACGGCTTCCTGCGCACCTGGAAGGGCCCGGCGAAGAAGGCCGGCCCCGAGGTCACGGCCCGCCACGACAAGGCCACCGGCAACCTGGTGCTGTCCCTGACCAACGGGGGCACGGCGGCCGTCAACCTGACCGTCGCCAACGCCTACGGCGGCACGGCCCAGGTCGTGCGCGTCGCGGCGGGCGGCACCGTCGCGCACACCGTGGCCCTGTCCGGCACGGCCCGCTGGTACGACGTCACCGTCGTCTCCGACGCGGACGCCACCTTCCTGCGCCGCTTCGCCGGCCACGTGGAAACGGGCGCGGCCGGAGTCTCGGACCCGGCGATCAAGACCGTCTGACGCGGTCGTCCGGCATGCGCAGCAGCCGCCGTTCCAGGACCGGGAGGTCGCGGGGACGGTGGCTGCGGGCGTGCCGGATCAGCAGGTCCCGGGCGGTGTCCGGGACGCGGCGCCGCTTGGGGTGGCGGGTGGTGAACTCCTCGCTCGCGAAGAACCGCACGGCGGCGTCGAGCCCACCGCGGTCGGTCTCCCGGACCGCCCACGCCAGGTCCTCGGTGGCGGCCCCCACGAGCATCCGCGCGGGCGCCAGTTCCGCCAGGAGCGAGGCCGCGTCGGTGGGGGCCCCGCGTACGGCCCCCTGCCAGGAGAAGGCGGCGGCCAGCGGGATCCGTGCCGGGCGCGGCGGATCCTCGCCCCGGGCCATGGCCCCGGCGTAGCCGCGCAGCACCTCGGGCGCGGCTGCCACCCACCGGGCCCGGTGCCGGGCCGGGATGCCGTCAGGGGCGTCGCGGTCGAGCAGCCGGGCGAGCGGTCCGGTCCGGACGGGCGGTACCGGCCGGATCGCGGGGTCGTCCGTGGCGTCGAACGGGTCGGCTCCGTGCTCCATGCACATGCACTCGAAGGAGTCGATCGCGGGGCCGGCCTGCGCCGAGCCCCCGGAGCGCGGCTCGGGCACCTGTTCCGCGGGCCATACGGCAAGGACCTCCGCGACCTCGGCCGGGTCGGTGATCTCGTACCGCGTCGGGTGGTACGGGTGGCCGTCGGCGCTCTTCGCGTCGCGGACCCGGACGCGTTCGACGGCGACGGAAGGTGGGTTCGTCACGGTGTGATGGTAGGCGCGGTGGGCAGAACGTACGGCGGCAATTCTTTCCGCCCCGTCACCGAGGGAGAACGCATGGCCATCGCCCACCGCAGGACCGGCACCGGCCCCGTCCGCGTCATCGTGCTGCACGACTGGTTCGGCACGTCCGCCCACTGGGGCTCCGTACTGGACCACCTGGACCCGCGGGAGTTCTCGTACGCCTTCCTCGACTACCGCGGCTACGGCGACCGCAGGGACGTCCCCGGCCGGTACACGCTCCCCGAGATCGCCGACGACGTCCTCGCGCTCGCCGACGAGCTCGGCTGGGACACCTTCTCCCTCCTCGGCCACTCCATGGGCGGCAAGGCCATGCAGCAGGTCCTCGTGCGCGCCCCGGAGCGGGTCGAGAAGCTGATCGGCGTCAACCCGGTCCCCGCCGGCACGTACGAGATGGACGACGCCACCCACGACCTCTTCTACGGGGCCGCCGCCGACCCGGAGAACCGCCGTGCCATCCTCGACATCGTCACCGGCCGCCGCGCGAGCCCGTACTGGCTGGAGCGGATGGTCGCGCACTCCCTCGACGTCTCCCTGCCGGAGGCCTTCGCCGCGTACCTCGCGAGCTGGCAGCCGCTCGATCTGTCCGCCGCCGTGAAGGGCAGCACCGTCCCGGTGCTGGTCCTCGTGGGCGAGTACGACCTCGCGCTCACGGTCGACTTCATGCGGGGCACCTGGCAGGTCTCGTACCCCAACTGCCGCATCCAGCCCCTGCCCGGAGCCGGCCACTACCCGCCGCACGAGACCCCGGTGGCCTTCGCCACCGAGGTGGAGGCCTTCCTCCGCGGGTAGCGGAGAGGGCGGGTGGGGGTAGGGGGTAGGGGGGCGAGCCGCGTCCGGCGCGCGTCAGTGCGGGCTCAGGCGTCTCACCAGCCACTCCAGCGCCGACGGGACCTCGCGCGCCCACGTCTCGTAGTTGTGCCCGCCGCTCCCGAGGAGGATCGAGGAGACCCGCGCGGGCGCCCGTACCGCGTCGATGAACTCCAGCGTCGCCGGGTACTGGTGCTCGCCCTCGCGGCTGCTCGCCACCAGCAGGGACACCGGCGGCTGCGGCAGGTTCCGCAACCGCCACAGCAGGTCGTTCTCCTGCCGGCGGCCGGCGTCGCCGCCGAACAGGTCACCGGTGTCCGCGTCCCGTGCCGCCGCGTACGGGGCCGACAGCGCGGCCGCCGCCCGGTAGGCGTCCGGCGTGCGCAGGGCCAGCTTCAGCGCGCAGTAGCCGCCCACCGAATTGCCCATCACGCCCCACCCCCGGGCATCGCCGGTGAGGCCGTAGTGCGAGGAGACCGCCGCCCGCAGGTCCCCGGCGAAGAAGGTCTCCGCCCGCGGACCGCCCGGCACGTCCACGCACTGGGTGTCCCTGGGCGGGGCCACCGTCGGCGTCATCAGGATCAGCACCGCCGGCCGCATCCGCCCCGCCCGTACCGCCTCCAGTGCCAGCTGCGGATACCGCAGCCGGTCGATCAGCACCCCCGGCGTGCTCGGGAACCCGCTCAGCGCCAGCACCACCGGGAACTCCGCCCGCCGCCCGGCCGACGCGTGCACGTACTGCGGCGGCAGGTAGACGTACCCCTGCCCCGACAGCCCGCTGCGCGCGCCGCGCACCGTCACCACCTCGATCCGGCCGATCACCGCCGGGTCGTCCGAGCCCGCGTGCCGCCAGGAGTGGGTGCCCCGAACCAGCAGCGCCTCCCGCCCCGGGGGCTGCCCGCCCGCCGGTACGGCGTCCTCGCGGCGCAGGGACAGCAGGTCGCGCCAGGAGCCGTAGAAGCCGTACGAGGAGTTCACCGCGAGCAGCAGTGCCGACCCGGCGGTCAGGGCGATCGCGAGCTGGAGCCCGGCCCGCCCCAGCAGCGGTAGCACCCCGGACTCCGCGAGCCGGGGCCACAGCCACACGGTGGCCCCGAACACCGCGGCCGCCACGAGGACGGCGAGGAACAGAGCCGGGGTGCCCCCGATGTCCCATTTCATGCGGTTGATCCTGCCAGGACTCGGACGGGCGGACCCGGCCGGTCGTGACGCGCCGCTCCCGCAGGGGAACGAAAAAACCCGTGGGGGTTACGAGAAGAACTCGTAACCCCCACGGGATCAACAGGGTGAGTGACGGGACTTGAACCCGCGGCCACCTGGACCACAACCAGGTGCTCTACCAACTGAGCTACACCCACCACGAAGGACGGCGGACCACCCGTTCGACGTGCAAGCACAGCATAGCTGATCAGCGGGGTGCTCCCGCGACGCCTTTTCCGGCGACCCGGCGACCCGGCGACCCGGCGACCCGGCGATGCGGCGATGCGGCGACCCGGAGGCCCCGGCGACGCGGAGACCGGCTCCGGGTGAGGGCGCAGGCAACCCCGCGCTCCGGATCGTCATCACTACCGTTATGGGATCAAACCGACTCACCGGCCTGGACGCCGCCCGCGGCATCGCCGTCCTCGGCATGTTCGCCGTACACGTCGGCCCGCCGCCCACGCCCGAGGGCCCCGGCTGGCTGCTCGTCGCCGCCGACGGCCGGGCGCCCGCCGTCTTCACGCTCATCGCCGGGTTCTCCCTCGCGCTCGCCCGCGCCCGGTCCGCCGGACCGCCGCCCCTGCGGGCCACCCTGACCCGCTGCGCGATCCTCGCCGCGCTCGGCCTGTGCCTCGCCGCGCTCTCGCCCGGCATCCTCGTGATCCTGGCCTTCTACGCCGTCTACTTCCTGGCCGCCGAACCCTTCACCCGGCTGCGCACCCGCACCCTGGCCGCCATCGCCGGAGCCTCGGTGGTGCTGGGCCCGGTCCTCTCGTACCTCCTGGGCCCGGCCCTCGGGCTGCGCACCGGCGGGCGCGGGGCCACGCCGGTCCCCGCCGACCTGGCGAGCTGGGCCGGGGCCGGGGGGATGCTGCGGGAGCTCCTGCTCTCGGGCGCCTACCCGCTGCTCACCTACTTCCCGTACATCCTGGCCGGCATGGCCCTCGGCCGCCTCGCCGACCTGCGGAGCGGGCGGTCGCTGCGGCTGCTGACCGGCTTCGGGGCGGCGGCCGCCGTCGCCGGCTACGGCATTTCCTGGCTCGCGCTGGGACCCGGGGGCCGGCGCGGGCCGCTGCTGGAGGCCATCGCGCGGGAGCACCCCTGGGCCGCGGCGGAGCCCGACCCGGTCGCGGCGGTGCTGGGCGGGCAGTTCGGGGCCGTCCCCAGCACCTCCTGGGACTGGCTGCTGGTGGCCGGCCCCTACAGCCAGACCCCGCTGGAGACCCTCGGCAACTCCGGGGTCGGGGCGGCCCTCATAGGCCTGCTCGCCCTGGCCGCGCACGGCGCGGGCCGGGTGGCGACGCGGCTGCTGCGGCCGCTCGCCGCCGTCGGGGCGATGGCCCTGACGGTGTACGTGGCGCACGCGCTCGCGCTGGCGGTGTTCCTGCGGGGCTGGAGCGGGTGGGGCGTGCTGGCCGCGTTCTCCGGGGTCGCGGTGATCGCATGCCTGGCCTGGGGCCATTTCCTGCGCGGCACGGAGCTGAGGCGGGGGCCGCTGGAGTGGGCGCTGCGGGCGGTGACCCCGGTGTGACGGGGCCGGGTGATCGGCGCGGCCCCCTGCCGTCCGGGGGCGGGGCGCGGGAGGATCGGAGTCATGGACCATGACTCCGATCCCTTCACGGCCGCCGACTACGCCGCCCGGATGGCCACCGCCGCGCAGGCAGCCGCCGACGCGGGGCTGGCCGGCCTGCTGGTCGCCCCCGGGCCCGACCTGGCCCACCTCACCGGGTACCGGCCCGTCGACACCGAGCGGATGACCCTGCTCGTCCTCGCCGCCGGGCAGGACCCCGTCCTCGTCGTCCCCGCGCTGGAAGCCCCCGACGCGGCGAAGTCCCCCGGCGCGGGCGCGCTGACCCTGCGGGACTGGGCCGACGGGAAGAACCCGTACGCCGTGACCTCCCCGCTACTGGACGTGGCCGGCCGCTTCGGGGTCAGCGACAACGCCTGGGCGCTGCATCTGCTGGGGCTGCAGCGGGAGTTGCCAGCGACCTCGTACGTCTCGCTGACCGATGCGCTGCCGATGCTGCGCGCGGTCAAGGACGAGCGCGAGCTGGCCCGGCTCGCCGCGGCCGGCGAGGCGGCGGACGCCGCGTACGCCCAGATCATCCATGTCCCCTTCGCCGGACGCCGGGAGAGCGACGTCGCCGCCGATCTGGCCGCGCTGCTGCGCGTGCACGGCCACTCCCAGGTGGACTTCACCGTCGTCGGCTCCGGCCCGAACGGCGCCAACCCGCACCACGAAGCAGGTGACCGGGTCATCGAGCACGGGGACATGGTGGTCCTCGACTTCGGCGGCCTCAAGCACGGTTACGGCTCCGACATCTCCCGTACCGTCCACGTCGGCGAGCCCACGGAGGAGGAGCAGCGCGTCCACGACATCGTCCGCGAGGCCCAGTTGGCGGGAGTGGCGGCGGCCCGGCCGGGGGCGGCCTGCCAGGACGTGGACCGGGCGGCCCGCGCGGTGATCACGGAGTTCGGCTACGGCGAGCAGTTCATCCACCGCACGGGCCACGGCATCGGAGTCACCACGCACGAGCCGCCGTACATGGTGGAAGGTGAGGAGCAGCCCCTCGTCCCCGGCATGTGCTTCTCCGTGGAGCCGGGGATCTACCTCCCGGGGCGCTTCGGGGTCCGCATCGAGGACATCATCACGGTCACCGAGAACGGCTGCCGCAGCTTCAACAACGCCTCCCGTGAGCTGGCCATCGTGGAGTAGGTGGCGGCGCCCGGTCCTCGCCGGATCAGGCCCCGGCGAGGACCAGGCGGTAGCCGTAGTCGATGCTCTCCCGCTCCAGCAGGTCGGCGGGGGGGGGCCGCCCCCCCCCCGCCCCCAGGTCCACGCGCCGCCGGGCGAGCGCCGGGTCCACGACGGAGGCGGGCAGGCGCGCGAGGGTGGAGCAGGCCGCCCCAACGACCGGGTCGAGGTAGGACTCGGGCCGGCGCCAGAAGGCGGCCCGGAAGCCGTCGGTGAAATCGTGCGGGACGGGGAAGGGGATCACGGTGTGCGCGTCCAGGGCCCCGGTCACCACGGACAGCGGGGTGAAGGCGGAGCGGTCCAGCTCCCCGACCTCCGGCAGGTACTCCTCGAAGAGCCACAGCTCGGGCCGGTGGGCCGGGTCCCAGGTGAAGACGGCCTGGCGCCGCGAAACCCGCCGCAGTTCGGCCAGCCCGCGCGCGGGGTCCGGCCAGTGATGGACCGTCATCACGGCCATCGCGGCGTCGAACGCCCCGTCCTCGAAGGGAAGTTCCTCGGCCCCCGCCTTGATCTTGCGGGTCCCCGGGTGCTGGTCGAGCATGACCCGGGACGGGTCCACGGCGGTCACCTCGCGGTCCTCCGGTTCGTACGAACCGGCGCCCGCCCCGACGTTGACGACCGTCAGGGCGTCCCCCAGGGCGCCCGCGATCAGTGCGGCCAGCCGGGGATCGGGCCGCCGGACCTCCCGGTAACCCACCCCGATGACGTCGTACTTCGCGCTGTGCCCGCCGTCGGCGGGCGATCCGATCTTCATGGCACAGATCCCACCAGACGGCCCCGGGCCTCCGCGACCGGGTTTCCGGGTCCCAGCGGCCCAGGGGAGGGGTCCGGAGGCCCGGAGGCCCGCGGCCCGGGGGCTATGGGCCCAGCACCACCGCCGACTCGGCCGGTACGTGGACCCGCCCGTCGGCGTCCGGATGCTCGACGGGCAGCCAGGCGGCCAGCACCCGTACCCCGTTGCGGCCGAGCGCGATGGTGACGGGCTCCCCGGAGAGGTTCACCACCACGCGGACGTCACCCCGGCGGAACGTCAGCCAGCGGCGCTCCTCGTCATGGGCGATCCGCAGCGCCGCCAGATCGGGATCCCGCAGGTCGGAGTGGGTCCGGCGGAGCGCGATCAGGGTGCGGTACCAGTCGAGCAGACGGGCGTGGGCCTCCCGGCCCGGCTCGGCCCAGTCGAGGCAGGAGCGGTCCCGGGTGGCCGGGTCCTGGGGGTCGGGGATCTCCTCCGCCTTCCAGCCGTGCTCCGCGAACTCCCGCCGCCGGCCCGCCCGTACGGCCTCGGCGAGCTCCTCGTCGGGATGGTCGGTGAAGTACTGCCACGGCGTGCCGGCGCCCCACTCCTCGCCCATGAACAGCATCGGCACGAACGGCCCGGTCAGCGCCACCGTCGCCGCGCACGCCAGCAGCCCGGGGGACAGGGAGGCCGAGAGCCGGTCGCCCAGCGCGCGGTTGCCGATCTGATCGTGGGTCTGGGCGTAGCCGAGGAAGCGGTGCGCCGGGGTGCGGCCGCGGTCCACCGCGCGGCCGTGGTGGCGGCCCCGGAAGGAGGACCAGGTCCCGTCGTGGAAGAAGGCCCGGGTCATGGTCTTGGCCAGCGCCCCGAGCGGAGCCTCGGCGAAGTCCGCGTAGTACGCCTGGGACTCGCCGGTCAGCGCGCAGTGCAGGGCGTGGTGGAAGTCGTCGTTCCACTGTGCGTGCAGGCCCAGGCCCCCGGCGGCGCGCGGGTTCGTGGTGCGGGGATCGCAGCGGTCCGACTCCGCGATCAGGAACAGCGGCCGGCCGGTCTCGGCGGCCAGCTCGTCCACCGCCGCGGACAGCTCCTCCAGGAAGGTCAGCGCCCGGTCGTCGGCGAGCGCGTGCACCGCGTCGAGCCGCAGCCCGTCGATCCGGTAGTCGCGCAGCCAGGCCAGCGCGCTGCCCAGCAGGTAGGCGCGCACCTCGTCGGAGCCGGGCGCGTCCAGGTTCACCGCCGCGCCCCAGGGGGTGTGGTGGGTCTCGGTGAAGTACGGGCCGAAGACGGGGAGGTGGTTGCCGGAGGGGCCGAGGTGGTTGTGGACCACGTCGAGCACCACGCCGAGCCCGGCGGTGTGCGCGGCCTCCACGAACCGGACCAGCCCGGCCGGGCCCCCGTACGGCTCGTGCACCGCCCAGGGCGCGACCCCGTCGTACCCCCAGCCGTGCCGCCCGGGGAAGGAGCACACCGGCATCAGCTCGATGTGGGTGATGCCGAGGGCGGTGAGGTGGCCCAGGCGGGCGGCGGCCGCGTCGAAGGTGCCCTCGGGGGTGAAGGTGCCGATGTGCAGCTCGTACAGGACCGCGTCCTGCAGCGGCACCCGGGGGGAGGGCGCCGGCTCGCCGGGCAGGAGGGCGGTGAAGTCGACCACGGCCGAGAGCCCGTCGGGGCCTTCCGGCAGGCGCCGTCCGCGCGGATCGGGCCGTACGGGGGGTCCGAGTCGGGTGTGGTCCGGGTGCTCCACGTGGTGCCCGGGGTGCACCGGGTCGCGCGGGTCGTCCCCGGGAACGAGAGCCGGCGGGGCGCCGCCCAGCTGGAACCCGTAGTGGGAACCGTCCCGCGCCCCGGCTTCGGCGACCCACCAGCCGGGGCGTTCCGGATCGCGCTCCATCGCGTACGCGGCCCCGTCGAGCCGCAGCGCGACCCGGTCTGTCAGCGGTGCCCACACCTCGAACTGCACGGACGGTCCCCTCGTCTGGCGGCGCTACCCCAACCTGCGTGTCCGGGCCATCATCCCCGGCCGGTCGCGGGAGTTCTGGACACTCTGCCCCCGACAGGCCGACAATCACCTGGTGACGTCGAGTTTCGAGTTCTCCGCCTTCCCCGCCCCGCGGCTCTCCGATGCCGAGCGCGACCGCGCGCTGGGCCAGCTCAGGGAGGGCGCCGCCGTCGGCAAGCTGTCGCACGACACCTTCCTGCGCCGCATGGAGCTCGCCCTTGTCGCCCGCCGCTCCGAGGACCTCGCCGTGCTCACCGCGGACTTGGAGGGCCGGGAGGGCAGGGAGGGGCCGTGGACCAGCCGGCTGTTCGGCTGGGTGGGGCGGGTCTCGGCGGTGTCCGTGGGCGTACGGCGGGCCTGGGCCGCGGAGAAGCTGCCCACGCTGCTCCTCCCGCACCCGAGCGCCGGACCGCTGCGGATCGGCCGCGACCCGGGCAACGGGCTGCGCCTGAGCCACGAGACGGTCTCGCGGGCCCACGCGGAACTGGGCATCAGGGACGGGGTCTGGGTGGTGCGCGACCTCGGCTCGACGAACGGGACCACGGTGAACGGGCGCCGGGTCACGGGCTCGGCGATGGTCCGGGACGGGGACCAGATCGGCTTCGGCCGGATGACCTTCAGGCTGTCGGGCGGCTGAGCATCCGGGCGGGCGGTCCTGCGGGCGCCCGGTCGTGCGGGCGCGCGGGACGCGTCGGGGAGCAGTCAGGGGCCGGCCCCCGGGACCCGGTTGCCAGGTGGGTGCGGGCCGCGCGGAGGATGTCACCCATGGAACACATGTCTGCCGCCCCCGTCGTACGGCCCGCGCGCCCCGAGGACCTGCCCCGTCTGGTCGAGCTCATGCGCGAGCACATGGTCTACGAGAGGTCCGAGCCTCGTGCGGCCGGTCTCGCCGAGCGGCTCGGCGCGCAGCTGTTCGCCGACGGGGCCCGGCTGTGGGTGCTGCTGGCCGAGACCCCGCGGGGCGAGATCGCCGGGTACGCCGCCTGCTCGGCCGAGTTCTCCTTCTGGGAGGCCCGCCACTACCTCCACATGGACTGCCTGTACCTGGCCGAGGAGGCCCGCGGACACGGCCTCGGCGCCGCCCTGATGGACGGGGTGGCCGCACTCGCCCGCGAGCTGGGCCTCGGCCACGTCGAGTGGCAGACGCCCGACTGGAACGAGGGCGCGATCCGCTTCTACGACCGGCTCGGGGCCACCGGCAAGCCGAAGCTCCGGTACGCCCTGCCGGTGGAGTGACCCGGGGCGGCGGCCCCTTCCGCCCCCCTCCTGCCCCGTCTGCCGCCGCCTACCGGCCCGCCGCCACGAGCCGGTCGTACGCCGCCAGGACGACCCGGGACTGGTGCTCCACCTGCGTGGCCACCGGGACCCAGCGCGCCTGGAAGCGGTCCGCGAATTCCTCGCACCACCCCGTGACGAGCCGGTCCACGGCCGGCGCCGCCGGCTGCCCCTGCGCGCGCAGCACCCGCAGCAGCATCGCCGCGGCGCGCAGCGAGAGCCGCCGTCCGAAGGCGTCGATGCTCCCGATGTACGCCGCCGTCGCCTCGGCGGGAGCTCCCGGGCCCGTCCACTCGGCGGCGATCCGGGGGATCAGCGCGAGCGTCCAGTCCACCGCGCGCAGCAGGGCCGCGGCGGCCGGGTCCGTACCGTCGGCCGCGCCCTCCCGCAGGGCCGCCACCCGCGCGGCGTCGGCGGTGAGCCGGCCGGCCAGGATGCGCAGGGCGGCGCGCGGATCGGGGTGCGGGGCCGGATCGTCGACCAGGTCCGAGGCCCACATGGGGACTTCGATGATCGCGGTGGTGCCGGCGTGGCGGTGGGCGTGGTACCAGGTGCTGAGCCGGGTGTCCTCGGGGTGGAAGGGGCCGTCCGGGCTGATCCCGGGGGCGGGCATCACGAAGATCCCCGCGCCCGGCGAGGGCCAGCCGGCCGCGTCGGAGGCGCTGGTCTCCACCGGGATGCGCAGCTCCGCGGCCGATTTGCCGAAGGGCTCCGCGAGACCGGGTATGTCCCGGGTCAGCTGCACCCAGGACCCGCCGAGATCGGTGCCGTGCAGGGAGACCTGGAGGGCGGGCCGGAGCTCGTCGATGAGCCGGGTCAGGGCGAGGGTCTCGGGCGGGAGGCGGTCCGGGGGCAGTAAAGACGGTGCCCACTCGGGCTGTTCGGGGCCGGGCGGCCGGAAGAAGTTCCGGTGGTAGTCGAGCAGGGAGTACGGGCGGGGCGTGCGGTGCAGGGCCGCGCCGTCGGGGTCGGCGCAGAGCAGGAAGTGCCACGCCGTTCCGGCGGCGGGTACGCGGATCAGGTGGCGGGCCAGCGCGAGGGCGGTGGCCCCGCCGACGGGCTCGTTGGCGTGGGCGCCGGCGACGACGAGCACGTTCGGAGCGGTCTGCGTTGCCGTCGTGGAGCCCACGGAGAGCAGCCACAGGGGTTCCCCGGCGCGGGACGCGCCGATCTGGCGGAGCCGGGCCGAGGCGGGGTGTTCATCGGCCAGGGCGCGTGCGGCCAGGGCCAGTTCGTGAGGGGTGGGGTAGCACATGTCACGGATGAGGGTCACAGGTGATCCCATTCCCGCCGGGAGCCTGCCCTAGCCGTGTTCGCCCGGTCCGCACTGTGCCGCGCCGCTGTCGCTGTGGCCCGGTGTGCCGCTGCGCGGGGCGAAGTCCCCGACCCGCCCTTCCACCGTTCCCCGGGCTCCGCCCGGACCCGGCCCTCAAACGCCGGACGGGCTGAATACGTCCGGCCTCGCCGGTGTTCGAGCCCCGGGAAACGGCGAAAGGGCGGGGCGGGGATCAGTTCCGCGGCAGCGGCCCGGGGGGTCTCACCCCCGGTCCGGGTCCTCGCGGAGCAGGACCGCCACCGGGGCGGCATCGCCGAGGAGCTCCGCCAGCGGCAGGTCGCCTTCGTACGAGGCCGCATCCGCGGCCCCCGCCCCGAGGAGCGGCAGTCGCCGCCAGCGTCCCGGCGGAAGGGGCAGGGTGGTGTCGCGCCAGCCGCCCGCCCCGGCCAGCCGGTGCGACAGGCGGGTGGCCACCGCCACCAGGCCGGCCGAGCGGGCGAAGGCCACGCAGTGCTCCGCCGCCGGGCCCCGGGCGAGCAGCGGCGCGTAGCCGGCGAACAGCCCGGGCCGGCTCCGGCGCAGCCTCAGCAGGGCGGCGGTGAGGGCGAGCTTCTCCTCGGCCGTCCCGGACGGTGCGGCCCCCGCGTCCAGCCGGGCCAGGGCCTCCCGGGGGAAGCGGGCGGGCCGCCGGTTGTCCGGGTCCACCAGGGCCCGGTACTCCGTCTCCGCTCCCTGGTAGACCTCCGGCACGCCGGGCATGGCCAGGTGCAGCAGCGCCGCGCCGAGCAGGTTGGCGCGGGCCGCGGCCGCCAGGGGGCCGGACGGCTCGGGTGCGCCCGCCTGGACGTACCCCGGGACCGTGGCCTCGTACGCGGGGTCCTGCTCGGTCCACGTGGTGTGCAGGGCGGCTTCGCGGACGGCCTTCAGCAGGGCCTCTCGGAGGCGGTCGCGGCGCACCGCGGGGGAGTCGTCGGACCCGAGTCCGAACGCCGTCTGCCATGCCACCCAGGCGAGTTGGGGGTCCGCACCGGCCGGAGCCGGTACGGATTCCGGGTCCTGTGAGAGCACCGAGATCCGGGCCCGGACGTCCGCGCTGCGCTTCGTGTCGTGCGTGGTCAGCACCGTCCCGGAGCGGGGCCACAGCCTGGCCTGCTCGGCGCAGTACGCGTGGAACTCCGCCACCGTGACCGCCGGAGCCCCCGGATCCCCGCCCACTTCCGTGGCCGACAGCAGCGGGGCGTACCGGTAGAACGCCCTGTCCTCGAGGGACTTGGCACGCAGGGCCGCCGAGGTCTGGGAGAAGCGGGCCGCGAAGGCCGGGTCCCGCAGCAGCAGTTCGCGTACGCCGGCCACCGGGCCCGCGCCGGCCTCCGCGGCAGCACGCTCCAGGGCCTCGGGCGCGAGTTCCGGATCTCCGGGGTAGGGCCGGTAGACGGGGTAGGCGATGAGCAACTCGCGGACGGCAGCGGCAAGCCCCGGCCCTGCCAGCCTCTCCAGCGTGGCCAGCTCGGCGGCCAGGTCGCCGGTCAGGACCTCCCGGGCGCCCTCCGAGGCCGTCCGCTCCCAGTGGGGCTGTCCGGTCGCCTCGCGGAACCGGGCGTCGAGCCGTGCGGACCCGGCCGGGTCGGTCAGTACCCCGTCCACCCGGTACAGGGCGTCGTACCCGGTGGTCCCGGCGACCGGCCAGCCGGGAGCCAGCCTCTCCTCACGGGCGAGGATCTTCTCGACCACCACCCAGCAGTCCCCGCCGACGGCGTCCCGCAGCCGCCGCAGGTAGCCCCCGGGGTCGGCCAGGCCGTCCACGTGGTCGATCCGCAGCCCCTCGGCGACCCCGTCGCGGACCAGCTCCAGCACCTTGGAGTGGGTGGCGGCGAAGACCTCCGGATCCTCGACACGGACCCCGATCAGCTCCGAAATGGTGAAGAAGCGACGGTAGTTGAGCCCGGTGCGGGCCTCCCGCCAGCACGCCGGCCGGTACCACTGGGCGGCGAGCAGCGCCGCCGTCTCCAGCCCGGCCGTGCCCTCCCGGACCGGGAACTCCAGCTCCCCGATCCGCAGCACGGCCCGCCCGCCCCGCCCGTCGACCTTGACCTCGCCGGGATCCAGCGGCTCGGCGAGCACGGGCAGCAGCAGCTGCCCCCCGCCCGCTTCCCAGTCGATGTCGAACCAGCGCGCGTACGGCGAGCCGGGACCCTCCCGGGCCACCTCCCACAAGGGCCGGTTGAGGCCGAGCGGCGCCGGCAGCGCCATGTGGTTCGGCACGATGTCGAGCACGAGTGCGAGCCCGTGCGCCCGGGCCTCGGCGGCCAGGGCCCGCAGCCCGTCCTCCCCGCCCAGCTCCACCCGGACCCGGGTGTGGTCGGTGACGTCGTACCCGTGGGCCGAACCGGGCACCGCCTCCAGTACGGGGGACAGGTGCAGGTGCGACGCACCGAGCGAGGCGAGGTACGGTACGACGGCCCGGGCGTGGCCGAAGGTGAACTCGGGGCGCAGCTGGAGGCGGTAGGTCGACGCCGGTGTGACGGCCGGTGGTCCATCGGTTTCCGGCCGGTTGAACTCGGGACGGGTGCGACCGGTACGCGGGGGCAGGCTCATGAGAACGTACGTACCCAGGATGCGGGATTCCGTGCCATTACCCAATGCATCCGGGTGACTGCGCCGGGTTAACGTTGCTCAAGTGTTTGGAACCGTCAACACCTATCGAAGAGTCATCGCCCTGACCGGGCCCCTTCTCCCGCTCATTTCCTTCCTCGCCCGACTGCCCGTCGCGATGTCGCAGTTCGGCAGCGTCCTCCTGGTCGCCGAGACCAGTGGCTCCCTCGCCACCGCGGGCATAGTCGGCGGCACCCTCTCCGCAGGCCAGGTGGTCTTCGGACCGGTCCTCGGCCGGCTCGCCGACCGTCACGGACAGCGTTCCGTCGTCCTGACGGCCGCCGCGGTCAACGCGGTGGCGACCGCCGCCCTGGTGGCCGGGGCGCTCGCCGACCTCGCCACCGTCCCGCTCGCCGCGATCGGCTTCGTCACCGGGGCCTCCGTCCCGCTGATCGGACCGCTCGCCCGTACCCGCTCCGTGGCCCTGGCGCACCGCGCCAAGTCCGACGAGAGCGTCGTGGGCGCCATCCACTCCCTCGAAGGCACCCTGGACGAGGTCTCCTTCGTCTTCGGGCCCGCCCTCGTGGGCCTGGCCACCCTCGCGCTGCACCCGGCCGTCGCGCTGGGCGGCGCGGCAGCCCTCGTCGCCGTCTTCGGCACCCTGTACGCGCTGCACCCGACCGCCGCCGTCACGGCCGGAGTGCCCGCCGGAGTCCGCCGGGACAAGGAGCGCTCCCGGGTCCGCCCGCCCCGCGTGGTCATCGCGGTACGGGGCTCACTCGCCCTGCAGGGCGCCATGTTCGGCGCCTGTCAGGCCGGAATCGCCGCCCTCACCGCACAGTTGGGCGTCCCCGGCCAGGCAGGCATCGTGTACGCGGCCATGGGCGTCGTCAGCGCCGCCGTCGGACTGTCGCTCGGCGCGCTGCCCGCCCGCTTCGGGCTGCGGCTGCGCTGGCGGTGGGCCACGGCCGCCGCCCTCGTGCTGTCCGTACCGCTGCTCTTCACGGAAACCCTGTGGCCGCTGTACGCGGTCGTCACCGTGCTCGGAGCCGCCTACGCCCCGCACCTGATCACCGCCTTCGCGCTCACCGAGCGGGCGGTGGAGCCGAGCCGCCTCGCCGAGTCGATGGCCTTCGCCGCCAGCTCGCTCGTCGCCGGCCAGGCCGCCTCGCTCGCCGTCTCCGGGCGGCTCGCCGAGTGGTACGGGCCCTCCGCCGCCTTCGCGGTGGCCGTCGGCGCGGCCGCCCTGTGCCTGGTCCTGGCCCTGGTCACCAAGGTGCCGACGGCCCGTGCGCACGCTCCGGTGGTCTCCGTCGGGGGCGCCCGTCCGGACGCCGTCCTGGAAGGCGCCGCCTACGCCGGGCGCTGAAGCACCACCAGACACCGTCCTGTCAGTGTCACCCGGTCCCCGGCCGCGTACTGCGGCCCGGTACCGGGTGCCAGCACCTCCGGCCGCGCCGTGTCCACGACCAGCCGCCACTGCGCCCCGTGCCCGGCCGGGACCGTGAAGTCCTGTGCTTCGGCGCCCGCGTTGAACATCAGCAGGAAGGAGTCGTCGGTGATCCGCTCCCCGCGGGTGCCGGGCTCCGAGATGGCCTCCCCGTTCAGGAACACCGCCAGCGCCCGCGCGTGCTGGGCCTGCCAGTCGCGGGCCCGCATCTCCTCGCCGTGCGGGGTGAACCAGGCGATGTCCGAGAGCTCGTCGTGGGTCCCCTCCACCGGCCGGCCGTGGAAGAACCGGCGCCGCCGGAACACCGGGTGCTCCCGCCGCAGCCACACCATCCTCCGGGTGAACTCCAGCAGCGCGGGCGCCGGTTTGCCGGGCTCGGGCCAGTTCACCCACGACAGATCGTTGTCCTGGCAGTAGGCGTTGTTGTTGCCGCCCTGGGTGCGGGCGAACTCGTCTCCGTGGCTGATCATCGGCACGCCCTGCGAAAGCATCAGCGTGGCGATGAAGTTGCGCATCTGGCGCTGGCGCAGCTCCACCGTCTCCGGATCCTCCGTGGGGCCCTCCGTCCCGCAGTTCCAGGAGCGGTTGTGGGTCTCGCCGTCCCGATTGCCCTCGCGGTTGGCCTCGTTGTGCTTCTCGTTGTACGAGACGAGGTCGTTCAGGGTGAAACCGTCGTGACAGGTGGTGAAGTTGATCGAGGCCAGCGGACGCCGGCCGTCGTCCTGATAGAGGTCGGAGGAGCCCGTCAGCCGGCCCGCGAACTCCGCGAGCGTGCGCGGCTGCCCGCGCCACAGGTCCCGTACGGTGTCCCGGTACTTTCCGTTCCACTCGGTCCACAGCGGCGGGAAGTTGCCCACCTGGTAGCCGCCCTCGCCCAGGTCCCACGGCTCCGCGATCAGCTTGACCTGGCTGACCACCGGATCCTGCTGGACCAGGTCGAAGAACGAGGACAGCCGGTCCACCTCGTGGAACTGGCGGGCCAGCGTGGCCGCCAGGTCGAAGCGGAAGCCGTCCACGTGCATCTCGGTGACCCAGTAGCGCAGCGAGTCCATGATCAGCTGGAGGACGTGCGGGGAGCGCATCAGCAGCGAGTTGCCGGTGCCGGTGGTGTCCATGTAGTGCCGGGGATCGTCCGCGAGCCGGTAGTACGAGGCGTTGTCTAGGCCCCGGAAGGACAGCGTCGGGCCCAGGTGGTTGCCCTCGGCGGTGTGGTTGTAGACCACGTCGAGGATCACCTCGATGCCGGCCTCGTGCAGGGCCCGGACGGCCGACTTGAACTCCAGCACCTGCTGGCCGCGGTCGCCCGAGGCGTAGCCGTTGTGCGGGGCGAAGAAGCCGATGGTGTTGTAGCCCCAGTAGTTGCTGAGCCCGTCGTCGACGAGCCGGTGGTCGTTGACGAACTGGTGGACCGGCATCAGCTCCAGCGCCGTCACCCCCAGCTTGGTCAGGTGCCCGATGACCGCCGGGTGGGCGAGGGCCCCGTACGTGCCGCGCAGCTCCTCGGGGAGGTCCGGGTGACGCATGGTCAGGCCCTTCACGTGGGCCTCGTAGAGCACGGTGTGGTGGTACTCGTGGCGCGGCGGCCGGTCGTTGGCCCAGTCGAAGTACGGGTTGACCACGACCGAACTCATGCTCTTGGGTGCGGAGTCCAGGTCGTTGCGGGAGTCGGGCCGGCCGAAGTGGTAGCCGTACACCTCCTCGCCCCAGTCGACGCTCCCCGCGACGGCCCGCGCGTACGGGTCCAGGAGCAGCTTCGCCGCGTTGCAGCGCCTGCCGCGCTCGGGCTCGTAGGGGCCGTGCACCCGGAATCCGTAGCGCTGGCCGGGCATGATGCCCGGCAGGTAGGCGTGCCGGACGAACGCGTCGGTCTCGCGCAGTTCGATCGCGGTCTCCGAACCGTCGTCGTGCAGCAGGCACAGCTCGATGCGTCGGGCGGCCTCCGAATAGACCGCGAAATTGGTGCCGGCGCCGTCATACGTGGCACCGAGCGGATACGCCTGTCCCGGCCAGACCTGCATAGAAACGACTCTTCCCCTCTGTCCCTCTGGTGTCCCTCTGTGTAGGGCTGATCCGGCGTGGACCACGTCACTGGCAGATCTTCCCCGAAAGAGGGCTTCCACGCGGGGACTTGGGAGGGTCCTACCGGGTGACCCGGAGAGCTGATAAGAGGCTTGCCGGACCATGGGGACATCGGACTGTGGGGAGATCGGATCGTCCGCGGAGCGGATAATGGGCCAACGGACGGCCCGGGTAAGGGCCGTGAGCCCGCGCCCGGCCGCAGGGCCGCGCATCGGGCTGCAGGGGGCCGCACGCGCGGAGTACCCTTCCGTGATCACTGGAGACGGGCGTCCAGACGCAGGAGGCGGTGCACGGGTGAGCTCGGGAGGTCTGGAGCTGCCCCCTGGTGACAGCGGTCACGAGGGCGGCCCGGCGGACGCCGCGGGCGGTGCGGCCGGCGGAATCCCCGCCGGGGCCGTGTCGCTGGCCCCGCCGGAGGCCGGTGGGACCGGGAAGGCGCAGGCGGGAGCCGGCGCGGAGCTGGACTGGGGCGCGGACGCCTGGAGCGAGGTCCGGACCCGGGCCCAGCGCGCCGGGCGCGCGTACATCTGGCTGAACCTGATCGAGCAGCGGCTGCGGTCCGTGGTCGGGGCGGTGCTCCGGCCGGTCTACGAGCCCGTGCACGGCGGGGACGACTGGGTGGTGGCGGCCGCGGGCCCCGCCGGCCAGGAATGGGTGCAGCGCGCGGTCGCCGTACGCGAGGTCAGCCGCCGCAAGGGCTACCTGCTGGACTCCGCCGACGACAACGTGCTGAGCTTCCTCACCCTGCCGCAGCTGCGTGAGCTGATGGTCCAGCACTGGCCCTGCTTCGAGCCGTACTTCGACGACCGGCGCGAGATCGAGCAGGCGCTCGACGAGCTGGAGGTCACCCGCAACGTCGTCTCGCGCAACCGGGCCCTGTCGCGGGCGGTCCTGGAACAGGCCGAGCGGGCATCGGCGCGGCTGCTGGAGGTACTGGGCGGCGGCGCGGGCTCGCCGGCCGCGGACCGGCTGCCCATCGACGCCGTCGAGGACCTGGTCGGCGACCGGTACGCGGACGTCATCTCCGTCCACCCGGACCGGGTGCGACTGCAGCGCCAGCTCCCGGCGGAAGACCTCTTCGGCGGTGCGCGGCGGCTCGACGCCATCGGCATCGGGCTCAACCTGCTGGTCCAGAACTTCTCGGGCCGAAGACTCGTACGCCTCGCCGAGGCCGGCTGCCGGGTGCGGCTGCTGTTCCTGAACCCGGCGAGCAGCGCGGTCAAGCGGCGCGAGCGGGAGCTGGGCCTGCGCAAGGGCGAGCTGAGCCGCTCGGTGGAGATGAACATCCTGCACGTGCGGCGGGTCCGGGCGGGCCTGCGCGACCCCTCGCGCTTCGAGATCCACGTCTTCGACGAGACCCCGCGCTTCACCGCGTATCTGGTGGAGGGCGAGTCCTCGGGCATCGCGGTGGTCCAGTCGTACCTGCGCCGGGCCCGGGGCATGGAAGCGCCGGTCCTCGTCCTGCGGGGCGGCAGCCGGGCCGCACAGGTGCGACCCGGTCACGAGCACGGTCTGTTCCCGACCTACCGGGAGGAATTCGAGTCGATCTGGCAGGACTCCCGCCCGGTGTCGTGAGCGGGGGCGGCCGCCCCCGGCTCCCCGGCTGTCAGTGGGCCGTGACAGGCTGAAAGCCGTTGACGCAAAGGGACGGGTACGGGGGGCACGTGATGGGGGACTGGGCGGGGGACTGGATGGGGGACTGGCACGGCGGGCCGATGGTGGCCTTCGATCTGGAGACGACGGGGACCGACATCGAGTCCGACCGGATCGTGACGGCCGCCGTCGTGGCGGTCGGGCCGGACGGGCAGGTGGCGCGGGAGCGGACATGGCTGGTCGACCCCGGCGTGCCCATCCCGGAGCAGGCCTCGGCCATCCACGGCATCTCCACGGACCACGCCCGCTCGCGGGGCATGGCGGCGGCACCGGCGATCGAGGAGATCGCCCGGACGCTCGTGGAGGCACTGAGCTCGGGGACCCCGCTGGTGGTGATGAACGCGCGGTACGACCTGACCCTGCTGGACCGCGAGTGCCGCCGCCACGGGATCCGTCCGCTCGGCGAGCGCTGGCCGGGGAGTTCCGCGCCGCCCGTCATCGACCCGCTGGTGCTGGACAAGCACGCGGACCGGTACCGCAAGGGCAGGCGGACCCTCCAGGCCCTGTGCGAGCACTACGGCGTGACCCTGGAAGCGGCGCACGACGCGGGCGCGGACGCGCTGGCGGCGGCGCGCGCCGCACGGCGCATGGGGGCCGTGCACGCCGCGATAGGGACGGTCGCCCTGGCGGACCTGCACGAGCTCCAGATCCGCGCGGCGGCCGAGCAGGCGGCCTCGCTGCAGAGCTACCTGCGGCGGACCTCGGACCCCGAGGCGATAGTCGAGCGGGCCTGGCCCGTCGTGCCGTACCGGGTCTGACGGCGGGCTCGGGCTTGGGCTCGGACTCGGGCTCGGGCTTGGGCTCGGGCTCGGGCTAGGGCTCGGACCCGGACTTGGGCTCGGACCCGGGCTCGGGCTCGGGCTCGCGCTAGCGGAGCAGCCAGTCTCGGGTGTGCTCCATGACCTCGGAGCGGCTCCGGGGGCCGTGGTCGGCGGCGATGAAGTATTCGCCGACCCGCAGGGAGTAGACGATCATGCAGCGGACCTCGACGTCGTCCTCGTCGGGACAGAAGGCGCCGAACAGCGAGCGCAGGTAGTCCATGCGGCGGTTGTCGACGCGCCGGAGCCGCTCCGCGACGGACTCGTCGCGCCGCGCCCAGTCGCGGATCGCGAGGTCGGTGGCGACGCCCCGCGCCGGACTGTCGGAGGCTGCGGCGATCGCGAACAGCCGCTTCAGCCTGGCCCTGGGGTCTCCGCCCGCACCCTCGACCTGTTCGATCACGGCCTCGGCGGCCTCGCGCTCCCAGGTGTCGAGCATCTCGGTGAGCAGCGTGTCCCGGTTGCCGAAGTACCCGTAGAAGCCGCCCTTGCTGACGCCGAGAGCCTGCGCGAGCTGTTCGATCCGGACGGCGTCCGGGCCTCCGGCGGCGAGGGCTCGCAGTCCCTCCTCGATCCAGCTGCCGCGCGGCGTGCGGGTCGCGCCCACGATGCGTCTCCCCTCACATGGACTTCACATGGCCTCGATCTATACGGCGCCGTATAGATCGGTGCTAGCCTTCTTCTATACGGCATCGTATAGATAGGGGCTTGCTCATGAGACTCCCCACAACCGCGCACACCGACCGCCCCTGGCGGATCCACGAGATCGCCGGAGACTTCCAGGTCGAGGACGTGTGGGCACTGCCGACACCGGGCGGCCCGGACGACCTCGAACGGCTCGTGAGCCAGTTCGCGAACGGCAAGGGGGACCCCGTCCCCTCCGTCGTGGGTCGCGCGCTCTTCGCGATCCGCTGGAAGCTCGGGGCCCTGTTCGGCTGGGACAAGCCCGCCGACGGCCTGGAGGGCCGGGTGACGACGCTGCGCGACCGGCTGCCGGCGGATCTCCGCGAGGGTCCCCGGGGGCCGGACCTCGGCTCGGTTCCGTTCACCTCCGTCTACCAGACGCACGACGAGTGGGCGGCGGAGACGGCGAACCGGACCGTGCACGGAGTGATGCACATCAGCTGGGTCCCGGACGGAACCGGCGGCTACCACGGCCAGATGGCCGTCCTGGTCAAGCCCAACGGACTGCTTGGTGCCGTGTACATGGCGGGCATCAAGCCCTTCCGGTACCTGGGTGTGTACCCGGCGCTGATCCGCGGCATCGGCCGCGAATGGCGGACCCGTTCGGTCTCCGGCGCGGCCTGATCCGGGGGAGGGGCCCTCATGGGGTCGGCTCCCGGGGCGGGCGGGGTCGGCCCGGGAAGGTCCGCGGTCTGCGGCCGGCCCGGGCCCAGCCGGGCCCGCAGCTCCTTCCAGCGCGAGGGCGCGAACTGGAGCGAGTGGTGCAGGAGGACCAGGTCGAGGCCCGGTTTCCCGGTGTCGGGGTTCGGTCGGGCCAAGCCTAGAACGGGTGCCAGCGGATTTCCGGGTCGTCCTCGCGCAGGGAGGCCACCCGGCGGCGGAACTCGGCCAGGGCCTTCGGATTGGCCGGGGCATGCTGGGAGACCCAGGCACAGCTGGCCGTCTCCCGGGCGCCGCGCAGGACCGCGCAGCCTTCCCAGTCGCGCACGTCCCAGCCGTACGCCGCCGTGAACTCCTCGTAGGACGCGCCGGGCAGTCCGTACCGGTCGCGGGAGAGGGCCATCACCACCAGGTCGTGCTCGCGCAGGTCGCAGGAGACCGTCTCCAGGTCGACGAGCACCGGCCCGTCCGGGCCCACGTGGACGTTGCGGGGCAGCGCGTCGCCGTGGATCGGGCCCGGAGCGAGGTGCGGGGCGAGGGCGGCGACCTGGGCGGCGTACCCGTCGCGTCGGGCCCGCAGGTACGCGGCGTCGGCCGGATCGATCGCGCCGCCCGCCAGCCGCAGCCAGCGCTCGACCCCGCCCAGCAGATCGCGCGGGGGCAGGGTGAAGGGTGGCGCGGGCAGGGCGTGGATCTGCCGCAGCAGCGCCGCGAGGTCCCCCGGGCCCGCCGGGCGGACCGCGTCGGGGAGCCGGTGCCACAGCGTCACCGGGTGCCCGTCCACCAGCCGGGGCTCCGCCTCGGCCGCGCGGACGGCGGGGACCCCGGCCCGCGCGAGCCAGGCCGCCACCGCGAGCTCCAGCTCGGCGCGCGGCAGCAGATCCGCCTCCCGGCCGACCTTGGCGACGAGGCCGTCGTCGAGCGCGAAGACGGCGTTCTCGCCGAGGGCCAGCAGTCGGGGCGCGGACGCCCCGGCGCCGGCCCGTGCCAGGCCCGCCGCCGTCAGGGCCTCCCGGGCGCGTGCCTCGTCCATGCAGTCGTCTCCGCGGTCGTCCGTGCGTTTCCCCGGTGACCGGGGTGGCACCGGGGCGTACCCGGGTGCTCGTGACCGGACAAGTTTCGCATCCGGCCCCGCCGCGAGAATTTTCCTCCCAGGTTGCACGAGACGTCTCGTCTCGTTATCTTTCCCTCATGACCGCGACCACGAAGCCCGCCCACATCGCCATGCTCTCCATCGCCGCCGCCGGCCACGTGAACCCGAGCACCGAAGTGATCCGCGAACTGGTCGCCCGTGGCCACCGCGTCAGCTACGCCATCCCCGCCGCGTACGCCGACAAGATCTCCGAGACCGGTGCCACCCCGGTGATCTGGAACTCCACGCTCCCCACCGACGAGGACCCCGACGCGTGGGGCACCGAGCTCATCGACAACATCGAGCCCTTCCTCGCCGACGCCGTCCAGGCCCTCCCGCAGCTCGCGTCCGCCTTCGAGGGCGACGAGCCGGACCTCGTCCTCCACGACATCACCGCCTACCCGGCGATCGTCCTCGCCCACCGCTGGGGCGTCCCCGCGGTCTCCCTCTCCCCGACCCTGGTCGCATGGACCGGCTACGAGGAAGAGGTCGCCGGGCCGATGACCGCCGAACTGCGGACGTCCGAGCGCGGGAAGGCGTACTACGCCCGCTTCCGCGCCTGGCTCGACGAGAACGGCATCGCCGAGGACAGTGACCGGTTCGTCGGCCGCCCCCGCCGCAGCATCGTCCTCATGCCGCGCGCCCTCCAGCCCCACGCCGACCGGGTCGACGAGGCCGTCCACACCTTCGTCGGCGCCTGCCAGGGCGACCGCAGCGCCACCCAGGGCACCTGGACGCGCCCCGCCGGCGCCGAGGGGAAGAAGGTCCTCCTGGTCTCCTTCGGATCCACCTTCACCAAGCAGCCGGCCTTCTACCGGGCCTGCACGGAGGCCTTCGGGGACCTGCCCGACTGGCACGTCGTGCTCCAGATCGGCAAGTTCACCGACGAGGCCGAGCTCGGCGAGATCCCCGCCAACGTCGAAGTCCACCGCTGGGTTCCCCAGTTGGACATCCTGCGCCAGGCCGATGCCTTCATCACCCACGCGGGCACGGGCGGCTGCCAGGAAGGGCTGGCCACCGGCACCCCGATGGTCGCGGTCCCGCAGGCCGTCGACCAGTTCGGCAACGCGGACATGCTGGCCGCCCTCGGCGTCGCCCGGCACGTCCCCATGGCCGAGGCCGACGCGGCGACCCTGCGCGAGGCCGTCCTCACCCTGGTCGCCGACCCGCAGGTGGCCGCCCGCGCGGACCGGATCCGCCGCGACATGGCGACGGAGGGCGGCACGCGCCAGGCGGCCGACCTGATCGAGGCCGAACTGCACGTACGACCGGCACTGTCAGGGGCGAGCCCTATCGTGCAGTCATGACCAAGACGACCAAGGCGACCGAAACGACCAAGGCGAAGTACGCGGCGCTGCTCCGGGGCATCAACGTCGGCGGGAACAAGAAGGTGCCGATGGCCGAGCTGCGCCAGGTCCTGGAGGGCCTCGGCCACGAGGACGCGCAGACGTACCTCCAGAGCGGCAACGCCGTCTTCACCAGTACGACGGACAAGGCCCCGACGGACCTCGCCCGCGACCTGGAGGCGGCCATCGAAGCCCACTTCGGCTTCCGGGTCCCCTGCCTGGTGGTCGACGGCGCCTACCTGCGTGCCGTCGCCGACGCCTGCCCCTTCCCGGCCGCCGACCTCGAAGGAAAACAGCTCCACGCCACCTTCTGCTCCGAGCAGCCCGCCCCGTCCCGCTTCGCCTCGATCGACGCCCCCGCGCACCTCCCGGAGGAGTACCGCGTGGGCGACCGCGTCATCTACCTCTACGCGCCGAACGGCCTCGGCCGTTCCAAGCTCGCCGAAGCCCTCGCCAAGCCGGCGGTGGTCAAGGGCCTGGACGTGACCACCCGCAACTGGAACACGGTCGCCAAGCTGGTGGAACTCACACGGGACTGACCCCGCGGTGCGGCGGGCCGGTCCGCTAGTCCGCCAGCCCGTTCAGCAGGGTCATCTCGTGCGGGGTCAGGTGGACCGTTGCCGCGTCCAGGTTCTCCGCCAGGTGGTCCGCAGAGCCCGTACCCGGGGTGGGGCACAGGACCGGGGAGTGCTGGAGGAGCCAGGCCAGGGCGATCTGGCCGGTGGACGCGCCGTGTTCGGCGGCGACCGCCGTCAGTGCGGCGGCGCTTTCGCGGGTCAGGGCGCCGTTGCCGAGCGGGTAGTAGGGGAGGAAGGCGATGCCCCGCGCCTCGCACAGGGCGAGGAGCTCCGCCGAGGAGCGGTCCAGGAGGTTGTACGGGTTCTGGACCGAGGCCACCGGGACCACGGCCAGGGCCTCCCTGAGCTGGTCCGCCGTCACCGTGTTCAGCCCGATGTGGCGGATCTTGCCCTCCGCCCGGAGCTCGGCCAGCGTGCCCAGCTGTTCCGCCGGCGGGACGGCCGGGTCGAAGCGGTGCAGCTGGTACAGGTCGATCCGGTCCAGCCGGAGCCTGCGCAGGCTCGCCTCGCACATGGAGCGCAAGTCCTCCGGGCGGCCCGCCGCGTGCCACTGGTCGGGGCCGGTGCGCACCACGCCGCCCTTCGTGGAAACCACCAGCCGCTCCCCGTACGGGTGGAGGGCCTCGGCGACCAGCTCCTCGGCCAGGTGGGGGCCGTAGTTGTCGGCGGTGTCGATCAGGGTGACCCCGCGTGCGACGGCGGTGCGCAGCAGCGCGACCGATGCGGGGCGGGCGGCACGCGGGCCCCAGTAGCCGGAGCCGACCAGGCCGCCGGTGCCGAGACCGAGGCGGCGTACCGGCAGGTCCCCGCCGAGGGCGAACGTCTCATCCACGTCAACAGACATGGCCCGACCGTAACCCAGGCCCGCGGATGTGCCAGGCTCGTGGGCATGCGTTACATCATCATCGGCGCCGGAGCGATCGGCGCGACCATCGGCGGACGGCTCGCGGAGTCGGGCAGCGAGGTCGTCCTCGTCGCGCGCGGCCCCCACGCGGAGGCCCTGCGGGCGAACGGGCTGCGGCTCACCACGGCGGACGGTGAGCGGGTGCACCGGCTGCCCGTGGTGACGGGGCCGGTCGAGCTGGGTGAACTGCGCCCCGACGACGTGCTGTTGCTGACCGTGAAGACCCAGGACGCGCTCGCCGCGCTCGACGCCTGGGCCGACGCGGAGGTCACGGGCGGTGGTACGGCCGCGCAGCGGCTGCCGGTGCTGTGCGCGCAGAACGGCGTGGAGAGCGAACGCCTCGCCCTACGGCGTTTCGCGCGCGTGTACGGGGTCTGCGTGTGGCTGCCGGCGACCTTCCTGGAGCCGGGGGTGGTCTCGGCGCTCTGTGCGCCGCTGACCGGGATCCTGCACCTCGGGAAGGCCGCCGGAGGCGCCGACGGGCCCGTCCGTCGGATCGCGGCCGACCTGGAGAAGGCCGGCTTCGGGGCGCCGGTCGCCGAGGACGTGATGCGGTGGAAGTACGCGAAGCTGCTGGGCAATCTGGGCAACGCGATCCAGGCGACGACCGGCCCGGAACCCGAACCCGCGAAGGCGGCGCTGCTGCTGCGGGCCGTGCGCGAGGCGAAGGCGGCCTTCGCCGCCGCGGGGCTCGACTGGGCTTCGGACGCGGAGCAGGCGGCGGTGCGCGAGGGCAAGGTCGATGCGCCGGCCGGGGTGGTACGGGGCGGGTCGTCCTGGCAGAGCCTGGCGCGGGGGACGGGGTCGGTGGAGGCGGACTACCTCAACGGGGAGGTCGTCCTGCTGGGGCGGCTGCACGGGGTGGCCACGCCGGTCAACGACACGCTGCGGCACGCGGCGAACATCTTCGCGCGGGAGGGCTTGCCGCCCGGGGCGATGTCCATCGAGGACCTGACGGCCCTGGCCGACGAGGCCGCGGCGAGGGCGTAGCCGCCGGGTACGGGCGGGGTCGCCCTGCGGGGCGAAGTCCCCTACCCGCCCTTCCACCGTTCCCCGGGCGCTGCCCGGACCCCTGGGGCTCCGCCCCGGACCCCGCGCCTCAAACGCCGGCGAGGCTGGATGGTTCAGCCCGTCCGGCGTTTGAGGACCGGGGTCCGGGCAGAGCCCGGGGAACGGGCGAAGGGCGGGTAGGGGACCACGCCCCGCGGAGCGGCGGGTCAGGCCGCCAGGGCCGGTACGCGGGCGGGGGCTCGCAGGGCGCTGTCGAACCTGTGCAGGAGCAGCCGGGCCAGTTCCGGGGAGGGGCCCAGGACGGCCGAGATCACGTCGGCGCCCGCGGCCTCGGCGCCCGCCGCGATGCGGTCGGGGAGTCGGCCGGGGGCGATGACGTAGGGGGCCACCGCGATCCGGCGGACGCCCTCCGAGCGCAGGGCTCGTACGGCGTCCTCCGTCCGGGGGAGAACAGCGGAGGCGAACGCAGGCCGCACGGCGCACCAACCGGTGTGCCGCCACTCCCGCGCGATTTCAGCGATCACTGCGATCGCCTCCGGGTCTGAGGAACCGGCGGACGCGAGCACCACACCGGTGGTGGCGCGGTCCGCCGGGGTGAGGCCGGCTTCCCACAGCCGGCGCTCCAGGGTCGCCAGCAGCAGCGGCGACGGGCCGAGCACATCCGCGATCCGGACCGAGAGGTCCGGCAGGCGGGACGTGGCTCCGGCGAGCACCGCCGGGATGTCGGACTTCGCGTGGAACGCCCGCGTCAGGAGGAGCGGGAGCGCCACGATCTCGCGTACGCCCGAGAGGTGGAGCGAGGCCACCGCCTGGTCGACGGTCGGGGTGTCGAAGTCCAGGAAGGCGGTCTCCACGCGCAGCCCCGGCCGCAGCGCCCGTACTCGCCGGGTGAGGGCGTGCACGGTCGCCGCGTGCCGCGGGTCGCGGCTGCCGTGGGCGATGACGAGCAGGGCGGGGGCCTGCGTGGAGCGCGCCGACACGGTGATCAGCTCTTGACCAGCAGGCCGCGGGTGCGCAGCACCCACCGCTCGACCGGGCTGAAGATGAGCAGGTCGATCGCGATGCCGACGACCAGGATCAGGATGATCGCGAGGAACACCCCGGGCAGGTCGATGTTGTTGCGGCCGTTCTCGAGGAGCTGACCGAGACCGAGGCCCAGGTCGGGGGAGCTGGCGATGATCTCGGCGGCCATCAGCGAACGCCAGGAGAAGGCCCAGCCCTGCTTGAGGCCGGCCAGGTAGCCGGGCAGCGCGGCCGGCATGACCACGTGCCAGGCGCCGCGCAGGCCGGTGGCGCCCAGGGTGCGGCCGGCCCGCAGGAACAGCGGCGGGATCTGGTCGATGCCGGAGACGAGGCCGTTGGCGATCGACGGGACGGCGCCGAGCAGGATGACGGTGTACATCATCGCGTCGTTGAGGCCGAACCAGAGCACCGCCGGCGGCACCCATGCGACCGAGGGCAGCGACTGCAGCCCCTGCAGGATCGGGCCGATCGCGGCGCGGACGAACTTCACCCGGGCGACGAGCAGACCGAGCGGGGTGCCGATGGCCAGGGCCAGCAGGAAGCCGAGCAGACCGCGCGAGACGCTGGTCCAGATGACCTCGAGCAGGGTGCCCTTCATCCACATGTCGGACAGGCTGTCCCAGACGGAGGACAGGGCGGGGAGCTTGGTCTCGTCGGTGATCTTCGCCGCGACGAGGATCTGCCAGACGAGGAGGACCAGGCCGACGGCGATGACCGGCGGCAGGACCTTCTTGACGAGGACTTCGCGGACCGGGGTGCGGTGGGTCTGGACGGCGTCGAGCGCGTCGAGACCGGCCTCCAGCCCGGCGAGGTCGTCGGCCTTGGCCTTGGACGGGGTCCCGGGGGTGGTGTCAGTGCTGGCCATGGCGGCGGATCTCCCCACGCAGGTGGTCGGTGATTTCGAGGGACAGCTCCGCGACGTCCGCGTCTTCGATGCGGCGCGGCTGCGGGATGCCCACGGTCCACTCCTTCGCGACCCGGCCGGGGCGCGAGGACAGCAGGACCACACGCTGCGCGAGCCGTACGGCCTCGCGGACGTTGTGCGTGACGAACAGGACGGACAGGTTCGTCTCTTCCCAGATGCGGGTGAGCTCGCCGTGCAGCACGTCGCGGGTGATGGCGTCGAGCGCGGCGAACGGCTCGTCCATCAGCAGGAGCTGGCTGTCCTGGGCGAGCGCCCGGGCCAGGGCCACGCGCTGGCGCATGCCGCCGGACAGCTCGTGGACCCGCTTGCCGTACGAGCCGCCGAGCCGGACCAGCTCGAGCAGCCGCTCGGCCTCCGGCTTGCGGTCGGCCTTGGCCACCCCGCGCATGCGCAGGGCGAGTTCGATGTTCTTGCCCGCCGTGAGCCACGGGAAGAGGGCGTGCTCCTGGAACATCAGGGCCGGACGCCCGCCGGGGGTCTCGATCGACCCCGCGGACGGCTTGTCCAGTCCGGCGACCAGGTTGAGGAGCGTGGACTTTCCACATCCCGAGGCACCCAGGATGGTGACGAACTCTCCGGGAGCGACATCGAGGCTGATGTCGTCCAGGACGAGCTGCGATCCGGCCGGACCGGAGAAGGACTTCGAGACGTGCTCGATGCGTGCGGCGTGCGTCTGCTCCGCTACCGTGCCCTCGGCAGCCTTGGCGAGAATGGTGGCCATGGTCGTCACCTCCTGGGTTGCTGGATTACGGGGTTACTTGGCGCCGAGGCCGGCGTCGGAGACTTCGGGCTGGCCGGCGGTCTTGAGGACCTTGTTGAGGAGCTTGAGGTCGTAGATGCCGGTGAGGTC